>CAZSUW010000054.1:11311-16388 GCA_964610115.1 uncultured Algimonas sp.
CCAGACCCAACCCCAGACCAAAACCCAGCCGCTCAACATTCAATCACATTGACGGCCAAACCACCTTGGCTGGTTTCTTTATATTTATGGCTCATATCCAGCCCGGTTTGGCGCATGGTTTCAATCACGGCGTCAAGGCTGACGACCGTTTTGCCAGTGCCGTGCAGGGCCAGGCGCGCGGCATTGGCCGCCTTCACCGCGCCGATGGCATTGCGTTCGATACAGGGCACTTGGACCAAGCCGCCGACCGGATCACAGGTCAGACCCAGATTATGTTCCATACCGATCTCTGCGGCGCTGGCGACTTGATCGGGCGTGCCGCCCCAAATCGCCGCTAGCCCACCCGCTGCCATGGAACACGCCACGCCAACTTCACCTTGGCACCCCATTTCCGCCCCTGAAATCGAGGCGCGCTGTTTATAAAGCAAGCCGACCCCGCCCGCCGTGAGCAGGAATTGCCGCGTTTGTTCGCGCCTTAGCTTGCCGTCTTCATAGCAATAGTGACGCAAGACAGCCGGAATGATGCCGGCCGCGCCATTTGTTGGCGCTGTCACGACCTGACCGCCGGCGGCGTTTTCTTCATTGACCGCCATGGCATAGACATTCAGCCAGTCGAACAAGGCTTCGCGCTCATTGGGCGGGGCGCTTTGTAGACGGTCCCAAAGCCGCGCAGCGCGGCGTTCCACTTTTAGTGATCCGGGCAGGCGTCCTCTCGCCTGCAAACCGCGATCAACGCTCTCCATCATAATGTCGGCAATATGATCCAGTTTCTGTTCGGTCATATCGCGCGGACGACGCGTCTCTTCATTAGACATGATAATGTCGGCGATGGACTGGGTCTCCCTTTCGCAAATCTGAAGGAGTTCGCCTGCAGAGCCAAAAGGAAAAGGGGCGGTAAACCCGGTCTCTACCAAATCGTCAGAGACAGGTTTGGCCAGTTGCGCGTGGCTCGCGATGAAGCCGCCCCCCGTGGAATAATAGGTTCTTTGGTCGAGTTTTCCGCCGTCGCGAAAGGCTTGCGCCATCATCTCATTCGGGTGCAGTCGCGTCGGTGTTTCATAATCGATCACGAACTCGACTTGTGTGCCGTCGGGCAGGGCTTTGGTTTTTTCAAGTTCTGCCAGAGCCGCTTCGGCCTTGGCCATATTGATCGTTTCCGGTTTAAACCCTAATAGGCCGAGCTTAGCGGCGCGAAATGTGCCGTGACCCTCGCCCGTAAAGGCCAGCGAGCCGCGAAAGATCAATCGCAGGAGATCGGGTAAAAGGCCTTTCTTACGCAGACGTTGACGGTAGCGCGCCGCAATACGCATTGGCCCCACAGTGTGGGAGGAAGACGGGCCAATGCCCACACGAAAAATGTCGAGTACGGATAACACGGCCCGCCTTTAACGCAGGTCAAGAGCGAAGTCTCTTCGTTTAAAGCTGACTTCGCGACATAAGCATGGCGTTAAGTCAATATAAGCCCGATTGGGCGGGGTCGCTTATGGGCGTTTTACAACACCGCATACAATGCGTCCGCCCGCCCCGCCAATTGGCTGGGTCAGGTGATCGTCCTCATTGGCATGGATTATCAGTGTAGAGCCGTCTTCGTCCAGTAAGGCGGCGACCCCTTCATCGAGCGTCACTAGGCCGGAATACAGCTCGATCGTTGCGCTTCCGCTTTCGCCGACAATCAGATTGGGCAGGTTCCCCGCATGTGGGCCGTCCGGATGCATATAGCCATGCGGCTTGCCCAGCGGCATGATGTGCCCGCCCGTGGCTTTAAAGCCTTCGGCCGGGTCTTCGCACGTGCCTTTGGCGTGAAAGTGCATGCCATGAATCCCCGGCGCAATGCCGCTCACAGAAAACCGCATGACAACGCCATTGGAGCCTTTGTAAAAATGCGCTTCGCCGACAGATTGACCTGACGTGTTGATCAGATCTGCGACCGCGTCCACAGCCCGCGGCGCGGGTGGAGGAGTTGGATCGGGATTTACAGAAGGCGCCGCCCCGCCTTGCGTGCAAGCGGTCAGAAAACCTGCCAGTAAGCCGGTTAGTCCAAGAGCTAAAAATCGGGGGGACACAGTCATGCTAAATCTCTCTACCTCTCTTCCGCTTTGTTTACGCAAGAAGGGTGTAATCGGTGCGCTTTTTATACTGCGGCCAAAAGTTCTTTCAGATTGAAAGAACTCTCGATCAGGCTTTGCGTATAAGGGTCTTCGGGCCGCTCAAAGATCGCTTCGGTCACGCCTTCTTCGATGATTTTGCCTTGTTTCATCACCATTACATAATCGGACATGACTTTGATAACCGCCAGGTCGTGGCTGATGAAAATGTAAGACAGCTCAAACTCGTTTTGCAGATCGCGCAGCAAGTCCAAAACCTCTTTCTGCACGGTGCGATCCAGCGCCGATGTCGGCTCGTCCAGGACCACCACATTTGGGCGCAGGACCATAGCGCGCGCAATGGCGATGCGCTGTCTCTGCCCGCCGGAAAATTCGTGCGGGAAGCGGTTGCGCACAGATTGGTCCAGACCGACTTTGGCCAGCGCTTCCAAGGCGCGTTCCGTGCGCTCGGCTTTGCTCAACTCCGGCGCGTGGGTCAGCAGGCCTTCTTCGACAATGGCCAGAACCGTCATACGCGGCGAGAGCGAGCCGTAAGGATCTTGGAAGACCATTTGCAATTCTTCGCGCAGAGGCTTCAGGTCTTTCAGCGACGTCTGGTCAATGTTGCGACCCATATAGACGATGGTGCCTTCACTTTTGGTCAGGCGTAGCACGGCGCGACCCAGCGTGGATTTGCCCGACCCGCTTTCCCCGACGAGGCCGATTGTCTGGCCTTTGCGCAAAGTCAGCGTCGTGTCTTTGACGGCGTGGAAGCGCGTATCTTTCTGTAAGAATCCTGGCCCTTTGCCATAGGTGACATTCATATCAGTCGCGGCAAGAACAAGGTCTTCTGTGTCCGGCACGGGCGGCTTTGCGCCTTCCGGTTCGGCGTCCAAGAGGATGCGCGTATAGTCGGTCTCGGGCGCGGAGAAGATACGCGCGGTCGGCCCGAATTCTTTCACCACGCCGCGCTGCATGACATAGACGCGGTCCGCAAAGGCTTCCACGATCCCGAGATCGTGGGTGATGAAAACAATGCTCATGCCGAGGTCTTTATTGAGCTGGGCCAGCAGCTTTAGGATTTCGGCTTGGGTGGTGACGTCCAACGCTGTCGTCGGCTCGTCCGCGATCAGGACTTCTGGATTATTGGCCAGCGCCATCGCGATCATAATCCGCTGACGCTGCCCGCCGGACATTTCATTGGGGAAGGAATTAAAGCGGCGTTCGGGATCGGGGATCTGCACTTGGCGCATGAGGTCCAGCGCACGCTCTTTGGCTTGCGCTTTGTTGAGGCCCCCATGGGTTCGCAGCGGTTCCATGATCTGGTCGCCGACTTTGTAAAGCGGGTCGAGCGAGGTCATCGGCTCTTGGAAGATGATCGCGATTTTGGAGCCACGAACCTGATTGAGTTCGCGGCGGGACAGGCCCAGTAGCTCTTGGCCTTGTAGCTTGATTGACCCGGTTGCTTTGCCGTTAGAGGCGAGGATGCCAAGGGTGGACATGGCGATCTGGCTTTTGCCGGATCCGCTTTCGCCCACAATGGCGACGATCTCACCGGGTTCGATCTGTAGGGATACGCCTTTAACGGCATGCACCGTGCCATCCGGCGTATCGAAATCGACGACGAGATGTTGAATGTCGAGCGCGAGGGGCTTTGTCATTTCGGAACTCATCTTAGCGGTCTCCCCTACCTATCTTTTGGGTCGAGCGCATCGCGCAGACCATCGCCCAAGAAGTTAAGCGCAAACAGCAGCAGCGACATGGTCAGTGCCGGGAAGATCAGCAGATAGGGATCATTGCGCATATAGCGCGCGCCTTCTGCGATCAGCACACCGAGCGAGGTCAGCGGTTCCTGAACGCCGAGACCCAAAAAGCTCAAGAAACTTTCCAGCAAAATCACGCGCGGGATGAGCAGCGTCATATAAACGACAACGGTGCCGGCGAGGTTAGGAATAATATGCCGCCGGATAATGTCACCGCGCTCTACGCCGAGGGCTTGAGAGGCTTGGACAAATTCATTCTGTTTAAGCTGCAGCGTCTGCCCGCGCACAATCCGCGCCATGTCCAGCCATTGAATACAGCCCACGGCAATAAAGATCAGCACGATATTATTGCCGAAGAAGACGACCAGCAAGATAACGAAAAACACGAAGGGCAGGGAATAGAGCAAGTCCACCAGTCGCATCATCCAGTTATCGACCGTACCGCCAATAAAGCCCGATACCGCCCCGTAAGTGACGCCAATCATCAGCGCGACCCCTGTAGCGAGCGCGCCAATCATCAGGGATATTCGCAGCGAGATCATAATGCGTGTAAACAGGTCCCGTCCGTTTTGGTCTGTGCCCATTAAGAAGCGCAGGTTCTTAATGTCCGCCGTCATAATCCCGCGCGTCGGATCCGCCGGAGACGGGGTTAGCACGACATTTTCATAGACATCTGTGCGTACCATATAGCGCGTAATCCGCGGATCGAGTGGTTCTGCCTTTTGATTGACGATGGAAATTTGCACGCTGTCATCACCGATTTCGATCGCTTCCATATTCACCCGCGCGCGGGCCATGGCGCGTTCGGTAATCGGTTCGATCTGATCTGTCTTGGGATAGGCGCTCAGGGACGGCTTCACGCCGACGAAGTTATTGTAGACCTCGTCATAAGAATGTGGCGACAGCATCGGCCCGAAGAGGGCGGCGAGTGTCATGCCTATCACGACCCAGAGCGAGACCATGGCGGCTTTGTTGCGCTTCAGGCGCAGGATTGCTGTATCGAGTAAGGACCGACCCTTAGTGGCTTCGGCGACAGGATCAGTGGCGCTATCTGCGTCTGTTGTCGTCATTGTCAGATCAGTCATAGCGCACTCGCGGATCCAGGACGGAATAAAGAAGATCAACGATCAGGTTGAATGTCAGCACCAGCGTCGCCACGATAATGACCGTGCCCATCACCATGGTGTAGTCACGGTTCAGCGCGCTGGTCACAAAATAGCGGCCAATACC
>CAZSUW010000055.1:0-16338 GCA_964610115.1 uncultured Algimonas sp.
CGCCCTGTATTATCTTTATTGACGAAATTGACGCCGTTGGCCGTCATCGCGGTGTTGGCACGTCCGGTGGTCATGAAGAGCGCGAGCAAACCTTGAACCAATTGCTTGTCGAAATGGACGGCTTTGAAGGCCAAGAAGGCATTATCATCATCGCGGCGACCAACCGCCCTGACGTATTGGATAAAGCCCTGCTACGTCCGGGTCGTTTCGACCGCCAGATCGAAGTGCCATATCCCGATATTCAAGGCCGCGAAAAGATCCTCGAAGTTCACATGCGCGGCAAGCCGATCGCGTCTGACGTGAGTGCGCGATACATCGCACGCGGGACGCCAGGTTTCTCAGGCGCTGATTTGATGAACCTTGTCAATGAAGCGGCGCTTCTTTCAGCTCGTCGCAATAAACTGAAAATTACGCAGCGAGAGTTTGATGATGCGCGGGATAAAGTCCTCATGGGTGCAGAGCGTCGCTCTCTCTCAATGACAGATGAAGAGCGGGAGAACACAGCCTACCATGAGGCGGGCCATGCGATTGTGGGTCTGAATATGGAAGGCAGTCTGCCGATCCATAAGGCGACCATCATTCCGCGCGGCCGCGCGTTAGGCATGGTGCAATATTTGCCGGAACGCGATCAGATCAGCCAAAGCCGCCAAGAGATGATTGCGCGGATGGCGATGGCGATGGGTGGTCGTGCGGCGGAAGAATTGCACTTTGGGTATGATCGGGTCACATCCGGCGCGAGTTCGGATATTGAGCAGGTCACGCGCATTGCGACGGCCATGGTTACGGAATGGGGCTTGTCTGATGAAGTCGGTCCGATCGCTTATCAGCATAAAGACCAGCAAAGTTTCCATCCCGGTATTGGTCGCGGCTCCGCAATTTCACCTGAGACAGCAAAATTGATCGAAAGCGAGATCAAACGCTTTGTCACAGAAGCTCACGAAACCGCGCTGAAAATTCTGAAGAAGAAAAAGAAGGATTGGGTCGCCTTAGCAGAAGCTCTGTTGGAATATGAAACCCTCTCCGGCGAGGAAATTCGAGCGCTCTTGGAAGACGGTGAGCCGCCAAAACGTCCTGACGGCAAATCAGGTGGTCGTCCGAGCGTTAGTCCGGTTCCAACAACGAAGCGGCCCAAGCCGAAACCGTTGGGCGGACCTGCGACGGCGCGGGACATTGATCCAGAATAAAGTGTTTCACGTGAAACATCTCAGCCCCGCTCTTTTGGCGGGGTTTTCTTTTGTGCGCTGTATTAGGCTCCTTTCGATCTGCATACTGCTCTTGAAGCGGGGTCGGGGCTGTCCCACGTGTAAAATATGAGCGAGATATCCGAAAACCTGCCAACCCAGCTTCCGGTCCTGCCACTCCGCGACATTGTTGTGTTTCCACATATGGTGGTGCCGCTCTTTGTCGGGCGTACGCGCTCGATCAAGGCGCTGGAGACTGTGATGGCGGCGGATAAGCAGATTTTTCTGTTAAGTCAGAAGGACGCCACGGTAGATGAGCCCTCTGCCGAGGATCTCTTCACGCATGGCTGTATCGCCAAGATCATGCAGTTGCTGAAACTGCCGGACGGGACAGTTCGTGTCCTCGTTGAGGGGCAAGAGCGCGCTGAATCTGTCGCCCTGTCCGAGACGGCTGGCTATCTTCAGGCAGAGATGAAAAGCGTTGCGGGAGATTTTGACAAAGATCGCGCGCGCGCCTTGGCCAAAGAAGTGCGTGACGCCTTTGCTGATTTTGGCAAGGTCAATAAACGGATCGCCGATGAAGTCGTGACCTCTGTTGTCGATACGACAGATCCCTCAAAGCTCGCGGATACTGTCGCCGTGCATCTCGGTGCGGATCTGGCCAAGAAACAGCAGCTTTTAGAGACAGCAGATCCGGCGGAGCGTTTGTCGCTGATCATGGATGTTATCGGCGGCGAAACATCCGTTCTGAAGGTTGAGAAGAAAATCCGTGGGCGCGTTAAGCGTCAGATGGAAAAAACCCAACGCGAATATTACCTCAATGAGCAGATGAAAGCGATCCAGTCAGAGCTTGGCAATGATCAGCCGGACGAGATGGCTGAGTTGGAAGAGAAAATAGAGGCGACGAAACTTTCCAAGGAAGCGCGTGAAAAAGTCACGAAAGAAGTTCAAAAGCTCAAGAAAATGAGCCCGATGAGTGCGGAGGCGAATGTGTCGCGCAACTTCATTGATTGGATGCTCTCCGTTCCGTGGGGCAAGAAAAAGCGCCTCCAAAAGGACCTCGACAAGGCGCAGTCTATTCTGGACGCGGACCACTACGGCCTTGATAAAGTCAAAGAGCGGATCATCGAGCATCTTGCCGTGCAGTCCCGCACGAATAAGATTAAAGGCCCGATCCTCTGTCTTGTTGGTCCTCCGGGCGTTGGGAAAACGTCACTCGGTAAATCCATCGCCAAAGCGACGGGACGGGAATTTGTCCGCGTGAGTTTAGGCGGCGTTAGGGACGAGTCAGAAATCCGCGGTCACCGCCGGACTTATATCGGCTCCATGCCGGGGCGTGTTATTCAGTCTATGAAAAAGGCGAAATACACGAACCCGCTCTTTCTTTTTGATGAGATCGATAAGATGGGATCAGATCATCGCGGTGATCCCAGTGCTGCTCTTCTAGAGGTCTTGGACCCAGAACAGAATGATACATTCAACGATCACTATCTCGACGTCGATTACGATCTGTCTGATGTCATGTTCATCACAACGGCGAATAGCTTGAACATGCCGCAGCCCTTGCTGGACCGGATGGAAATCATCCGTATTCCGGGATATACAGAGGACGAAAAGGTCGAAATCGCTCGTCGACACCTGATCCCCGAACAGGTGAAAGAAAATGGGTTGAAGGCCGATGAACTGGCTATTTCGGATGACGTCGTGCGGTCGATCGTTCGGTATTACACGCGCGAAGCCGGAGTGCGCTCGCTGAAACGCGAAATCGCGCGCTTGGCCCGTAAAGCCCTGACCGTGATCATCAAAGAAAAAGTCAATTCCGTGGAAGTCACGCCCGAGAATATCGGTGACTTTTTGGGGGTGAAGAAGCACCGCTTTGGACGTACGGACGCGGAAGATCGCATAGGCGTCGTAACCGGTCTGGCCTGGACAAGTGTCGGGGGCGATATCCTTACCATCGAAGCGGTCTCTATGTCCGGCCGGGGGAAGATGACGATCACGGGTAATCTGAAAGACGTGATGAAAGAGTCGATTTCGGCAGCCAATAGCTATGTTCAAGCCCGTGCACCAGAGCTCGGCATTTCCCCGCGTGAGTTCCGCAGCAAAGACATTCACGTCCACGTTCCAGAAGGCGCAACGCCCAAAGACGGCCCCAGCGCCGGTATCGGCATGGTCACGGCCATGGTGTCTGTCCTGACCGGTATTCCGGTGCGTAGCGACGTTGCCATGACAGGTGAGGTGACTTTGCGCGGGCGCGTTCTACCGATTGGGGGGCTTAAAGAAAAGCTGCTCGCGGCCCTTCGCGGCGGTGTGAAAACCGTGCTGATCCCTGAGGAGAATGAAAAAGACCTCGCAGAAATCCCGGATAATGTGAAAGAGGCCTTGACCATTGTCGCGGTTGGATCCGTCGATGAGGTGCTGGAACAGGCACTCACTCGCAAGCCTTCGCCGATTGACTGGACGGAAGCCGATGCGGCGCAGCTCAGCGGTCTAATGATCGGCGGGCCGTCGAGCGAAGGTCAAACCGCCCATTAGTCAGACTTAGGGCGGGGCGTTTCGTGACAAATCCATACGAAACCCATGCGGAAGCATTTATGGCCGCGCGCAGTGGGTCAGGCGCTGATGTGATTGAGAGGTGGGCGCGGACCTTTTTGCGTCAAGATCAGTCTGTTCTCGACCTAGGCTGCGGCCACGGTTTTCCCGTGTCGTGGGTTTTGTCCAAGCATGAGGTCGCGCTCTTCGCCATTGATAGCGCGCCGAGCCTCCTTGCGGCCTACCAAAAGACAATCCCGAGAGCGACTGTGCGGTGCGAAGATGTTCGCAGAACAGACTTGTTTGGGCGTGGCTTTGACGCGGTCGTCATGGTCGGCGTTATCTTTCTGCTGGAGGAGGAGGAGCAGGCGGTTCTACTCGCCCGCATATCGAAAGCCCTGAAACCGGGGGGCCGATTGCTATTTACCGCGCCAGCCCAGCAGCATGAATGGACAGATGCGCTAACGGGGCAAACCTTACGGTCGCTGGGCTGGAGTCGCTATAAACAATGCTTGAACCAGAACGGCTTACGCTTTCTTGGTAGTTGCAAAGACAAAGGCGGGCAGCGCTACATTCATGCCGTAGACACGCGCAAGCTCGCCGCGTAAACGCTGTCCTGTCAGAGGGCCGGGTGGTCGCACCTATCATTTGATGGGTGAGGAAAGTCCGGGCTCCCATGAAGCAGGATGCTGGCTAACGGCCAGCCAAGGTGACTTGAGGGAAAGTGCCACAGAGAGCAAACCGCCAGGCCGCGTGCCTGGTAAGGCTGAAAGGGTGCGGTAAGAGCGCACCGGGGCAAGGGTGACTAAGCCCGCATGGTAAACCCCATCCGGAGCAAAACCAAATAGGGACGACGCATCCTGCGCTTCATCAGGGTCGTCCGGGTCGGTTGCTAGAGCGCATTTGCAAAGATGCGTCCAGATGAATGGCCGCCCCTGTCTTTTCTTAAGACAGGACAGAACCCGGCTTACAGGCCCTCTGACTTTATCCCCTTGTTAAGCACCTGACTCTGAACTTTTCTTGCCACTTATCCACATAACTCACACACTGTTAAGACCTTAACATGTATGCCTAACAAAAGCTTTCACTGCCGTAGAATACCATGATTTCCCATGTTATCCCACGATCAACCAAGGAGAGGGCATTGGGCGCCTTCTATGATCCAACACTGGCCTTGGGACGGATCGCGGGATGTTCCTCGGAAGCACAACAAACACGATTGATGCGAAAGGGCGGGTCAGTGTGCCAGCGCCATTTCGCGATGTTGTGTCCGATGATGCCATCTATGTCTGGCCGTCCGTTCATGGCGGCTTTCTCGAAGGTGGGGGCAAGACCTTGATGGAAGCGTTGCAGCGCGAAATCTTTGAGCGTGTGGCGGATGGCTCTCTTTCGCCAGAGGCGGCTGAGGCGCAGCAAATGGCGTTGCTTGGCGGGGCGCGGCGACTGCCCTATGACAAAACGGGGCGAATGGTCTTGCCGGAAGAGTTCCGCAATCACGCGGACCTTGGCATTAATGCGACCTTTGTTGGTCTAGGTAACCGGTTCGAGATTTGGGAGCCAGGCGCGCATGAGGACCGGATGCGGGCGGCGCGTCAGGCGTCTAAGACGACCCGCTTACTTGGGGCGCCGCGTTTTTAATGGCTGATCGGTCGCATATCCCTGTCATGCTTGAGAGTGTGCTAAGCGCTGCAAAGGTTTGCGACGGCGAGGCGGTCGTGGACGCGACCTTTGGGTTTGGGGGATATAGCGAAGCTTTCCTGAGGGCCGCCGACTGTTACGTCATTGGCCTAGATCGTGATCCGACTGTCTTGCCGCGCGCCAACACGCTTGCTTTGGAATATGGAGGGCGATTTCGCCTCGTTCAGACGCCTTTTTCAAAGATGGATCAGCACAATTTACCGCCCGCGGATGTCGTTGTGTTCGATATCGGTGTGTCGTCAATGCAAATTGATCAGGCTTATCGTGGGTTCTCTTTCCAGAAGGATGGTCCGCTCGACATGCGCATGAGCCGGTCTGGTCCAACAGCGCGTGATGCCGTCATGCAATTATCCGAAGGTGAGTTGACGGCGCTGTTTCAAGTTTACGGCGAAGAGCGTCATGCCCGCCGTGCTGCGCGACGCATTGTTGACGCGCGCGATGAGCGCGAAATTGGGACCACAGCACAGCTTGCAGAGATCATAGAAAAAGCCATTGGGCGAAGCGGGAAAATCCACCCGGCAACCCGCGTCTTCCAAGCCTTACGTATTTTCATCAATGATGAATTGGGCGAGCTTTATCGGGGTCTCTGTGCGGCGGAAAACCTGCTCAAGCCAGGCGGGCGTTTAGTGATCGTCACCTTCCATAGTCTTGAGGACAGGATTGCCAAGCAGTTCCTCCGTGAACGTGCGGGTGAGGTTGAGGGGGGGTCTCGTTATGCGCCTGAAGTTGCGCCGACTGGACCAAAGGCCAGCTTTACCTTGCCGCGACGCAGTGTGGTGAAGCCGACAAAAGCAGAGGGGGAGGCGAACCCACGCGCGCGTTCTGCCAAGCTACGCTTGGCGGTCCGAACGGAAGTGCCGGCCTTTCCCATTAATGAAGACTGGGTGCCCTCCCGTCGTGAGCTTCCGAGCTTGGGGCAACTCTCATGACTGAGAGTTTTGTCTATACGCCAATGGAGAGGGCCTCACGCCGTTTAGGATTGTTCCTGCTGCTAGTGATTGGTGTGCTGCTAACCGTTGCCTTGTTTTATGTGAAAACGGGCGCGAAAGAGGCAAAGGCGGATGTGATGCGTTTGGAGCGCCAGATCGAGGCTGAGCGCGCCGCGATTGCTGTCTTGGAGGCCGAAAGGGCGGTTTTAACCAATCCGGCGCGTTTGCGTGAATTGTCTCACGATCGCCTTGACTTGGAAGTGATCGAGATTGCGGCGACGCAACAGTCGGTGGGGGCGTCAGAGTGAGCGGCGGGCTGTATTCAGACGAGCCTGTTCTCTCGGTCGCGGATGTCGAGTTTGCGGCCGTTAATGAGGGGCGTATCCGCATACGGATTAGCTTGGTCATTTTCCTGTTTATGATTGCGATCGTGATCGCGCGACTGGCAGAAGTCGCGCTGCTTTCGCCGGAAGATCACCGTCGTGCCGTGCCCATAGCGGATATGACAACCCGTGCAGACTTGACGGATCGTCATGGCGTGCTCTTGGCGACGACTTTATCGACCTATTCGCTATATGCAGAGCCATCACGGATTTGGAACGCAGAGGAGGCGGCGGAGGCGTTGGTTCGTGTCCGCCCTCATCTCGATCGGTTGAAGTTGATTGAGCAACTCAGCAGTGAACGAGCCTTTGTATGGATTGATCGGGGGCTTTCGCCGAAAGAACATCAAGCTGTTTTTGACTTGGGGCTTCCAGGGCTGGGCTTCCGTACGGAGCCTAAGCGTATCTATCCGGGTGGCGACTTAGCGTCTCATCTGATTGGTTGGACGGATATTGACTTGCAAGGTGCGGCAGGGGCCGAGCGTGCTCTAAATGAGCGGCTGTCTGGCCCTGGTGCCCCTGACGTGGCATTGTCCGTTGATGCACGCGTGCAATTTGCGGTGTCAGAAGAATTGGCGAAAGCCGTTGAAAAATTTTCTGCCAAGTCTGGGGCCGGGGTCGTTCTGGATGTTCAGAGCGGCGAGATTATCGCCATGGCGTCTGTTCCTGATTTTAATGCGAATATCGTGGGTGAATCCTCGCCTGAATCCCGCTTCAATACCGCCTCAATGGCAACGTATGATTTGGGTTCAGTCTTCAAACCGCTGACTGTCGCTATGGCCTTACAGGACGGCCTAACCACACGTGAGGAAATGTTTGACGTGCACAAGCCCTATAAAATTCACGGAAAATATATTCGCGATGATCACCCCTCTGACGTACCCTTAGACCTCGACGGCGTACTGGCGGAAAGTTCTAACCGTGGCACGGCCATGCTGGCGGATCGAATTGGGGCCGAACGACAGCAGTATTACCTCCGTGAATTAGGGTTGCTATCGCGCGTGCCGTACGAACTCTCTGAAAGTGCTCGCCCTCAAGTGCAGGCCCGTTGGGGTGATATGGCGACGGTGACCGTATCCTATGGTCATGGTCTGGCTGTCACGCCACTGGCTTTGACCAATGCGATTGGTGCGGCGGTAAATGACGGGGTCTATGTACGGCCAACAGTGTTGAAGCGCGATGCGGCGCGCCCCGCTGAAACCCGTCGAGTGTTCAGCACGGACGTCTCGCAGAATTTGGTTGAAATGATGCGTCTGACGGTAACGGATGGAACAGGGCGCCGGGCCGATGTGCCGGGTTTTGGGGTAATGGGGAAAACAGGAACAGCCGAAAAGCCATCGGCTACAGGCGGCTATGATCGGGACCGCTTGGTGACGTCTTTTGTGGCAGCATGGCCCTATACGAACCCGCGCTATGCGATGATTATAACGCTGGATGAGCCACAAGCCATTGAGGGCACATTTGGTTATGCGACAGCGGGTTGGAATGCGGCCCCCACAGCCGGGCGTGTGATTGAGCGGGTCGGGCCCATGCTGCCCGGCTCACGAGCCAAGCAACAAACGGCGTCATTGGAGCTTACGCCATGACGGTGTCGCTAAAACTGCGGGACTTCGGCCTCGAAGGTGTCGCGCGCGTCACGGGCCTAACGGCGGATTCGCGGCAGGTGAAGCCCGGCTATATCTTCGCGGCCTTACCGGGAACGGCTTTGGATGGTCGTGATTTCATTCCGCAGGCTGTCGGAAACGGCGCGATCGCCATTATCAGTACGCCTGGCGTGGATACGCTCGGGCTTCCTTTGATTGCGTCGGACAATCCGCGCCTTGATTATGCGCGGGCCGCGAAACGGATTTATCCGGCTCAGCCCGCGACGGTCGTTGCGGTGACAGGGACAAATGGGAAAAGCAGCACGGTCGAATTCTTGCGTCAGATCTGGGCGCATGCCGGCTTAGAGGCCGCCTGTTTTGGTACGCTTGGCGTGCGATCACCGTCCGGCTTTGCGAAAATGAGCCATACAACCCCGGATGCCATCGCTTTGCATGAAACGCTGCATACCCTCGCAGGTGAAGGCGTGACCCATGTCGCGATGGAGGCGTCCAGTCACGGCTTGGATCAGTACCGAATGGACGAGGTTGCGTTGAGTGCTGCTGGCTTCACGAATCTGACGCAAGATCACTACGATTATCACGAAAGCCCGGAGGCCTATTTCGCGGCGAAGAAGCGCCTCTTTCTGGACTTGCTGCCAGCGCGTAGTCCCGTCGTCATCGTGACCGATAGTCCGGAAGGGCGGGATTTGTTGCAGGACTGTCTCGCCATTCCGCATTACGTTCGTCAGATCGGCTGGGGCGGGCGCGATGTCCGTATCGTTGAGATCATGCCCCGTGCGAGCAGTCAGGTTTTAACGCTGGTCGTTGACGGGGAACGCGTAAGTGTTGAGCTTCCGCTCGCCGCTGAATTTCAGGCGTTGAACGCCGTCACCGCGCTGTCCTTGGCCTTGGCAACAGGTGTTTCAAGAGAGGTCGGTGTTGCGGCGCTCTCCAAGCTCATTGGCGTTGCGGGTCGTTTGGAAATTGCGGGTCATAAGGACGGCGTGCCAATCTTTGTTGATTTTGCCCATACTGAAGACGGCTTGAAGAAGGTTTTGCAAAATGTGCGCCCGCATGTGGAGGGCGCCTTGCGTGTTGTCTTTGGCTGCGGCGGAGACCGCGACCCGATCAAGCGCCCGAAAATGGGGGCTGTGGCCGCCAAATTCGCGGACGATGTCATCGTGACGGACGATAATCCACGCACGGAAAATGCGGCGAAAATCCGCGCGGCGGTTATGCAAGGTTGCCCCAATGCGACCGAAATAGGTGATCGTCGTGCAGCGATTGCGGACGGGATTGCACGTCTCGAACCGGGTGACTGTCTTGTCGTAGCCGGGAAAGGGCATGAGACGGGGCAGATTATTGGTGACACTGTCATTCCATTTAACGACGTGACCGTCGTGCGGGAGCTTCTGGCGTGAGCGCGCTCTGGACATCTGACGAAATTGCCAAGGCAACAGGCGGGACGGCTTTGTCTTCGTTTAAGGCGACAGGGCTTTCCATTGACTCGCGATCTACCAAACCTGGTGACTTGTTTGTGCCGCTGGTGGCTGAACGCGATGGCCATGATTTTATCCAGAAAGCTATGGCGGCGGGTGCGGCTGGGGTACTGACGGCGAAACCCGTTGACGGACCCGCCGTGCAGGTAACCGATACAATGGTGGCGCTAGAGGCGCTCGGGAAAGTCGGGCGGGATCGCTCTCAAGCCGAGCGAATTGCCGTCACGGGGTCTGTTGGGAAGACAAGCGTGAAAGACGCGCTAGCGGTTATGTTCGCCGCCCTTGGTTCAACCCATAAAAGCCAGCGCAGTTTTAATAATCATCTCGGCGTGCCGATCACACTGGCCACGTTACCAAAAGAGACGGAATTCGCCGTATTCGAAACGGGCATGAACCACGCTGGAGAACTGACAGCTCTATCCAAGCAAGTGGCCCCGCATGTAGCTTTGATAACGACAGTTGCGGGGGCGCACCGCGAAAACTTTGAAAGTATCGAAGCGATTGCCGATGCGAAGGCCGAAATTCGTCATGGGTTGGTTGATGGCGGGACGCTAATCCTCAATGCGGATAATGCCTACACGTCGCGGATCATTGCGCAGAGTGACGGGCTTAATATCCTTACGTTTGGTGAAAGCGGCGATATTCAGATTGTGTCGTCTTCGTCGCAAGCGTCTGGCGGGTCGGTTCATCTTGATGTGGCGGGTCAAGAAATTGCAGTGACCCATAATCTTTCCGGCGCGCATTGGGCGTCAAATATCGCGGCCTGCATCGCTGTGGCCCATGCGCTGGGGCAAGACGTGAAAGCCTGCGCGGACGCTTTATCGAGTGCAAAGGAGAGTGAAGGGCGAGGCGATACGCATCGTGTTTCTGTCGCGGGTAAAAATATCACGCTGATCGATCAAAGCTATAACGCCAATCCCGCGTCGATGCGCGCCGCCATTGCCGCAGCGGCTTTGCATGAGGGGCGCAAACTTGCCCTGCTGGGTGATATGAAAGAACTGGGTGCGGATGAGTTAGATCAGCATGCGGCACTGGCCACACCGCTTGTGGCGGCAGAGTTTTCGCGGGTGCTGACGGTGGGAGAGTGTATGCGCGCGCTGCGCGGGGCGTTGCCGAGAGCGTATCGTGCTGCGCATGCGGATGATGCTGAAGGTATTGCGGACGCTTTGCAGGACGAGCTGCAAGATGGCGACGTGCTGCTTATCAAAGGTAGCAATGCGACGGGATTAGGGGCGCTTGCGCGCCGCCTGAAAGCTGGGGAGGGCTAAGGGATGTTCTACGAATGGCTCGCGCCGCTGGGGGATGAGTTTCAACTCTTCAACCTGTTTAACTACATTACCTTTCGGGTTGGCGGCGCGATTATGACTTCGCTGATCATCTGTTTTCTTATTGGCCCAAAAATGATTGACGGGCTGCGCGCGCGTCAGGGAAAAGGCCAGCCGATCCGCGAAGATGGACCCGAATCCCATATCATTCAAAAGGCCGGAACGCCCACAATGGGCGGGCTGATGATCCTGCTGGCTGTGGTGATTTCAACCTTGCTTTGGGGAAATTTGCGCAGCCCGTTTCTCTGGACGGTGTTTCTGGTCACGGCGGGTTTTGGCTTGATTGGTTTCTACGATGATTATCTCAAGGTCAGCCGCCAGTCACATAAGGGTTTTTCTGGCAAAATCAGGCTTTTACTTGAATTTCTTATCGCAGCGGCCGCTGTCTATATCATTTCGGCCTCCATGCCCACAGAGGGCGGCTTCAATACCGGGCTGGCGGTTCCATTGCTGCAAAATACCTGGATCAATTTGGGTCTGTTTTTCATACCGTTTGGGTGTCTGGTCATCGTCGGAAGTGCAAATGCCGTGAACCTGACGGATGGCTTGGATGGTCTCGCCATTGTTCCCGTGATGATTGCGTGTATGGCGCTCGCCTTTATTGCGTACCTCGTGGGGAATGCGGTTTTCTCTGGGTATCTCGGTGTGCCTTTCGTGCCGGGGTCTGGCGAAGTGACGATCTTCCTCGGCGCGATTATCGGCGCGTCTTTAGGCTTCCTTTGGTTCAACGCACCGCCCGCCATGATCTTTATGGGCGATACGGGAAGCCTCGCGCTTGGTGGCGCGCTCGGGACGACAGCGGTCGCAATCAAGCATGAGATCGTCCTGGCCATCATTGGCGGCCTGTTCGTCCTCGAAGCTGTGTCTGTCATTGTTCAGGTCGCGAGCTTTAAGCTGACCGGAAAGCGTGTTTTTCGCATGGCCCCGATCCACCATCACTTTGAGAAAAAGGGATGGGCAGAGCCAACGATCGTGATCCGTTTCTGGATAATTGCTATCATTCTTGCCCTTGTCGGGCTTTCAACTTTGAAGCTGCGTTAGATGATCAAAGCGAGCACATTTGACGGTCGGCGGGTTGTCGTCTTTGGCTTGGGTCGCACTGGCGTCTCTGCGGCCTTGTCTTTGCAGGCGGGCGGCGCAGATGTCTGGGCTTGGGACGACAATGCCGCTGGTCGCTCTGCCGCCAAAAAAGCCGGGGTGAGCGTTAGAGATCCACGCGAGACAGATTGGGGCGGCTTTGACGAATTGGTTCTTTCGCCCGGTGTGCCACATGATTTGCCGGAACCGCATTGGTCGGCTGTGAAAGCGGTTGAAGCGAATGTGCCAATCATTTGTGACATTGAAATTCTCGCGCGGGAGATCAATGCGCGGCCTATCAGTGAGCGCCCGAAAATCGTCGCGATTACTGGCACGAATGGCAAATCCACCACGACATCATTGATTGGTCATGTCCTGAAAGCGGTTGGCAAGGACGCCCAGATTGGCGGTAATATCGGGCGGGGTGTTCTAGATCTCGATCGGATGCACGGTGGCGCCTATTACGTCATCGAGCTATCGAGCTATCAGTTAGAGCGGACGAATAGTCTGCGTGCCAATGCGGCGGTATTCTTGAACCTTTCGCCAGATCATCTGGACCGACACGGTACGATGGACGCCTATGGTCAGGCAAAGGAACGTATTTTTTCCAATCAAACGACAGACGATACTGTCATTATTGGCGTCGATGATGACTATGGGCGGACGTTAACGACCGCCCTGAAGGTCAAGAATGGTCGGCGGATTATTCCGATCTCTTCAAAGCGAGCGCTGGGTCACGGCGTTTTTGCTTTAGGGGGCAAGTTAATGGACCGGACGGGAAAACGCGGAAAGACGATTTGCGATTTGACTGATGCTTTGGCGCTAGAGGGCACGCATAATGCCCAGAATGCCGCCGCCGCTTATGCCGCCGTTGTATCGCTGGGTCTGGACCCGGGTGCGATCGGCAAAGCCATCCTATCTTTTCCCGGTCTGGCGCATCGCATGGAAACGGTTGGCAGACTCGGTAAAGTCCGTTTCGTCAATGACAGCAAAGCGACCAATGCGGACGCCGTAAGGCAGGCGCTAAGAAGTTATGAAAACGTCTATTGGATTGCGGGCGGTCTGGCAAAAGCCGGCGGATTAGACCCTGTGACGGATTTGTTTGATCGGGTCGCAAAGGCCTATCTGATCGGGGAGGCGGCAAAGCCGTTTGCGCGCACATTGCGCGGCGCAGATGTTCCGTTCAAGTTGAGTGGCGAGCTTGATATGGCGACGGTTTGCGCAGCGCGAGACGCCTTGCAGTCAGATCACCCAAATCCCATTGTCTTGCTCTCTCCGGCCTGTGCCAGCTTTGACCAATTTAAGAGTTTTGAAGCCCGCGGTGATGCCTTCAGAGAAATGGTCCAAGCTTTGATTAAATCTTGCCAGAAATCCGACGTGACGGAGACGGCCGCATGAATAGTCTTCGTCTGCCGGTTCCATCAAATCTGACCGCACGGTCGCGGCGCTTTCTGTTCGCTGAATGGTGGCGATCTGTTGATCAGCTGACTTTAATTCTTCTGCTTTGCTTATTGTGCGCTGGTTTAGTGCTGTCCATGGCGGCGAGCCCAGCGGCGAGTGCGCGCTACGGGATCGAGAATCCTTTTTATTTTTTGATGCGGCACTTCATGTTTGTCGTCGTTGGCTTTGGCGGGGCTGTCTTTGTTTCACTGTTTGAACCGCGCGGGGCGCGCCGAATTGGGGTGCTCGCCCTCATTGGGGCGAGCTCTCTCATGCTGTTGCTCCCTTCCATTGGGTATGAAGTCAAAGGCGCTGTGCGCTGGGTGCGAATTGGGTCTTTTGGTTTGCAGCCCTCAGAATTTGCTAAGCCCGCCTTCATTGTTTTTGCCGCCTGGATGTTTTCCAGTGCGCGGCGCGATCCGGGCGTACCGGCGGTGGCGATTGTTCTGGTCATTTATCTTTTTCTGATCGCATTGCTCATCACACAGCCTGATTTTGGCCAAAGTTTCCTCTTAACTTTATGTTTCGCAGCGGTGTTCTTCTTTGCGGGCATGTCACTCGGGTGGGTTTTAGTGATGCTGGGCGTGACAATGATCGGAGCCGTAGGCGCCTATATGGCGCTGCCCCATGTGCGGGCACGGGTGAGTACGTTTTTATCGCCGGACAAAGCGGATGGCTATCAGACCGAAAAAGCATTGGAAGCGATTGCCGGCGGCGGATTTTTCGGGCGCGGTCCTGGTGAGGGGGCCGTGAAATATGTCCTGCCGGATGGGCATACCGATTTTATCTTCAGCGTCGGCGTCGAAGAATTTGGCTTTCTGATCAGTGCGATGTTGGTCTTGTTGATCGCAGCGTTTGTGGTCCGGGCCTTTTCCAATGCGCTGCGCTTAAACGATCAGTTTTGTCAGCTTGCAACGGCAGGCCTGGCGACCATGATTGGCATTCAAGCGATCATAAATTTATTCGTGAACCTGAATATGGCGCCCAGCAAAGGCATGACGCTTCCTTTCATTTCTTATGGCGGGTCGAGCTTGCTATCCCTTTGTTTTGCGGCGGGGCTAATCCTGGCCTTTACCCGTAAACGTCCCGGAGCCTATCGTGCGTGAGGGGCGGAGCCTGAGGGCGCTTTTGGCGGCAGGGGGCACGGGCGGACATATGTTTCCGGCGCAAAGCCTCTCTGAAGAATTAGGACGCATGGGCTGGTCTTGTGCGATGATTACCGATGCGCGGGGACGCAAACATGCGGGGCGCATCAAGGCTGATCCTATTATCGAGGTTAAAGCGGCGAGCATCAGCCCGCGCCATCCCATAAAGGCGATACGCGGCGCACTACAACTCGCTCAAGGGGTGCGGCAGGCCAAAGCGTTTATGCGCGAGTGGACGCCGGATGTTGTGATTGGTTTTGGCGGCTATCCAAGTTTCCCAGCGCTGCGCGCGGCAGAAAGCCTGAACATTCCCCGCGTCATCCATGAACAGAATGCGGTACTGGGTCGTGTGAACCGGGTGTTTGCGCGCAAGGCGACGGTCGTGGCGAGTGGGTTTGAGGATTTGGCGCGGCTCCCCGCTGGGAGCAATCATGTCGTGGTGGGTAATCCCTTGCGGGATGATATTCTCAAGGCATCACTTAGTGATTGTGCCAAAACATCCTCGAATAATCTCTTAGTCGTCGGTGGATCTTTAGGGGCGCAACTCATTGCGGGGACTGTGCCGTGGGCGCTGAGCCTTGTTCCTGAGCGTCTCCGATCTACCCTAAAGGTCGTTCAGCAGACTCCCGAAGGTGTTCGACCAAGTGCCGATCAAGGTTATGCGTCAGTCGGGATGTTCGCCAATCAAGCGCCATTTTTCAAAAACATTCACGAGCATTTGCAGTGGGCCGACCTCATCATCGCCCGTGCGGGCGCGTCGTCTGTGTCTGAAATCGCACTTATGGGTAAAGCGTCCATCCTCGTGCCGCTAGGAATTGCAATGGATGACCATCAAACGGCCAATGCAAGGGCGCTAGAACGCCTTGGTGCCGCCGTGATTGTGCCAGAAAGTGAGTTCACGAAAGAGCATCTCTCGCAACTGCTAATGGAGCTACTCTCTGACCCGCAACGTCTTGACCAAATGGGCCGAAACGCCACAAAGCTCGCCCGTCCAGAGGCGGCCCGTGACTTGGCCGCGCTCGTCGTGCAAGCCGCCCAATAGGGCCCCAGAGTTTCATCCAGAGGTTCGTCTCGTGTCTGATAAACCCAAAAGTAAGCTTGAGGCCAAACGCAATCTGGCGACCAAAGTCCCGTTCGATATGGGTCCGATCCACTTTGTCGGCATTGGCGGGATTGGGATGAGCGGCATTGCGGAAGTCATGCTCAATCTTGGCTATCAGGTACAGGGCTCTGACATGCGCGAAAGTGCCATTACCGAGCGGCTAAAAGCTCTCGGCGCGACCGTTTTCATTGGTCAGAAAGCCGAGCAGGTCGTTGGCGCGGGCGCAATCGTGATGAGCAGCGCAATCAAAGCCGATAATCCCGAACTCGTAGAAGCGCGCTCTCGGTCAATACCGGTTGTCAGACGCGCAGAGATGCTGGCTGAACTCATGCGCTTGAAATGGACAGTCGCAGTGGGCGGGACACACGGAAAGACAACGACGACGACCATGATCGCCGCGCTCTTGGAAGGGGGCGGGCTTGATCCGACTGTCATCAATGGCGGGAT
>CAZSUW010000056.1:0-15783 GCA_964610115.1 uncultured Algimonas sp.
CGCGAGATGAAGGACATGGCGATCGTCGGCAACATCGGTCACTTCGATAATGAAATCCAAGTCGCTGCGCTGCGCAATCACAAATGGACCAATATTAAAGATCAAGTTGATATGATCGAATTTCCTGCGGGTAATCGCATGATCCTGCTGTCCGAGGGTCGTTTGCTGAACCTCGGCAACGCCACCGGCCATCCGTCCTTCGTGATGAGCGCGAGCTTCACCAACCAAGTCTTGGCACAGATCGAGCTGTGGGAAGATAGCCAGCGCAAGACCCGCAAATACGCCAATGAAGTCTATATGCTGCCCAAGCATTTGGACGAAAAAGTCGCGCGTCTGCATCTGGCGAAGATCGGCGCGAAGTTGACGGAAATGTCGAAAGAGCAAGCGGACTATATCGGCGTTTCGCCGGAAGGCCCGTTCAAGCCGGAGCATTATCGGTATTAGGAATAGCCCGTCCCCGGCATTTATTGCCGGGGCCTGTTCGAGTTGAAAGCCACAAGCCGATACGATCCTTATCGGACCCCTCTTGTGGCGGAGGAGGCCACCAGACCCCGGCAATGAATGCCGGGGACGGTTAGAAAAGAAAAGGCTCCCATGTCCCGTCAAACTTACGAATTTACGTCCGAGTCTGTTTCCGAAGGACACCCGGATAAAGTCGCTGACCGGATCAGCGATGAAATTGTCGATCTCTATTTTCGCGAAGCGATCGAGCAGGGCATGGATCCTTGGCAGGTTCGTGTCGCGGCTGAAACGCTGACCACAACCAATACGGTCGTCATTGCGGGCGAGACTCGCGGCCCGGACAGCATCACGCCGGACCGGATTGAAGCGCTGACGCGCGCTGCGATCAAAGATATTGGCTATGAACAAGACGGTTTCCACCACGAAACCGCAGACATCCGCGTTCTGCTGCATCCGCAAAGCGTCGATATTGCCCAAGGTGTCGATACGGGCGCGGGCCTGCACAAGGAAGAAGGGGCAGGCGATCAGGGCATTATGTTCGGCTACGCGTCAACGGATGTGCCGGGCGCGCTCATGCCTGCGCCCGTTCACTACAGTCATAAAATTCTGGAACGCCTTTCCAAAGCGCGCAAACTGGAAGGTCAAGACTGGCTTGGCCCGGATAGCAAAAGCCAAGTGACGGTGCGTTACTATAATGGTCGCCCGGTGGGGGCATCAGCGATTGTCTTGTCCACCCAGCATTTGGACGCGGAGCTAACCAGCGCGGATATTCGTGACCGCGTACAGCCCTATATCGAAGAGGTCCTACCCGCAGGCTGGATTGATGAGCGTACGGTCTTTCATATCAACCCAACCGGCAAATTCGTCATTGGCGGGCCGGACGGCGATGCGGGCCTAACAGGGCGTAAAATTATCGTCGATACGTATGGCGGTATGGCGCCTCATGGCGGCGGGGCGTTTTCGGGTAAAGACCCGACAAAGGTGGACCGCTCAGCCGCCTATGCCACGCGCTATCTGGCTAAGAATTTGGTCGCAGCAGGCGTTGCGCCTTGGGTGGAAATTCAGGTCAGCTACGCCATCGGTGTGGCGGCGCCGACCTCTATCTATGTCAATGTCGATGACAATAATCCGGTCAAAGGCGACAAGATTGAAACGATTATTCGCCAGGTCATGGACCTGACCCCGCGCGGCATCCGTACCCATCTGGATTTGAACAAGCCGATCTACGCGCCTACATCGGCCTATGGCCATTTTGGTCGGGAGCCGGGACCGAATGGCGAATTTAGCTGGGAGAAGATCGACCTCGTCGATGAGATCAAAGCGCGGATTTAACCTGCAAGCCGCTCGCGCTTTTCTTCCAGTGTGAGCCATTCGTCTTCAGCGGCCTCAAGGGCGGCTGATTTTTTCTCCAGCTCCGTCGATGCCGCGGCAAAGCGCGCCGCGTCCCGCGCATAGAGATCGGGATCGGCCAGTTCGGTTTGAAGCGCGGAAATCGCGGCCTCTAAGCCTTCCATCTCTTCTGGTAGCTGTTCGAGGCGATACGTCTCTTTATAGCTCATGCGTTCAGAGCGGGCAGAGGATTTGGGCTTTGTCGCCGCCATGTCGTTCTTAGCTTTTGCTGCGGCCGCGACCTTTCGGGCCTTCACACCAGCGCCGCGTTGTCGGGCCATATCGCTATAGCCGCCCGGATAAAGCGACCACTCTCCCGGGCCATCATAAACAAGTGTGCGCGCGGCAAGACGGTCGATGAAATCCCGGTCGTGACTGACAAGGATAACCGTGCCGGGATAATCCGCGATCATTTCTTGCAAGAGATCAAGCGTTTCCAGATCAAGGTCATTGGTCGGTTCATCCAGTACCAGCAGATTAGACGGCAGTCGCAATCCACGCGCCAGCTGCACCCGCGCCCGCTCCCCACCGGACAGGGCACGAAGCGGGGTCGTGGCTTGTTCAGATCGAAATAGAAAATCCTTCATATAACGCATGACGTGAATGGCCTGGTCATTGACGATGACTGTGTCAGACCCTTCGCCCATGGCGTCTTTGAGGCTCATCTCTGGATCAAGGGTTTCACGCCTCTGATCAATCACCAGCGGCTGGAGGTTTTCGCCCAGTCGGATTGTGCCGCCCGTCGGTTCAAGCTGCCCCATAAGCAGCTTTAGCAAAGTCGTTTTACCCGAGCCGTTCGGGCCGATTATGGATAGGCGATCCCCGCGCATAATCCGCAGGGAAAGGTCCGTCACGATAGGCCGATCACCATAGGAAAAGCTGACCTCTTTGAGTTCAGCAACACGCTTGGCTGAGGCGTCTGCATCCGCGACCGTGATGGATACATCGCCCTGCGGACCCGTTGCGGACTTCAGTGTTTGTTTCAGTTGGCCGAGTTCTTTGAGCCGCCGTACATTGCGCTTGCGCCGACCGGATACACCATGCGTGACCCAATGTTCTTCGCGGTGGATTTGCCGGGTAAGCTTGTGCCGGTCGAGCGTCTCTTGTTCCAACATCTCGTCGCGCCAGTCTTCGAAATGCGAAAAGCTCCTATCCAAGCTATGTGTTATGCCACGATCGAGCCACACAGTGCGTTGAGATAGATTTTCCAGAAAGCGTCGGTCGTGGCTGATCAGAACCAGTGCGGCGCGACTGCGCGATAACTCACCTTCCAGCCATTCAATCGCCGGAAGGTCCAGATGGTTGGTGGGCTCATCCAGCAGCAGGATGTCCGGTTCAGGCGCAAGGACTTTTACGAGGGCGGCCCGACGCGCTTCCCCGCCCGACAAGTTGGCTGTCGATAGATCGCCATTCAGGCCAAGCGCGTCGAGAAGATAGGGCACACGCCCACCCGCTGTGGGATCGCGTGGGTCGAGGTCGGCGGTAATGAAATCCGATAGCGTTGCAAATTGCGTCAGGTCCGGATCTTGTTCAAGGTAACGTGAGGACGCGCCGGGCCGTCGGACGATTTCGCCCGCATCCGGCTCCACCAGACCGGCGGCAATCTTCATCAATGTACTTTTGCCAGATCCGTTTCGCCCGACCAGGCATATGCGATCTCTCGGCGCAATCGCGAGTGAGGCATTGCGTAAGAGCGGCGTGCCGCCAAATGTCAGCTGGGCGGCGGTGATAGAGAGGAGGGGCGGTTCTGCCATGACAAGCGCGCTCCTACAGCCTGCGCAGGGTCATGCAAGAGCGTAACGCTTTCCTGTAATTCATAGCTGTCTATCCGCTCTGAACACTGGCAACGGCTTTACAATTTGCGGGGGCTGCAAGATAGGAAGCACATGACCGTTTTACGCAGCCTTCTTGCGATTTGGCTTATTGCCATTTTGGCTCTGCCCGCGTCGGCGCAACGTAGCCCGGCAGAAATTTCGGCCCCTGAATTTACGGTAGAGACCTTAAAGGCGGAGATTGAGGCGCTGCCTGACAGTCCACCCGACGCGCCCGACACAGCCGTTACGATGGAAGTCGATCAAATCCGCACCTTCTTGGCGACAGCGGTGACCCGACTTGAAGCCGCGACCCTTCAGCAAGAGGCCAGGCAGAGATTTTCGACGAATGCAGAGGCCGCGAGAGAAACGGTCGAAACGCTTCAGGCCGAGTTGGAAACGCTGCGGGCGGATTTGGATGCAAGAACTCCAATGGACGCGGAAGCGACAGTGGTTGGGGACGCGGCCATGTTTGCAACTGAGCAAGAGCTTCTGTCCAAGGAAAGCGAATTGCGAACGGTCGAAGGCGAGCTGGAACAATATCGCGCGCAGATTTCTGATCTTGGTTCGCGCCTGTCTGTGGCACCGAGAGAATTAAATGAGGCGCGGTCCGCGCTTTCTGAAATCACGTCAACCCTGACCGAATTGGCTACAGGGGATACACAGCCTGTCTTGCAAGCGCGTCGTAAGGCATTGCAGGCCAGCGGCTATAACCGCCGCATCCAGATTGCGGCCCTAGAAGCCGAAATTGCCAGCTTGCCAATGCGCCAAGAGATATTGACCTTAAGGCAGAGTATCGCGGAATTGCAGGTCGAAGCCCTGAGTGAGGATGTGTTGGCGCTTCAAGCGCTGACGGGGCGGCGGCGCCAGATCGAAGCGCAAATGCAATCGTCCCGGATTGCTGACAGAGCGGCGCGCTTGGTCGATGTGCATCCGCTGGTCGATCAGTTGGCGCAGGAAAATATTCGCTTGGCCGAGGGGATTACGCAAATGGCGGCGGGGGAGGCGCGAACCTCTCGCCAGTTCGCAACCATTCGCGGGGAAACCGCTAATGTCCAGAACGACCTTTATAGCGCCACGAAACTCGTCGACCTGGAAGCGATTGACCGAGAGGCCGGTGCAACACTGCGACGCCTGAGTGCGCAACTAACGCCCGTGGCGGTGCTGCGCGCGGATCAGCGGGATATTCAGCGTGATCTGGCCCGCGTGACCCGGGCGCGTGTCGTTGCGCAGGAACAGTTGCGGGATTTGCCGCTTAGAAGCATTGATCCATTAGACTTGCTGGTGGAGGCCCGGATTGACAACCCTAGTCTTCCCGATCTGAGACCTGAAGACGAAGCGATCTTAAGCGAGTTTGTCGAACAGCGTCGGGATCTCCTGCGGCAGACGGCTTCGATTGCGGCGTCACGGGAAAATGCCCTGGCTGAGCTAGCCGTGGCTCAGGATGATCTTGTCGCCGAGAGCAATGAATTGCGGGCGCTGCTCGACGGGAACCTGCTCTGGGTGCCGAGTGTGCCCGCCATCAATCTGGACTGGCCCGGCAAAGTGATTCAGGGTGTCGCAGAGCTTTTGTCGCCGGCGCATATCCAACTCACCTTCACAGAGTTTCTGACCCAAGCGCGTCGTCTCTGGCCGCTCATTTTTCTGGCCGCCGGAATGATCGCGCTTGTCTTGAACATGCGGCCAGCACTGTGGGCTAATGTTGAAACTCGTGGGGAAGCAGTCGGGCGAGTGAAACGCGACAGTTTGTGGCATACACCGGCTGTGATTGGCACAGGTCTTTTGCTGGCCACACCGTGGCCCATCGTGTTCGGCTTGGTGGCGATTATGTTCAGCCAGAGCGATAATCCGGATCCGTTAATCCAAGGGCTCGGCAATGCCTTTGCCTATGCGGCCTTTTTGTCATTGATCTTTGCGACTTGGTATAATTGGGACCGCGATAAGTCGTTATTTGAAGCGCACTTCAAGCTCTCAGAGCCATTGCGCTGTGCTGTGCTGGCCAATCTCCGTTGGTTTGCGCCCCTGTCGGGCCTATCAGTTTTCGGTCTGGCCCTAACAGAATATGTCCGTGCGCCGAATATCTTGGAAGGCTTTAGTCTGGCCGTTTTCATAACCTTGGCGCTGGGTTTGGCTGTGTTCACTTTCCGTGTGCTGTGGCGGCAACGCTCCGTCGTGGCGGCGGTCTTTACGGGTGAAAATAGCGGGCTGATACGGTGGCGCACACCGATCGCGATTGTCATTGTCGGACTGCCGGTCGGCATTGCCCTGCTGGCGGGGGCTGGCTGGTATGAAAGTGCGAAGGACTTGCTTTGGCGCTTTTTTATTACTGCCGGGCTTTTGCTGATCGCTTACGTGGTCTACGGCACATTGCGCCGGGCCATTACGGTCGCGCAAAGGCAGATCAAATATCGCCAAGCTGTAGAGCGTCGCGAAAGTCAGATTAAGCTGCGCCGTGAACAGGCCGAGGCCGAAGCCCGCGGCGAGGACATGCCTCCCCCACCGCCTATCGATACGTCAGAAATCGATGTCTCGGTGATGAGTCGTCAGTCAGCGCAACTTTTGCGCGTCTTTGTCGTGCTCGGCCTTGCTGTGCTGATGTGGTTTAATTGGGCGGATCTGTTTCCGGCGCTTACGATATTCGATGGCTTGGAAATTACGCGCATCAATACGGGCGGCCTGGATGAAAACGGCCAGCCACTTTACCGGACGATTACGGTCTTTACAATCTTAATGGCGATGATCATTGGGGCGATCACGATTATCGCGGCGCGAAACTTGCCGGGATTTTTGGAGATCTTTATTCTGAACCGTATGGGTGTGGATGCCGGTGCGCGCTACGCCATTACGACAATCCTAGGATATTTGATTGTAGGAACAGGGATTGTGTTGGCCTTCCAGCGTGTCGGTTTGCAATGGAGCCAGCTGCGCTGGATTGTGACAGGACTTTCTGTGGGTATCGGCTTTGGTCTGCAAAAGATCATCGCGAATTTTGTTTCGGGTCTGATTTTATTGTTTGAACGGCCGATCCGGATTGGCGATTTCGTGACCATTGGAACGCAAAGCGGAACGGTCACGCGGATCAAAATCCGCGCGACCACGCTCATCGATCTCGACAATCGCGAGATCATGATCCCGAATGAAAATCTAATCAGTCAAGAAGTGACAAACTGGACTTTGTCCAACGCCACAACACGCTTGGTTTGTTCTGTCGGTATCGCCTATGGCTCGGATACAGAAAAAGCGCGCGAGCTTATGCTGGATGTGCTGAAATCGAATTCGAAGATCTTGGACAATCCGCCGCCCGCCGTTTTGTTCACAAATTTTGGCGACAGTTCGCTCGACTTTGAACTCAGGGCTTTCTTGCGCGTGTTTGAGGATCGCTGGCCGGTCAAACACCAAATTCATACAGAGGTGAACCGTGTCTTGGCCGAGGCCGGTATTGAAATTCCGTTCCCGCAGCGTGATCTTAATATACGCTCGCAAGACATGTCGCTCAAAGTGGGGTCTCCCGAAGGTAAACCCTCAAAACCCACCGATAAAAAGCGTCAAAACTCTAAAGATAAGCCTACGGAGTAAACCTCCTAGCGCTTTGCGTTTTCCCGTCGCGCCAAGTCCTTGGTCAGCACCCGGCTCATATCGCCGTTCACATTGGCAAGGACACGTGGATCCATGACCCGACGCCAGAGTGGCGGGATGTAGGCAATGAGATACATGGTGCCATAACCATAAGGCAGTTGCGGAGCCTCACTGAAGGATCGCAAATATTGATAATGCCGCGAGGGATGGGCGTGATGATCGCTATGACGGGCCAGGTTATAGGTCGTGATATTAGTGATGAGGCTGTTGGAATTCCAGCTGTGTTCCACACGCGCAGGCAGGTAGCGTCCGTCGGGTCGTTTGTCTCGTAAAAGCCCGTAATGCGCCAGATAGTTCTGTGTGGACAGTGCAGTCACGCTAATCACCATGGCGATCAATAAGTAGGGGAGGACGGTGAGGCCGAAGCTGGCTGTCACCGCGCTCCATATGACGATCTGCAAAACGACGGTCTGAACGACTTCGTTTCTAAGGCTCCAGCGGGAATAGCCGCGGCGGTGTGCGCGCTTGCTTTCAATCCGCCAGCTGCGCTCCCAGGCCCCCGGAATTTCCCGCGTCAGGAAAGCCCAATAGCTCTCGCCAAACCGCGCTGTGGCGTGATCGCGCGGGGTCGCCACATCGCTATGATGGCCCGCATTATGTTCGATACGGAAATGCCCGAGAAAGCTGGGGGCCAGCATTAGCAGGGCCACCCATTTGCTGATCTTATCGCCCTTATGACCAGTTTCATGTCCCGCATTAATCGCGAAAGCCAGGCCCCAGCCATGACCAATGGCGAGGCCCACATAACCCCACCACGCCCAGTCTAGCGAAACAGCGGACCACGCTCCGATCAGCCATGTCATATAGATGATCGGCAACAAGCCATGGACCATCCAGCGATAGAAAGTGGACTGGCGGGCCTCATCTTCCATCAGGCCAAGGAGGTTGTTTTTATCATTGCCAATCAGTGTGTCTAAGATGGGCAGGAACACATAAACGATGGCCGTGGTTAGCCAAATCCACATGGCTTGCCCCGTGAAGAGGACGAGGCCAAGCGCTACTAAGGGTGTCATCGGGTAGGTTAGTGAAGCGAGCCATAAGTGTCGTTTGGCAGACTGGCGGGCGGGCATGTTTATGTGGTCGACCATGAACAATCTCTTTTATTGATAAAACTATCAATAGCAGTATTGCGGCGTTTGTAAACCCCCAAAAGACCTTGACCTTAGGGTCTAAATCGCCATGCCTTCGCCCTATGGTTACCACCTCTCCAAAGCGTCAAAGCGAGGCGATTATATCGCCTCCCACTCAGCGGCGGCAGCGTCTCACACCTGAGGCGCGTCGGGCGCAATTGCTCGATATTGCGATCGATGTTTTTGCCGAAATGGGGATTGAGCGAGCGGGTCATGGCGACATTGCGAAACGTGCCGGGGTCTCTACGGCGACTGTATTTAACTATTTCCCGACCCGACCGGACCTCGTCCAAGCGGTGCTCAATGACATTCGTCAGGTCGTAGACGCTATGTTCGCGGATCTCACTGACCTGTCAGACGACCCACAAAGACGGGTCATGCAGATGGCGCTCGCTTTTCAAAACATGATCGTTGAAAAGCCGAGTCGCGCGAAAACGTTCTTGAAATGGGGCGTCTCTTTCGATCCCGGAATTCGCCCGCTCTATTTGTCCTATCAAAGCGAATTGCTCGACAGGTTGGTTGAGTTTTTCCCGGATGGTCCGGATCCACGGACCAAAGCGCGCGTGCTTTTGGGCGCTGCGGATATGCTGACGATTATGGCCTTTGATGGTACGTCGCCGGACCAGCTGATGGCGTATACGCAGTTGGTCGCAAAAATGCTCGCCTCTCCTGATGTCTAAGCCCGTATAAAACGCGATGACACGCCTGCTTCTTACGACCTGTTTCTCTTGCGCCATTGCCGTGCCTGCTTTCGCGCAGGACCCTGACGCCGAGGGGCTTTCAACGCCTACGCCCGTAAGAGATATTGTGACGGTTTTCGATCAGCGGGTTCGGCTGAGTGATCGCGCTGAAACGATTTCCCTGGTGCCGTTTGAAGAGACCCGGGCTCTGGCCCATCCTGCGGAAGTCCTGAACGCCAAAGCCGGGGTGAACATTCACCGTGGATCGGGGCAGGAACATCTTACGGCGATCCGCTCGCCCGTGCTGACGGGCGGCGCAGGCGCGGGGAGTTTTCTCTACCTCGAAAACGGCGTGCCCTTACGCGCGGCGGGCTTTGCCAATGTGAACGGCTTATTTGAAGCGGGCACAGACTATGCCGATCAGGTCGAAGTTTTCAAAGGGCCCGGCCCGGCAGAATATGGATCGAACGCGGTCCACGGCTTGGTCAACATCGTGACGCCTGCCCCGGGCAGCGGGAACCGCGTCACCCTCCTCGGCTCTTCGCGGGGCTATGGCCGCCTGACAGTAGGCCACGACGTGACGGATGATTTCCGCGCCACGCTCAGCCTTGCTCATGATGACGGGTTTCGCGACGATAGCGGTTTTGATCAACAGAAGGTCGAGCTGCGCTACCGGTCATTTCTGGGCGATTGGGATGTGGATGCGATCGCCGCCTTCACAAACTTGAACCAGGAAACGGCGGGCTTTTTGCAGACGGGTCAAGTCGTTGAAGTAGACGGGCAGAGCGTGACCCTTCCCGAAGAAAGCTACCGCTTTCGTGACCTGATCACGACGAATGCGTTTCCCGAAGCCTTTAGGGACGGGAAGAATTATCGCGCCCAAGTCAACCTGTCGCGCCCTGTCGGACAAGGCCTCACGCTGGAATTGACCCCCTATGCGCGCCGCGCGGAGCTGCGCTTCTTACGTCATTTTGTGCCGGGTCAAGCGCTGGAAAAAAACGGGCACACAAGCGTCGGTGGGCAAAGCGCGCTGATCGGCGAGGATTGGTCGGTCGGGTTTGACGCCGAATATACGGACGGGTTCCTCTATGAATTCCAGGAAAACCCCTCGCGCTTTTCCTTCGTCCAAGGCCTGCATTTTGACTATGAGATCGAGGCGATTGTCGTGGCGGGTTATGCGCAGAAAAGCTGGCAAGTCAGCGATCGCCTGCGCATCGATGTCGGGGCGCGCGGCGAATATACGCGCTATGATTATGACACGCTGGCCGAACCCGGCACATCAGGGCGTTTCATTCGCAGCCCCGACCGAACAGATGATTTCTTCACACTGACGCCCAAACTCGGCGCGGTTTATGATGTGTCCGATACAACATCGCTGTTCGCCCGCGCCGCCCGGGGGTCGCGCTCGCCGCAAACGACTGACCTGTATGCCGTGGTGCAAAATCAGGAACCCGGACAAGCGGATGTCGAAACGCTCGATAGTCTTGAGGCCGGATTTCGCTGGGCTCACGGAAATGCGCAAGTCGAGCTGGTCGGCTTCACCATGTGGAAAGATAATTTCTTCTTTCGGAATGCTGACGGATTTAATGTCGTGGACGGTAAAACCCGCCATACGGGGGCCGAACTCAGCTGGATTGTCCCTATCATGGATCGCTTGAGCTGGTCAGGCGAGTTTACCCTGACGGATCAGACTTACGCCTTTGACGATCCCAGTAGCGGCATTGTGGACGGGCTGAAAATCGACACGGCGCCCGATACGCTCGGTACGATGCGCGTGACTTACACCGCGCCGCGCTGGGATGCAGGTCTCGAATGGCGGCATGTCGGCCAATATTTCACCGACCCCGCCAACACGCAGGATTATCCCGGACACGACATTTTCGTCGCGCGGGGCGGTGTCGCATTGAAGGATAGCCTCCGCCTCTTTGCTCGCATCGATAATCTGTTTGACACACGCTATGCGGATCGCGCGGATTTCGCCTTTGGTAATGAGCGCTATTTTCCTGGGAGACCCCGCACGGTATTTGTGGGTTTGACGGGCGCGTTTTAGGCGCTTACCTCGCCCGCTATGCACATCCCTGACCAAAAACTCGCGCAGGTCGTTGACCGGTTCGAACAGATCGAAGCCCGCATGGGCGCGACAACGGACGGCGAAGAGATCGTGCAGCTGGGCAAAGACTATGCCGAACTAAAACCCATCGTCGAAGGCGTGCGCAAGCTGCAAGAGGTGCGGTCCGAAATGGCAGACCTAGAGGAAATGGCATCAGACCCTGAAATGGGGGCCATGGCCAAGGACGAGCTGCAAACGCTCAAGGACAGTTTGCCTGAGCTAGAACGTGAAGTTTCACTCCTCCTGCTGCCCAAAGATAAAGACGATCAAGCCTCTATCGTGCTCGAAATTCGCGCCGGAACCGGCGGGGACGAAGCCGCAATTTTCGCTGGCGATCTGTTCGCCATGTATCAGCGCTATGCCGGGCTGCAAGGCTGGAAGGTCGAGATAGAGACCGCGACAGAAGCCGATATGGGCGGGTTTAAGGAAATCAGCGCGAGCGTGTCCGGTACGGGTGTTTATGGCCGGATGAAGTTCGAGTCTGGTGTTCACCGTGTGCAGCGCGTGCCGGTCACCGAAACACAAGGCCGCATCCACACATCCGCGGCGACGGTCGCCGTTCTACCCGAAGTCGAAGATATCGACATCGACTTCAACATGAACGATGTGCGCGTCGATACAATGCGCGCGTCCGGCGCGGGCGGGCAGCACGTCAATAAAACGGACTCCGCCGTGCGTATGACACATGTCCCGACCGGGGTCGTCGTACTGTGCGATGCCAAGTCGCAGCACCAGAACCGTGCCAATGCCGAACGGCTGCTTAAGATGAAGCTCTACGATATGGAAAAGGCGCGCCAAGACCAAGAGCGCGCCGAAGAGCGCGCCGGCCAAGTCGGCTCTGGCGATCGCAGTGAGCGCATCCGGACCTATAATTATCCGCAAGGCCGCGTGACCGACCACCGGATCAATCTGACGCTTTATAATTTGGACAAGATTGTGGCGGGCGATGCGCTGGATGATGTGATCGGCGCGCTACTGGCGGAAGATCAGGCCAGCAAGCTTGCGGCGATGGAGGGGGCTTAATCATCTAACGCCATCGTCCCCGGCATTTATTGCCGGGGTCTGGGCGAACGGTGTTTCATAAGATGATGACGTTTGAGGCGGATCGTCTTGTGAGATAGATGTCTATCAGGCCCCGGCAATAAATGCCGGGGACGTGTGAGGTGTTTCACGTGAAACATTTAAAACGGCCCTTTGGTCCGTAAGGACCCCCCTTATCTCGCTTCGCTGCGCGCCCTCGCGTGAGCTGCCTTTCTGTTGGGGACGAGCGTTGCGCGCAATGCACCGCAGGTGTATTGCGCCGGCATGTCACCCCGCGATAAAACCGCGTCCCGTGACGTCGATACGCCCGTCATCGCCAAGCCGCGATCCGGGTCAGACGGTGCAGGGACGACCACAAAGCCCAACACGAAATCCGTCTTCATCAAAACCTATGGCTGTCAGATGAATGTCTATGACAGCGAGCGTATGGCCGATGTGCTGGCCCCGATTGGCTATGCGCCCGTCGATGCGCCCGACCATGCGGACCTTGTGATCCTCAATACGTGCCACATCCGCGAAAAAGCGGCGGAAAAAGTCTATTCAGAGCTGGGCCGCATCCGCCAGCATAAAGAGCGCAATAAGCCCGACATGAAAGTCGCGGTCGCCGGTTGTGTCGCCCAAGCGCAAGGCGCGGAGATAAAAAAACGCGCACCGGTCGTGGATATGGTGCTGGGTCCGCAAACCTATCACCGCCTGCCGGAAATGATCGCCAAAGTGACGCGCGATACGGGCGGTGTGCTGGAAACCGATTTCGACACGGTGGAAAAATTTGATGTGCTGCCCACGGGCCGCAAGGCCAAGGGGTATAGCGCCTTTCTGACGGTCCAAGAAGGCTGTGATAAATTCTGCACCTTCTGCGTCGTGCCCTACACGCGCGGCGCGGAAGTGAGCCGCCCGGTCGAGCAAATTGTTTTGGAGGCGCGTTCGCTCGCCAGCCAAGGCGTGCGCGAAATCACGCTGATCGGGCAGAATGTGGATGCCTATCATGCGGACGGACCGGATGGCACGGAATGGGGTCTCGGCGAGCTGATCCGTCACGTCGCCAAAATCGGTGGTATCGATCGCCTGCGTTTCACGACCAGCCACCCGCGCGATATGGATGACGCGCTGATCGAAACGCTGGCCAGCGAGCCCAAGCTCATGCCCTATCTGCACTTGCCGATCCAAGCAGGTAGCAACCGCATTCTGCATGCCATGAACCGCGGCCATACTTATGAACATTACCGCGACCTGATTGCAAAAATTCGCGCCAAGCGGCCCGACATTGCCCTATCCGGTGATTTCATCGTTGGCTTTCCGGGCGAAACAGACGCCGATTTCGAAGCGACGATGCGCTGCGTGGAAGAGATCGGCTATGCCAGCTCTTTCAGCTTCAAATATTCTACCCGCCCTGGCACACCGGGGGCGAGCCTGCCGCATCAAGTGCCGGAAGAGGTGAAAAGCGCGCGCCTCAAGCGCCTGCAAGACCTGCTCTACCGCCAGCAACGCGACTGGAATGAAAGCCTGATCGGGCGCACTCTCGACGTCCTCGTCGAAGGCCATGCCAAAGAACGGGGACGTTTGTTTGGTCGCTCGCCTTACCTGACGGGGACCCACTTTGACGGACCGGATAGTCTGATCGGGCAGATCGTGCCGGTGAAGGTGACGGGGGCCGGGACGAACTCGCTGGTGGGGGAGTTAGTAGACTAAATGTCGGAAAGTGAAAACACTTTTGGCGAAGAACCATTCGTCGAAAAGTACGGAGAAGACTTAGGTAAAGCGCTATTTCACATTCAGAATCGTTGGTGTCGGTTGTTCGTTGAGTTCAACTATTATGCCAACCTCTTTGGTAAGGACCGGGAGCGCGTGGAGTTATTAAACTGGGCAGCACCAGTTTTTTTTCGTGTCGTCCAGGATCAGCTATTTGATACGATTTTATTGCGCATAAGCAGACTAACTGACCCACCGAAAAGTGGGAGCAACACCAACCTATCGATCCGACAGTTTCCAAGGCTGGTTGATGATGACGTCAAAGATGACGTTCGAGAGTTAATAGCCCTAGCTCTCGAAAGCGCCCAGTTTGCGCGAGAGAGACGCAATAAGGTCATTAGCCATAACGATCTTGAGCTTGCTACAAGCAGTGGCGCCGCAAAGCCGTCGGGTAGTATTATCCAGATGCGAGCAGCGATCCGTTCGATACATGAACCAATTCGTCTTATTCGTAAGCGTTATGAGGACGTGGACACCCTACCTCGTGTGATCACAAATCGCGTTGAATTTTATTTGCTTAAGACCTTGTATCACGCCCGTTTGAAAGAGGACGAAATTCGAGAAGATCGAAAAGCCCACTTCATGAAAGGCGATTTTTCAGACTTTTATCCCGATTGGCTTTTCAATCAATCAGAGGAAGAAAATTGGAAATTCTCTAATTCAAAAACCTAGACGATTTCCTCAAACCCGCGCGTGACTGTGAGCGATGCAGCGCCACTCACCGCCGTCTTGCACAAAGGTGCTCGTACACCGCGCGCGGTAGCGGCGGCGGTAGCGGCGGTGTTTGGCGGAGGCGGTATAGGCGATCACGACCGTATTGCCGCGCTGCACGAAATGGCGGTCCTCAAATTCAATGTCCGTGAAGGGCTCTGCGCGTTCTGAATTGGCTTGAATAGTGGCGAAAGTCTGTATCGGCATGGGGTCCGGCGAAATGACAATGGCGTCCGCATCGACATGTGGCACATTTTGCGGCCCCACTTCCCAAGCGCGGCGCTCCATTTTCCAAATTTCGTATAGCCCAGCCTGCATTGACGTTAATCCCTCTGCTCGCCTTCTCTAAAAGAGCGGCAAACGCCCTGCAAGCCTCGACGCCGCGACTTTTTCTGACCTGCAGCTTTGCCGCGCAATCAGGGTCGCTTTTCGGACCGATGGAGCCTAAGAGTGGGGCGTGAGCAAACAAACTGATACTTTAGAATTTGACGATGCTGATCTGGTCCGGCGCTTGGCCGGGGCGAACCATGCCCATTTTGCGCTGATCGAAGACGCGTTTGACGTCTATATCGAAGCGCCGGGATCCAGCGTGAACATTAATGGCGATAGCGGCGCGCGGGCGCGGGCGGGCGAATTGGTCAAAGAGATTTACCAGCGGCTAGAACGCGGCTGGCCTGTGGGACCGTCTGACATCAAAGCGCTGATCCGCGCTATGGGCCAAGGCAAGGTCAAAGCCGCCAGCGTCGAAGCGATTATTCCGTTTCCGCGCCGCAGCCCCATTGTGCCCAAGACCCCGCGTCAGGAACATTTCATCAATGCCCTTCGCGACGATACGATCATCTTTGGTGTGGGCCCCGCGGGGACCGGGAAGACATTTCTGGCGACAGCTTACGGGGCGTCGCTTCTCGCGCGCGGCGAGGTGAACCGCTTTATTGCCTGCCGCCCCGCCGTGGAAGCAGGCGAACGGCTCGGCTTTCTGCCGGGTGATCTGAACGAAAAGGTCGATCCTTATATGCAACCGATCTGGGACGCGCTGCATATGGTGCTGGGCCGGGATGAGGTCG
>CAZSUW010000057.1:0-15607 GCA_964610115.1 uncultured Algimonas sp.
CGACGAAGGTGCGCTCAATTGAGCACTTCATAGCGCTCTGCGGCAATCTACCGATGGACAAAATCACGCGCGACCATGCCCAGAGGTTCTATGAATGGTGGGGCGACCGCATCCAGCCAAAGGTGTCTGACACGTCTGCAAAGGCGAAGGTATAACGGCCAAATAGCGCCAACCGAGAGCTAGGAAATCTACGCAAGCTCTTCCGTGAATACTGGACTTATCAGCGCGAAGAGACCCGCGAAAATCCGCTAATGTTCACCTTCTCCTTCTAGCCCCAGGCCATTCGTTGCGTAAGCATGAAGCGAATGGCCTGCCAGTCCGGCGAGGACGCGTGGCAAGGCTAACGTCCTTCTGCGCCGTCGATGGCCCTTCTCCCAGACCATAGTTCTATGCCGCAACCTTTGTAATCCGCCGCTTCCCGGCGGGTCCGGCGGCCCTGCCTGCGCTCGTGTGGGGCGGCTCTGACAGGGCCACTGGACAGGCAAGGCAGGAGGGCGGGGTTCTTTCGTGAGCTTGGTAGCAGATTCGGAAGGGAGTGAGGGTTAGCAAGATAAAGCGAAGCGCTGCGGTGGAGCCACTTCGACGCTAAAGCTTTGTTTCTCCGAAGGGTTTGGTGACTACACGTTTGGCGCAACTCGTGTGTAGTGGAGACAAAGTAGCGTTACTCACTGAGCATACCGCGATCCTGCATCCGCCTTCACTATCCTCTTCTTTCTGACGGTCAAAAACGGACTGTTTGCGGCGATTATGGCTGCATGAGCGATACGATCGACAACGACTTCCATTTGCGCCCTGGCGGGCGCACTAAGCGTGACAAGCCAGCGCGAGAGATCGCTAAGGCGGGCGGCATCGGCAGTCCGCAGGGCTGGGTGACGCGCGGCGGGATGCGTTTTCGAGGGCGGCGGGCCATCGTGAAGGTCAGCGTCGTGAAGCTACGCGGGAGGAAGACCAGCGGTGGCGGACTCGTGCGCGGACAACTTGCGTATCTGCAACGCGAAGAAGCGGGCATGACGGTTGTAACCGACTTGGACGGCACGGAGCGGACGGTCCCCTGCCACGGTCAGCTCTAAGGCGCAGAGGACGGCGTTGAGATCGACGGTCGAGACTTCGTGGAGCGATCCGTATCCGGCTTCGTCAGACGCGGCGACTCGCACCAGTTCCGTATCATCCTCTCGCCCGAAGACGGGGCAAAGCTGGCGCAGCATAATTCCGACCATTTGGACCCAGATGACGGCACGGGCGCGCCGAACCTACGGCGCACGACGCGGGCACTCATGGACTCTCGAGACAGTTTGGCCCTCAATCAGAAGAGATGCTCACCCTGAGTAAAGTGACCACGAATTTGAAACGTGAATTTGACTAAACGTACGACATTCAATCATTATTTGCGTAGCGAGTCGTCCGGCCCTTTGTGTAACAGCCCAGCAAAGAGAATGAGTTGGACGGTTGAAGATACATGTGCTGCTGAATTTTACTGAACTCTATCAGATTTGCAAATGCCCGCCCTTTAGTCCTGTGCCGCGTAATGGACGTTTCTGATCGGCCGCAACGATGTTCGATTGAAATAAATTGCTGCCTCAGACTCGCGAGTGAGTTGTTTTGTTTCTGTGATTTTCCCTTACTGTGGATTCCTTGTTTGCGGCTTTTCTCGTGAAACACACACCAAAAAAAATCAGTTAAGCAACTGTTTTAATTGAAAGATGTCGAATTTTTATGAGGGTGAAAGGCGGAAATCTGTAACAATTATTAATTTTTCGTTGACAAGCAGATTTGGACTCGCCAGCGTTACGCCAACATGTTGTGGAACCTAGTTTTGCGACAAACAACCGTTCAAGGTCAGGGGCGCACTTTCCTGATATGAACTCTGATCCCCGCTCTGAGTGGGCCTGAAAGATATGAGGAAATGGGCATGCGTGAACTCAGCCAAACTGTATCTATCGTTGCCGTGCTTCTTTTGGGAGGGGCGCTTGCGGCCCAAGCCGAAACGTTAGAAAACAAACCAAAGGCCCACACTGTCACACTCGATTTGGCGTTGGCGGGATATATCAAACCGGCCTGCCATTTTGATCTCGATGACGCGGCGCTCGCACTCGTGCTAGATGATCGCGCGGGAAACCGGATCGTCCCCTTTCAGTTGGATTGCAACGTTCCAGTCAGCTTTGAGGTCGAAAGCGCCCATGGGGGCATGCGCCACGCCGCGCTTGATCGTTTGCCTGCGACGGACGCCTTTCAGGTGGAACTACCCTACAATCTCGAATTCAGTTTCGATGCAGAAAATGCGTCGAGCTTTGCGATGTCCAGCGCGGACATTGCCGTCACGCCGGGTGCGGGAACGCCCGGTGTCATTCCCTACAAAAGCCGGGGGCGGGTCCGTTTGGACTGGATGCCCGAACGGCCACTCGTCGCGGGGCAATACCGTGACGTTATTCGAATTCGCGTGATCGGTGACGGTCCCGCGGGTCATTCCTGGTGATGGTCATCAGGGGTGGAACTGGGGCGCGCAAAACTCGGGCGGACTTCAAATCGCCAATGTTTCGCTCGCTCCGCTATGGTGGGGGCAACTGCCCTCCTATTTGGAGTGTATCATGAAAAAACTACTAATGGGCATCGGTGCCCTCGGACTGATGGTCAGCACAGCATCCGCTGATCCGGACGCGCCGATCGAAGCGACGATCAATGTTGATGGTGAGCGTGAGTGTGTGTGCGAGCTTCGCGGCTTTGGCACAGGTAATCTGCTTGACGTCAATTTCGGCGAGATGGGCAATCGTGGACAGGCGCAAGCCCAGAACCTGACCGGTCTTGGTCTGTTCTGCAACACGCCGTTCGATATTTCCCTCGCGTCACAAGCGGGTTATCTGAAACTCAACGTCAATGGTGCCACACAGTACGACGCTTCTGACGCAGATGCGATGAGCGACTTCGAATCCGATGGCGCGTCAGGCTTCGCCGCAGGTCTCGACTATTCGGCTGAGGTCTTCATGGGCGGGTCCACGACCGGTCTTATCGGTAATACCAGCCAGATCCTGGGTGGTTCAGCCAACGCCGTAGGCATCGGCTCAGTACCGCCACAAAATGTCAGCAATGTCCGTCTACGGTTTGACACGATCCCCGGCAGCTTGCCGTTGATCGCGGGTGACTACAGCGACGTTCTAACAATCAACATCACGCCGCAAGCCTTGTAAGGCGCGCCGCGATCGGTCGGGACGGCGGGTTAGCCGCCCCGACCATTTTCAAGCAGACTTTGGTGGGGACTCACATGTTGTCTTTTCGATCTTTTCTTCTCGGTGCATGTATCGTTCTGGGTAGCCTATTCTCGTTCTTACCGGAGGCAAGGGCGGCCTCGCTCGGTGTGGAGCCATTGCTGTTAGAAATCTCCCCAAACCAGAGCGCCGCTATTCGTGTCAGAAACGGTTCGGACTTGGACATTCCTGTGGAAGTCTTCGTCTTCCGCCGCGACGTCGATGAGGACGGGAATCAAATCCGTGTACCAGCGGATGACGACTTTATTATCTTCCCACCGCAGGCCACTATCAAGGCAGATAAGCGCCAAGTGTTCCGCGTCCGGCCTGTTACCGTCGATCCGTCTAAGTCTACCTCTTACTATATCAGTTTCAGCCAGGTTCCGGAAAGCATGGAGAGCTTTGAGGGCGGTGGCGCAAAATTGCAGGTTGTCTTCGCCTTCGATGCGGCCGTTCACGTCGTACCCCGCAAAGCCGAGGCCAAACCCGTCATTCGCTCTGCCGCATTGGATACCATGACCATTACGCGCGAGACTGGCGAACTTGTCGCACAGGAGGACGGCTCTCAGGTCCCTATTACGCAAGATGTGACGGTTCCGGCCGTGACTATCGATATGGAAAATGAGGGAAACAAGTTTCTTTACCTGCACCAGCAGGCCTTCACCGCGACGCTAACAGGCGATGATGGGACTTCGCAGAAGGTCGTCTGGGATACAGACGAAGTTATCAAAGCTGCGAAGGTCACTTTGCTCGAACCGACAGAACGTCGCCAGCTCAAACTTCCGCTCCCTGACGGAATGATGGCGGCCACTGTCGACATGAAGGTTGCCCCGCGACCAGGCCTATAGCTTGACGGGGAGGGGGCGTCTCATGACGAAACTTAATTTTAAATCATTGTTGCTGTGCGCTTGCGCATGGCCGATGGCCACCTGGGCAGATCCCCATGCCCCGGGGGCCGTGAAGAGCGCCCCTGCTTCCAGCTCCGTCCAAGATGGAAATGGAAGTCGCCCCGCTGCACCTGGAGTGTATTTGCCTAATACAGGCTTAGGATGCGGCGGGGCACCTTCTTGCGAAGGTATCAATGCTCTAAGCTTAACGCAGGATGAAGGAAAGCGCAGTGCACAGCCAGACGATAATGCGTTGTCTGTTATTGGACTGGCCGAAGCAGAGACGCTAGACGATCTATTCACGATCGTTACCTCGGCCCCTCGATCCGTTAGTGATACTGTACCTTCCCCGGACACGCCATCCGCGGCCTCACCAACAGAATCCACCGGCCCCGGCGATGGGATGCCCATCTTACCCCCACCCCAAACGGATCGTGCAGCGCAGATTATTGATGCGGAAGATCCATTGGGTGATCAACTTGAACGTCAGCGGCGGGACAGAGCTCGTGAACGTGTCGAGGCCGAGGCCACGGCCGTCCCGGCTTTCGAAATTGGCCTCCCGTTAATCATGGACCGTCGCTATCTGGGCGATGTCACCGTTGAAGTGGCGGGCGAGCGCGTCCGCGTGCAGGCGGATAGCTTCACTCGGCTTTTATCACGCGATCTGACGGATGGCGCGATTGCCGCGCTGGAATCGGCAGCGATCGACGGATATCTCGAAATTGGCACTTTCGCGATCACAGGCGTAGACATTGGCTATAATCCTGAAGAGCAGCAAATTGAGGTCGCAACACCGCTCGACTTTCGCGAGCGTCGCGCCTTGCGCATAGGCGTGGCGGAGCGCCCGGCCGCTTCCGATATTGCCGAGCCAGGACGTATCTCGCTTTTTGCCAATAACTTCACGTCAACGGGCTATGATTGGGATGGTCGATTAGGGCCTAAGGGTTTTCAACCTTTTGTCGGTGCCCTTGAGGTCGGCGGTCGGCTGTTTGGCGAGAATGGCATCGGCTTTCTGACGCGCCATAGCTATTCGACTGAGGGCAGTCTTAGGATTGGGCGCGACGAAACTATCGCATTCTACGATCTGCCCAATCGGTTGATTCGACTTTCAGCGGGAGATCTTCGCTATCGCGGACAAGGTTTTCAGCGCACGCCACTTATCGCGGGTCTTAGTGCGGAGCGTTTTTTCGACTTAGAGCCGAACCGGCTCTTCCGTCCAGTCGGGGATTCGGATTTTGAGCTGGATCGTCCTTCGACGGTACAAGTGCGGATCAACGGTGTGGTGCAACAAGAACTGCTTTTGCCGAGTGGTCGGTTTAGTCTCGATGATATTCCCCTCGCACAGGGCTCGAACCTTATTGAACTCGTTGTGAGAGACGATCTCGGACGTGAACGCATCATTTCCGATCGCAGTTTCTTTGATTTCGGTCTGCTGGAGAAGGGGCTTTGGGATTACTCGATCGCTGCCGGAGTGAAATCAGATTTCGCCGCAGACGGAGCAATTCGCTATACGGACGAGCTTGCTGTCAGCGGGTTTGCTCGGTTTGGCCTGAGCGATGAGATGACCCTTGGTTTTGATGCCCAAGGGGATGAGGTCGGTGGGAATATCGGCACCACGGGCTTATTCGCAACGCCCCTCGGCGTGTTTGGTTTAGAGGCGGCCGTTAGCGATTATTCCGGAGTGGGCTCTGGTTTTGCTGGCGAGTTTGCCTATCGCGCGCTCGGCGGTGGACGTGGCGATTTCAGCTGGTCAATGACGGCATCAGGCCAGTATTTCAGCGAACGATTCACCACACTATCATCGTCGGGTGACCTGCCAACGCTCGTGCTCGATCCGGTTGATGGCGTGGGCACAAACGATGTCTTCCTCGCAAACCTTCGCCCGATATCCACCCGCCTTGCCGCCACAGGCCGCGCACGCTGGGACCGGTTGTCTCTTAACGCGACGAGCTCTTACAGTGTGGGGCGCGGCGCTTTCGGTGATCGACTGAGCTTGATTGGCGGGGTCGACTATCAGCTTAACCCCCGCATGTCCGCCGGCGTCTTCGGGCGTTATCTTGAGGTCGATGGTGAGATCGAGACCGCCCTTCTTTTCCAACTCGATTGGCGTATCGGCCGGGACAGATCTTTACGCTCAACCTATGATACCGGCCGTAACGAGTTGACGTCGCGATATAACCGGACCTCGCAGCGCGGTGTCGGTGCATTCAGTTATGCCGTTAACGGCTTAGCGGGCTTTGATAGCGATACATACCGTCTCAGTGGCGCGGCCAACTATGTGGGCAACCGCTTTGAAGCCACGCTTGACCATAGCGTCGCACAGACGGCCACGATCGATGATGATTTGGGCTCTACAGTACAGTTTACCCGTTTATCTGCCGCCTCAAGTCTTGTCTTCGTCGATGGGCGTTTTGGCATAGGGCGTCCGGTGGACAATAGTTTTGTGATCCTTTCGCCACATGAAACATTAAAAGGGCGCCGCGTCCTAGTCAATCCGACCGTCGATGGGGCGACTAACCGTTCGGACTTCCTGGGGCCAGCCGTCATAACAGAAGGTCAGGCCTACGCAGAGCGCGCTACATATTTCGACGTCGAAAACCTGCCTGTCGGCTATGATCTGGGAGAAGGTCAATTTACCGTAAAGCCCCCGATTTACGCAGGCTATAAAATTACGGTCGGCGGCGCTGGGTCGTTTACGATGGTTGGACGTGTGGTGGACGCGACAACTGGGGACGCTCTGTCTTATGTCGGCGGAACGGTCAGGTCGCTTGATGATCCGGAGCTCGAAGCTACGCCAGCATTTTCTAATCGTAATGGTCGTGTGGCGGCAACGGGGCTTGAACCGGGACGATATTCACTATCACTTCGTGGCGCATCTAATGTGACGGTCGAATTTGAGATCGCTGAAGGCGACCCCCCGCTGGTGGATATTGGGCTGATCGAAATGGAGGCGCAACCATGAACCACAAGACAAAAATGAATCGATCCCGCGAAGTCCGCGCCAAGTGTCTAGGGTTACTTGCGGCTGTGACAGGCACGCTCGCTGTGGCAACGTCCTCGGTCGCTGAGACAGGTTTCGGGTCGGGGGCATGCGATTTACAGATTGTTGATCAGACACCGGCAAGGTCTCTGGGATACGATCCGCTTTCCCGCGACCCTTATATTCAGTCTCTGAGCTACCGTATCCGCAATGTTGGTTTGCGCGCCTGTGCGGGCCGTCTGCGCCTGACCCCGATTGGTGGACAAGGCATGCTGTCAAATAGTCGGGGTGATACGATGGACTTTGTCCTTCTGGATCGACGCAGCGGCGGCCGCACCTTGTGGGATAGTCGTCGCCTTGACGGGCAAGAATCCGGCCTCGTGCTGAAACCCGGCGAAACCTTTATATTCGAGCCGAAGCTTGTACTGCCCAGCGGTCAAGACGGCGTATCCGGTGATTATGCTGCACGCCTGGATATTGAATTCACCTCAAGCGACGCCGCCACGCTGCCCGATAGATATGACTTCAATGTCAACATGCGCGTCCGGGCGAACGTCCAGGCTAATTTTACGGGTGTCGATCGCAGTGCGGTGAACGGCCGTTGGTCCTTTGTAAATCTCGGCGAGTTGACAACAGGGAAGACGCGGCGTTTGGGGCTGCAGCTTCGGTCCAACGCAGATGTGCAGGCGACCATATCCTCTTTAAATGGCGGGACGCTGCGGAATCCGTTCATCGAAGAGGCGAGTGTCGACTACAGCCTGTCGATAGGAGGCAGAGATTTAACGCTGGAATCTGCAACGGAAATGACCTTGCCAGCCGATCTGAGCCGAGGCGGGCGGACCAGCCCTGTCGTAATCGGGATCGGCGATGTGTCGAATAAGCCCGCCGGACTTTACGGTGACGTCATTCGCGTGCGAATTTCCGCGCTTTAGAAAGCGCTTGGACTGACCTGTAAGCGCAGAGATGACGCCACTGCCTGCGCTGTCGCGGTGTCTACACCCTCCAGACGGATCACGGCTGTGCTCTGGGTCGGGCCTGCCGAAGAGACGAGAACCCCGCTACCTGTCAGAAGCGGTTGCGAGTCGGTATCGATCACGATCCGGCCCGGCGCACCGTCTACGCCGTGGACGAAGGAAAGGTCATGGACGGCATTGCAGTTCCGGGTAAGCGTCCCGATCGTGTAAGTTCCAGCTCCAGCGGGTGTGAGGTTGACGTCGAGGCCAAGTTCGCAGGATGCAGGCACGGTTCCGCTAACCTGTACTTGAATCTGGATTGGTTCTGGCGCTGCTGCAACCGCCGGGAGGGCGATAACAGCTGAGGTCAAACCAGCAAAGACGATAAAGTGGTGGCGAATAGTCATAATGTAAGCGCTCCTATAGTCATGAGGTTCGCACGAAATTCTTAAAAGGCCTTAAAAATATACGTAACGCCGGATGGACGGATTATTCACCGCATCAGAACCATATTAGACCTCTGCGCACTGTCAGCTATATGACTATTTTCTGGCCCGTTTAAAAATCGTCCCATCAGCGCTGAATGAGACGGTTACTTGGTAAGTTTTATGATCAAATCCCGACTTTTCGTTCAAAATTGGTGAAATCATCTTTTCGCTCTCTGTTATAGGTGCTGAGGAAGGGGAGCTTTCGATGATCTCTATCGATCCAAAGTGGGATACGGGCAAACTTCGGCGCGAGTCCGATGTGCTTGCGGACCTCATTAATATTGCCGAACTCTCTGCGGCAGAACGCGACGCGATTGTCGTCATGGCGGTCGGACTCGTCGAAAAAATCAGACGTCACACTCAGCCCGGATTGATGGAGGTGTTCCTCGCCCAGTACGGGTTATCGACCGATGAGGGCGTGGCGCTAATGTGTCTGGCCGAAGCCCTGCTCCGCGTCCCGGACCCCGAGACCATTGATGCGCTTATCGAAGATAAAATTACCTCATCAGATTGGTCGTCTCATCTTGGGCAATCGACATCGCCCCTGGTCAATGCCTCGACATGGGGCTTGCTGCTAACGGGTCGGGTGCTGGATGAAGGGCACGGTATTTCCGGAACATTGCGCGGTCTGATCCGCCGTCTGGGTGAACCTGTTATCCGCAATGCGGTCAGTACAGCGATCCGACAAATGGGCCGGCAATTTGTTCTCGGCGAGACCATTGACGGCGCGATGAAACGGGCCGCCCATCGAGAGGGGCAAGGCTTTACCTACTCCTATGATATGCTGGGCGAGGCCGCGATGACGGCGGCTGACGCGCGGCGTTATGCCGAGGCCTATGCGCACGCGATCGCCCATATCGCCAAGGCGGCAAAGGGCGGGTCTATTGCAGACAATCCCGGTATATCGGTGAAGCTCTCCGCGTTGCATCCGCGATATGAAGTGGCGAAAACTGAACGCGTAATGTCGGAACTCGTCCCAGTTTTAAAGGGTTTGGCGCGCCGGGCGGCGATCGCAGGGATTGGGTTTAATATTGATGCGGAGGAAGCGGACCGCTTAGGACTTTCGTTAAACGTTATTGAGGCAACATTGGCCGAGCCCAGCCTAAAGGGATGGGACGGTTTTGGCGTTGTCGTACAAGCCTATAGTCGCCGCGCATCGACAGTCATTGACGGGCTTTACGATATGGCAAAGCGCTATGATCGGCGTCTTATGGTGCGGCTGGTCAAGGGGGCGTATTGGGACACAGAGATCAAGCATGCGCAGGTGCAAGGCTTGGATGATTTTCCTGTCTTCACACAGAAAGCGGCGACAGATGTTAGCTTCATCGCCAATGCACGCACGCTTCTCAACATGACGGACCGGATTTATCCGCAATTTGCCACGCACAACGCCCATTCCATCGCCGCTATCCTGAGCATGTCCGAAGGTCTGTCTAAAGATGCCTATGAGTTCCAACGCCTGCACGGCATGGGCGAAGCTCTGCACGACATTATCCACGCTGAGCATGGGACGCGCTGTCGGATTTATGCCCCCGTGGGCGCACATCGCGATTTGCTGGCTTATTTGGTGAGACGTCTTTTGGAAAACGGCGCGAATTCGTCTTTCGTCAATCAGATTGTCGATGAAGACGTTCCAGCCCACCAAGTCGCGGCCTGCCCCTTTGCGGCCTTAGACACGGCGCTTCCGCTAACGTTTGCGACGGGCGCGAACCTCTATCAGCCAGAGCGGCCGAATTCTATCGGATTTGATCTATCAAATGTCTTTGATCTGAAAACGATTGAGGACGCGCGGGGGCAGCCAGACTTTCTATGCATCAAACCGATCCTGGCCCCAAAAGTGCGTGGTGCGGCGAGCCTTCCGATAATCAATCCAGCAACCGGGGAGAAGATCGGAGACGTGATTGAGGCCGATCTTGAAGATGTGGACGCCGCTCTTACGTCCGCCAAACCCTGGATGGTTCCTGCTCAAGAGCGCGCGGCCATTTTAAACAAAACGGCGGACCGCTTTGAAGCCGATTTTGCAGAGGCGTTTGCCCTCCTCGGGTTGGAGGCGGGCAAGACGCTGGCCGATGCGCTCGCCGAACTCCGAGAGGCTGTCGATTTTCTCAGATACTATGCGGCCAGAGCCGATCAGTTAGACGGCCAAGCACGGGGCGTCATTACCTGCATTAGCCCGTGGAATTTTCCTTTAGCGATTTTTGCAGGACAAGTGGCGGCGGCTCTCGTGGCGGGGAATGCTGTGTTAGCAAAGCCAGCGGAAAGCACGCCGGCGATTGCGGCGTGGGCCGTCGAGCGGTTCCACAGAGCGGGCGTGCCGCGCACCGCTCTGCAACTCTTGCCGGGGCCGGGATCGGTCATTGGCGCGGCGCTTACCACCGACGCGCGCATTAAGGGCGTTGCGTTTACGGGATCGACGGCAACGGCTCGCCATATACAAAATGCGATGGCAACACATTGCGATCCCGGTACGCCTTTGATCGCGGAGACGGGCGGCTTGAATGCCATGGTGGTTGATTCCAGCGCGCTGCCAGAACAAGCGGTGCGCGATATTATCGCGTCGTCTTTTCAATCGGCGGGACAGCGCTGTTCTGCTTTGCGATGCCTGTATTTGCAGGATGATATAGCCGATCATTTTATCACCCTCCTGAAAGGCGCGATGGATGAGCTAACATTGGGTGATCCGTGGGATATAAGAACAGATGTCGGACCGATCATCACGACACATGCGGCAGATGAGATTGAGGCTTATGTCAAACGCGCCGAAGCGGAAGGCCGACTTCTATATCGTTTAAAGGCGCCTGCGACGGGCTCTTTCGTCGCGCCAGCTCTCATAAAAGTCGGTGGCATTGAAGAGATGGAGACTGAAATCTTTGGCCCGGTTCTTCATGTGGCCACATTCCGGTCGCAGGATTTGGACCGGGTTATCCAGTCAGTCAATGCAACAGGGTACGGCCTGACATTCGGGTTACATACGCGCATTGATGACCGCGTTCAGGCCGTTGCCGATGCGATCAAGGCTGGCAATATTTATGCGAACCGAAATCAGATCGGCGCGATTGTGGGCAGTCAACCTTTTGGGGGGGAGGGGCTATCCGGGACAGGGCCAAAAGCGGGCGGTCCGAATTATGTGCAGCGATTTGTCCAATCACCGCCAAAGGTGACCACACCGCCTTCGGTTCAGTCACACACTGACGGGCTCAATTTTGCGGATGTCCTGTCCGCTTTGAAAGCGGCGTCAGAGCAAGCGCCTGACATCGAAACGACCGTTTTGCCGGGACCGACGGGGGAGTTAAATCGCCTGCGGACCGTGGCGCGCCCGCCCGTCCTCTGCGCGGGGCCGGGCACTGCGCTGGCAGAGCAACAGCGTGAGGAAATTGAAGCCTTGGGCGGAAAGGCCATGCTCGCAGATCGTATATCGGCCGATGACCTCACGAAGCTTCCAGAATTTGGGGGGGTGCTCTGGTGGGGTGATGACGTGACAGGGCGGAAATACGCGAAAGCGTTAGCCAACCGGTCAGGACCTATCATCCCTCTTATTACCTCCCGGCCGGATAAAGCACATGCCTGTTTGGAACGTCACCTTTGCGTCGATACGACGGCGGCAGGTGGGAATACAGCGCTTTTCGCGGATTAGCCGTCATCAGACTTTCGACGTCTAAAATCCTGTTTTCGCGTTGCTGATCACGTCTTAACTTTGAACAATAGGACCCGATCCAAAAAGTCAGGGTTTGAGGCTCGCTGATCCTTGAAGGACTTCGCGGAATACCGTTCCGATAATGAATGTGCCGGCGAGAACGACGCCCTTCACAGTGCCCGAGATCTTGGACTTGCCGACACGGCGTCTATAGTTGACGGGGATTTCGGTATAGCGAAGCCCCGCCTTCAAGGCGCGAATTTGCATCTCGATCGTCCATCCATATGTCGGCGCTTGCATGTTGAGCGTCTCGAAAGAAGACCGCCTGATCGCTCGAAAAGGCCCGAGGTCTGAAAATCGCGCCTTCCAGAATACGCGCATCAAAAATGTAGCCAGCGAATTTCCCAAGATTTGCGGTAAGGTTAGGGAGCCTTTCTGAATAGGCCCTAGCAATCGGGACCCAAGGATGAAGTCTACCTGGTCCTCTCTTATCGGAGTCAGTAGTCGCTCGAGGTCGTCTGGGTCGTCCGCTCCGTCCCCGTCCATAAAGATTAGAATGTCTGCCTCTGGAGCCGCGGCGATACCGGCCAAACACGCGCGCCCATATCCGGGTTCGGGAACGAAGAGGGTTTCTGCCCCGGCCAATCTGGCAATTTCGGCGGTTTTGTCCGTCGAACCATTGTCGACAACGATGACGCGATCGACGCGGTCGCGAATGCTCTCAACCACACCGCCAATCGCGGCTTCTTCATTAAGAGCAGGAATGATGACAACATTATTCAAGGCGCTGGCCTCTTTGGAAGAAGGGAAAAAAGAGAAGCGCGAGCGGCAGGCCGAACGCGAACGGTATCACGACCCGCTGATAGAAAAGAGAGTCATCACCCAGTTCAAATCGAAGCCAATAAAGCGGCGCTGTGACAAACAAGGCGCACAAGCCCGCTTTTGGGAGAAAGGCAAGAAACGGCGCGAGCCAGATTAAGTACCAAGGATAGCCGGTTGGGGAGAGAAAAATCAGGCTGGCAATAATCATCGCGCACAAGATCGGGATTTGTTTTGCGCGATAGGAAGGACGGAGCGACAGATAAGCTGTGAGAGAGATAACGGACATCACGACAAAGATCCGGGCCAAGAAGCCGGGATCGTTAAACCCTCTCAGCACGACATCTTCTAGGACAGCAAAGAGAAAGGCGTGCGTGCGCCAGTCACTTGCATAGGCGTTTAATCCAGCATCCGGTTGGAGCGCGTGGAAGATTTGAGGCAGCAGGGCGAGCGTGACGAAAAGCCCGAAAAGTCCAAACGTGGCCCCTAATTTGGCGGGCTGCCGCAAAAGGGGTCTGACAAGAATTGGCAATAAAATAGCGGGCCAGAGTTTTACGGCGGCGGCGGCTGCGAGCGCTATGACTGACCCATTTAATCGCTGTTTCTGTGCGAGTAATAATGCGCCCAATAAGAAAGGGAGGATGACCAAATCCATATGGCCCGCGCCAAATCCCTGTACAATGACAACCGGATTCCACCAATAGAGTAAAGCCCAAAGTCGATTGCGATTGTGCGCGGTCAGCAGCCTTGTGAGCAAGGAAAGGGCGATCAAATCTGAAGCCAACAGGACCCAGCGCCAACCGTTTAACGCGAAAGGGTCTAGGCGATAGGCTATTGCGAAAGCCGCTTGGGTGAGTGGTGGGTAAATGGTAGAGAGGTAGGGGTAATTTATCCGGCTATGGGTTTCAGGATACTGGGCCGCAAGGGCCTGAAGCTTCTTCAAATCAGGCGCGATCAGATCGGTATTTTGATCGCCGAAAACGCCTTCTATTGCTGCTTCGGCCGGGGCGTATTTATAGGGGTTAATTCCATTGGCGGTGACCGCTCCATCCCAGAGATATCGATAACTATCGTCCTCTAGAACGGGCAGTGAAAAAAACATGGCCCCGCGCATGGCCAAGCCCAGACATATGGCAGCGACGAATAAAGGGCGTGAGGCCTCGGACCGTTTTAGCAGTCCGGGTAAAAGGAACCAGATGCCGCCGCTTATTAGGGCGAAACCAATATAGAGGCGTAAAGGGGCCTCCCCCGGATCAACGCCGTAGGGGAAGCCATGAGACAGTCCTGCTAAGCCAATGATCAGAACGGCTATGCATGTTCCTATGCAAAGAAGCGGATTGGCCAATGCCACGAAACTAAATTAAGATCCGTATCCGCGCGTAACAGGTCGAGAGCCTGTTCCGTTTTCCTGTTGGCGTGGACGATAAAATTCAAACTCAGTCGACAACTTACTTCGGCTAAGCTCTCCATCAGTCCGAACAAGGGCTTGATGTTCAGGTTTCGCAAATGAAGACAGATGTTCTCTTAATGCGGCTTCGTCACGGCCATATGCCAGCGGAAGGTACCAATCATAATAAGTGCTAATTCGAACGCGATCATTGCGGACTCGGAAATTCCCTTGAAAAGCATTGAACCGTTGCCCGCTTTCTTTCAGTGCTGTGTGTACAGTCTCGGCCTTAAACGGTTCGCTAGGTAGAACGGGGCCTCCGGTCATGCCTTGATAGAGACCAAAAATGATATTCGGATCATCCCAAGCTGAAAGAAGGATGTCATGTTCTATGTCGTGAAGCGAAAGCGGCACACCCGACACGGTGATCCGCTTTTCCGTCCAGAAATCCCCCGGCTCTGATGGTGTGCCGCGTTTCTTTTTAAAGCCACGCACACGGCCTTCTTCTGACAAGGCTTGGATCAATAAAAAATTACGCGTGTTGAGCCAATACGCCAATTGCTCGTCCCGATTAAGGCGCTCAACAGGGACGCTCGCTAAGTAATCTGAATATCGGGCAAAGAAGGGCAGGGCCTGTATGTGAGCGGCTTCATAAGCGACAAGGTTTCGTCCGCGCTCTGATACGGTCAGGCCGCTAAGAATCTCTCGATAAGGTGTGGTATCAACCTTGATGGCGCTTTCAGCGTCATAGGTTGTAAATTGTCCGATATCCTGAGCGAGCGATACATTTGGGGTAGAAAGCCCAAGGGTGGAAATAACGGCTGCAGCAAATAGCGCCTCTGGGAAATTGAATTTAAACATAAGAAGCCCTTCTGTGTTTGACCGGAATAATGTCGCTTACTCAATCAGGAATGATCTCGATTTCGGTCTTATTCCGCCGAGGCGCTTCAATTGAAATTCAAGGTGCGTCACGTCTCTGTTACCCGCGCGTGTTATTCAAACAGCGGACACAGCGTCTGATCCGTTGTCTGATCCGATTGTTTGAGAAGGATGAAACTGATCCTGATGTGTGGCCTCATTCCGGCTCCGCATCACAAGACTGATCCTCGGCGCTTCATTGATCGTAATACGGGGATGGCGCTCTCTCTCTCTCTCTCTCGGGCTTTGTCATCGCCCGGCCCTCCGCGTCGATTGATCCCCCGGATCAATCTTTGGCTCCG
>CAZSUW010000058.1:0-15555 GCA_964610115.1 uncultured Algimonas sp.
CTCTCACTCCGCCGCTTGGGCAGTGCCCCCTAGCATGGATTTAAGATATCGCCCCGTCCAGCTGCGCTCAACAGTGGCAATATCTTCTGGGGTGCCGACGCCAACGATTTCACCGCCGCCATCGCCGCCTTCCGGGCCGATATCGATGACCCAGTCAGCGGTCTTCACCACGTCCAGATTATGTTCGATAATCACCATCGTGTTACCGTTGGATACTAGCTCTTGCAGGACGGTCAGCAGCTTGTTGACGTCTTCAAAGTGCAGGCCTGTTGTCGGTTCGTCCAAGATGTAAAGCGTCTGGCCCGTGGCGCGTTTTGAGAGTTCTTTGGCGAGTTTTACGCGTTGCGCTTCACCGCCGGACAGCGTTGTCGCTTGCTGGCCGACTTTGATGTAGCCGAGCCCGACGCGTTGTAGCGTCACCATCTTGTCGCGAATGCTGGGCACCGCTTTGAAGAAGTCTGCGGCCTCATCAATGGGCATGGCGAGCACGTCGGAAATGGACTTGCCTTTGAACTTAATCTCTAAGGTTTCGCGATTATAACGCGCCCCGTTGCAGACATCACAGGTGACATAGACGTCCGGTAGAAAGTGCATTTCGATCTTAACGACGCCTGCGCCTTGGCAGGCTTCGCAGCGACCGCCTTTCACGTTAAACGAAAAGCGACCGGGTTTGTAACCGCGTGTTTTCGCTTCGGGCAGGCCCGCAAACCAATCCCGGATTGGGGTAAAGGCGCCTGTATAAGTCGCGGGGTTAGAACGGGGCGTACGACCAATCGGCGATTGATCGATCTGGATGACTTTATCGAGTTGATCCAAACCATGGACCGCCGTGTGAGGCATGGGGGCTTTCGTCGCTTTGTTGATCTTGCGCGCCGCCGCTTTGTAAAGGGTCTCAATCGTCAGCGTCGATTTTCCGCCTCCAGAGACGCCCGTGACGCACGTCATCACACCGAGAGGGAAATCAACGTCAAGGTCTTTAAGATTATTGCCGCTGGCCCCTTCAACATGGATAACTTTGTCCGTGTCGATCGATCGGCGGCGCGCTGGGATTTCGATGGACTTTTTGCCCGTCAGGTATTGGCCGGTCAGTGAAGCTCTGGCTTTTTTGATTTGTTTCGGAGTGCCGGCCGCTACGACCTCGCCGCCATTCACACCGGCGCGCGGGCCCATATCGATGACATAGTCCGCCGTCAGGATCGCTTCCTCATCATGTTCAACAACAAGGACGGTATTGCCAAGATCACGCAACTCTTGGAGCGTTTGCAAGAGGCGCGCATTATCGCGCTGGTGCAAACCTATCGACGGCTCGTCTAGGACATAGAGAACACCTGTCAGGCCCGATCCAATCTGGCTCGCGAGACGGATGCGTTGGCTTTCGCCGCCTGACAGCGACCCAGATCCGCGCCCAAGCGAGAGGTAGTCGAGGCCAACCGCGTTGAGGAACTTTAGCCGGTCCGAGATTTCTTTCAAAATCCGTTCCGCAATTTCCATATCCTTGTCGGAGAGGACCGTCTTTAAGCCTTCGAAGTGGTCGAGTGCGTGCGCGATACTCATCTCTCCTGGCGCGGCAATATCAAGGCCCGCAACTTTGACAGAGAGCGTTTCGGGCTTGAGTCGCTTACCACCGCATGCTTCGCATTTTGTGTCGCTTTGATATTTGGCGAGGTCTTCGCGGACCCATGTGCTTTCCGTTTCACGGTAGCGGCGCGCGAGGTTGGGGATGACGCCTTCAAACGGTTTCTTCGTTTTATAGGTGCGTTTTCCGTCTTTGTAGACGAACTCAACCTCTGTTCCTTTCGTGCCATAGAGAATGACCTCTTGGGACCGGCTATTGAGCTCGCCGAACGGGGTTGAGGTTGAGAAGCCGTAGTGATCAGCGAGCGCGGTGAGCGTTTGCGCATAAAGAGAAGAGGGGGTCTTGCTCCACGGGGCAATGGCTCCGCCAGCGAGCGAGCGCGTACCATCCGGGATAACAAGGTTGACATCGAACTTCATTTCCCGGCCCAGCCCGTCACAGCTCGGGCAGGCGCCTTGCGGACTGTTGAATGAGAAAAGCCGCGGTTCGATTTCTTCCAACGTAAAACCCGAAACGGGGCAGGCGAACTTCTCCGAGAACAAAATCCGCTCATCAGGATTGTCGGCTTGTTCCGCAACGGCCAAGCCGTCAGCTAGGCGTAGTGCCTGTTCCAGACTATCAGCAAGGCGCGTTTCCAAGCCTTCGCGAACCACGACGCGGTCGACGACTACATCAATGTCGTGCTTGAATTTTTTATCGAGGGCTGGAGCGTCTTCAAGGCGGACGATTTCGCCATCAATTTTCGCGCGTTGATAGCCCGCCTTCATCCATTCGGCGATGTCTTTGCGAAATTCGCCTTTGCGGTTCCGCACAACGGGCGCGAGGATGTAGAGCTTTGTTCCTTCGGGCAGTGCCATGGTAATATCGACCATTTGGCTAACGGTCTGGCTTTCAATCGGCAGGCCTGTGGCGGGCGAGTAGGGGACGCCAACCCGTGCCCAGAGAAGGCGCATATAGTCGTAAATTTCAGTGACTGTCCCGACGGTCGAACGCGGGTTCTTGCTGGTCGTTTTTTGTTCGATAGAAATTGCAGGGGACAGGCCTTCAATGCTGTCGACATCCGGTTTGCCCTGCAATTCTAGGAATTGCCGCGCATAGGCCGACAAGCTCTCGACATAGCGGCGCTGTCCTTCAGCATAGATCGTATCAAAGGCGAGAGAGCTTTTCCCGGACCCAGACAGGCCAGTAATCACCACGAGCTTATCGCGGGGCATGTCAATGTCGACATCCTTGAGATTATGCTCGCGTGCGCCGCGGACCTGAATATTTTTCAGCATAGCCATAGGGTGATGCGTATCCTGTTTGCTGTCGCTCTTGCTTTTCCGATTGCGATAGAACATATGTGGAACATACGCGCTAGCGATTTTGCCGTGTTCAGGCAAGATGATTGCGCCGAACATAGCCGTCTTGCTTCCTACGCGAGAGGGCTTTTTGCAGACGGTGAGAAACGCGGTTTCCCACAGATTTTTGCAAGCGTTTGGCGTGACCATTGAGCGAAAGGATGCGAAAGCTTGCCGCATAATCAGCCCGCGAGGCTAACAAACGGTTCAACAGACCTCGCGTCCTATAGGAGAAAAGATATGGCAGGATCCGTCAATAAAGTGATTTTGGTCGGCAACCTCGGCGCTGACCCAGAAGTGCGCACCTTCGGCAATGGCGGTAAAGTCGCCAAGCTGCGCATGGCTACATCAGAGCAGTGGAAAGACCGCCAAAGTGGGGAACGCCGCGAACGCACAGAGTGGCATACTGTTGAAGTCTGGGGCGAAGGTTTGGTTGGTGTTGTGGAACGCTATGTCAATAAGGGGTCTAAGCTCTATATTGAAGGCCAGCTGACGACCGAGAAGTGGCAAGACCGCGATGGTAATGATCGCTACACGACCAAGGTCAAAGTCGCCGGGCCGAATAGCAACCTCACTATGCTGGATAGCCGCGGTGGTTCTGGTGGCGGCGGCAATATGGGCGGTGGTGGCGGCTATAACCAAGACCGCATGGGCGGCGGCGGAGGTGGCTACAACCAAGGCGGGGGCTCACGTTCTGCGTCCAATCTGGACGGTCCGAAACAGGACTTTGACCTCGACGACGAAATTCCGTTCTAGATATAATCAACGAAACGGCGTCCCAATCGGGCGCCGTTTTCATTTCAGGGAGAGAGAAAATGGACAGCACACATTATGTCGATGGCTTCGTCCTCGCTGTACCGGCGGATAAGAAAGACGCCTATATAGAGCAGTCAAAACACTTTCTGACGATCATGAAACGCTATGGCGTCCTAAGCTATGTTGAATGTTGGGAAGACGATGTGCCTGAGGGTGAGCTCACCTCTTTTCCTATGGCGGTTAAGCGCAAAGATGGGGAAAAGATTGTCTTTTCCTGGATGACCTGGCCCTCAAAAGCGGTGCGAGATGAGGCCTATGAAAAATCCATGAATGATCCGGACATGGAGCACGATCCGTCAAAGTTCGCCTGGGACGGTAAGCGCATGATCTATGGTGGATTTACGCCGATCGTGATTGCTTAAGCGAGTTATTCCCACTCAGTCTGGCGGAAGGGTACGAGAATTTCGACATCTATTCGTTCTATCAGTGGCATGTCAGAACCGTTCACACGAACGCTCCATATGTGTGAGGTCCTTGCTTGCAAGCGTTCCATTTGCGGCGTGATCCCGTTCCAGCTGATCTCAAACTGAAGTTGATATAGGTCGTCAGTCAATTGGAATACACCGATGGCTGGAATGTCATGAAAAGAGGCGTCTACACTTGAGGCTGGGCCTTTCAGCCAAGCGTCAAAACTCCTTAAGTCCCGGATTGTGCCGGACGAGAAATTCAGCATGAAAGTCTCGGAAAGTATATCTTCAAACTGATCGGCTGACCGGTCCGGACGTTCCACCTCGGACATGTAGCGGTGGACCAGAGCTTTCGCGCGGGCCTCTATCGGCTTGGCGCGGAAGTTAGCTCGCTCCAAATAGGTAAGAGCCTTCTCTGCGTGGCTAAGATAGCTATTGCGAATGTCATCGGGCGTCACCGCGCGCGCTTCGGGCGTCTCTGCGGGCAAAGCGATCATGGTTGTCCCTTCGATGAGCGGTACATCCGGGACCGTGATGCCATCGCCAAACTGGAACAAACCGTCATCATTGGCGTCCTTATGCAGCATGATGATCATTCGGCTGCCAATGTCAGGCGTGTCGTCTAGCAAAAGCGGTACAGCTTCGCTGATCCCCGCCGGAATATAGGTCGCTGCCGTATAGTCCTCACGCAAAGGCACACCGTCCACAAAGGGGTGAACCACAAGGAAGGACGGCGTTTCAGCCTGAACGGACGGAACGTAAAGCGTGGATCCCACGCGGCTTAAGCCGTCCAATGTGATCTGATTAGTTTGGCCGTTTCCGGGTGTGATTGTGGGCGGCGTACCCTGTGTAGAGGGGGCAATCACAGGTTCCGCGTGACAGCCAACCAGTGAGAGGGCGCCGAGGCTAACGATATACGCGACTCTAATCACAGGCTGATCTGTCCACGGACGAGTTGATCATAATCACTGGCCAGTTGGTGGATTGTATCGCCAACCTCATAATGAATGCCCTGAATTTCCCGAACAGGTGTAACTTCGGCGGCTGTGCCGACAACGAAGCAGCCTTGGAAATGTGGCATTTCGCTAGGGTAAATGTCTCGCTGATGCACAGCAATGCCGCGCGTCTTAGCGAGCTTGATGACAGTATCATAGGTGATGCCTTCAAGCAGGCAATCATTTGTTGGCGTGTGTAACTCTCCGTCCCGCACAAAGAAAATGTGCGCGCCCGTACATTCGGCAATGCGGCCCTTGTAATCATACATCAGCGCATCATCCCATCCATTGGCGGCTGCTTTATCCTTGGAAAGCGTGCAGATCATATAAAGACCTGCGGCCTTCGCCTTGCACGGGATTGTGTCAGGGGCGGGCCGCTTCCAGTCGCTGATCATCAGCCGGATGCCCTTCATTTTATTTTCGAAATAGCTCCCCCAATGCCAGACAGCGACAGCGAGGTGGATCGTATTGTTCTTTGAGGCGACCCCCATCATGTCCGATCCACGCCAGGCGAGGGGGCGCAGGTAAGCGGACCCCAAACCCGTCTTCGCCAGAGCTTCGACGCAAGCGTCATCAATTTGTTGCGTGGTGTAAGGGATTTCATATCCCAGAAGCTGGGCTGATTTCTGCAGCCGTTTTGTGTGATCCGTCAGGCGGAAAACTTCGCCCTCATACGCTCTGTCACCTTCGAACACGGCAGAGCCATAATGCAAGCTATGGGTAAGCATGTGGACTTTGGCGTCCCGCCAATCGATGAATTCTCCGTCCATCCAAATAAGGCCGTCGCGATCATGGTAGGCTTTTTCGATCATGGTGTTTTATCCGTTTAACTCGAAACCGCATTCTTAACTTGGAGCGCGGACTGTCAACCGCCATAAAGCGCCTTCAGGAGGGAAATTTTGGATCAACAAGCAACATATCTCGACCGAAGTGACACACATGTGCTCGTCATTGACGATGATGATCGGATTCGGTCTCTTCTATCCCGCTATTTAGGACAGGCTGGATACCGGGTCTCTAGCGCCGCCAACGCAGAAGAGGCGCGGGCTAAAATGGGCGGATTAGAATATGACCTCTTGATTGTTGATGTGATGATGCCGGGCGAAGATGGTGTGGCGCTAACCGCAAGCCTGCGTGAACATCGGGATATACCGATCATACTTCTAACGGCAAAAGGCGATCCAGCAGACCGGATAAGAGGCTTAAAAGCGGGGGCGGATGACTATTTACCCAAACCCTTTGAACCGGAGGAGTTGCTTCTACGTATGGATGCAATTTTTCGCCGGACCGGCCGAAAGGCGGTGAGTGAACGCATCCGTTTTGGCGCGTTTACCTATAACTTGCAGACGCAAGAGCTTCTTAAAAACGGCGAGGTTATGCGCCTGACGACAAGTGAGTCCACTTTGCTTGATCTTTTAGCGCGTCAAGGCGGTGGGGCGGTGTCTCGTTATGTCTTATCCGAGAATGTAAATGGGGAAAGCGAGCGCGCGGTCGATGTGCAGATGACGCGGCTTCGTCGCAAATTAGAAGAAAGTCCAGCCGAGCCGAAATATCTCCTCACCGTGCGTGGCAAAGGCTACCGCTTAATCGCGACGCCGCTGGATGGCTAAATCATTGTGAAGCGACTAATCAAACGCTATCTGCCGACGTCGATTTTTGGCCGTTCTGCGCTTATAATCGTCCTGCCGATTGTGATCATGCAAATGATCGTTGCCTACTTCTTCTTTAATGCACATTGGGCGACGGTGACGTCAAATCTGACGGAATCTGTGGCCGCTGATATTGCCGTGGCGACGGAGCTTTATGAACGTGACCCGTCTGTTGCAACAGCGGAAAATCTCGACGAATTATTACGACCTGACATGCAGCTTTCTGTTCGCCTAAAACCGGGTGACACCTTGCCAATAGCGCGACGGCGAAATCCATTTCGAGCCTTGGATATGTCACTAAGACGGGCTTTGACGAATGCAGTGGAACGTCCCTTTTGGTTTGATACGACACGCTACCCCAATCACATTGATATCCGCGTTGCTGTAGACGAGGGTGTGTTGCAATTTTACGCCGCGAGGGACCGGGCCTTTGCGCCAACAGGGTTTGTTTTCATCTTTTGGCTTGTGACAGCGTCAATTCTGCTCAGTCTCGTTTCGATTGTCTTTATTCGGCGTCAGAGCCTGCCCATTCGGGAACTGGCGGATGCAGCGGACGCTTTTGGTAAAGGTCAAGATATCGGTGACTATCGCCCCCACGGTGCAGCAGAAGTCCGGCTGGCGGGGCAGAGCTTTCTGAAAATGCGTCAGCGTATTCGTCGTCACATCGAACAACGCACACTAATGCTAGCAGGGGTTAGTCATGATTTGCGTACGCCGCTGACGCGGCTGAAACTTGCCTTATCGATGGCGAAAACGCCCGAGGATATTGCTGAGATGCGGCAAGATATTGATGAAATGGATGCGATGCTGTCGGGCTATCTGGATTTTGCTAGAGGGGCAGGAGATGGTGAGGTGACCTCGCTAAGCCTTTTATCGCTTCTAGAATATGTCGCAAAATCAGATAATTTGATTGTTCATGGAAATGAGGATGCCTGGCTTGAAGGACGCCCAGAACAGTTGCGCCGGGCCTTAATCAATCTAATCGGCAATGCCAAAAAATATGCGAGCCCACCTGAGTTGACGTTGGATATCAGCCAGAGTCACGCCCTTATTCACGTCGATGATGATGGGCCGGGAATACCAGAAGTGCGCCGCGCCGACGTCATTCGGCCTTTCGCACGTTTGGATGCGTCACGGACGCAAAATGTAGAGGGTGTCGGACTCGGATTATCAGTGGCGCGAGATATTGCACAACTTCATGGCGGGCGATTGCTATTGGATGACTCACCTTTGGGGGGACTTCGCGCGACAATACAGTTGCCGCTTTAGCCCGAAAGATACCGAGAGCGTTCCATAGCCGCCCGTGTGGCTTCGCGCATTAAAGGCCCTAAGCCTTTTTCGGCCATGAGTACGTCAAGAGCTGCTTGCGTCGTCCCGCCAGGACTTGTCACAGCCGTTCGGAGTTCCGTGGGGTTTCGTTCCGATGATCCTAATAACGCACTGGCCCCAATGACGGTCTGTTGGGCGAGCGCGGCAGCGGTTTCAGCGTCGAGACCAAGGTTGCGTCCCGCGGCTTCTAAGGTTTCGACTAGGTAAAAGACATAAGCGGGGCCCGATCCGCTAATGGCTGTGACGGCATTGATTTTTTCATCTGTGTCAACGCGAACAACGGCTCCGCTGGCGGCGAGAAGGGTTTCGGCCCGCGCTAAGATGGCGTCTTCTAAGTCGGGGGCGGCGACATAGGCACTAATACCCTGTCCGATAGAGGCTGGGGTGTTGGGCATAGCCCGAACGATATGCGCTTGCGGGAACAGAGTTTGAAGGTGGGTTAAGGGAACGCCTGCCATTATCGAGATAATCAAGACACCAGGTGGTAAATTGGCCGCTAAGTCACGAGATACTGATGAAAGCAGTTGTGGCTTAATGGACAGCATAACCGTCTCGATTGTTTTCGGGATATCGTCGGGTTGAGATAAATGTTTCGCACCGCGCTCTATGGCGAAAACGGCCTCTACACCCGGTGAGGGGTCCAAAACGGCTAGGTTCCGCGGCGTTATCAGCTTGCTTTTAAGCCAGCCAGAGAGAAGGGCGCCGCCCATATTCCCTGCACCAATGATAAGATGTGATAGCGCCATGCGCTTTGCTTAGCGCTGTGCGGCGAAGTCTACAAGCGCTTCGGCAACAGCGTCTTCTGGCGATTTTCCGGCCCAGATTACATATTGCGCGGCAGGATAGCCTTTTTCTGCAGCATCTAAAGCTTGTGCCGTAACATCCATTGCTTGGTCTGTCGAAAGCGTGGCGCCGCCCTTTAGGGAAATGGCGTGACGATAGACTAAGCCTTTCGTGCTATTCCACAGGTCAAAATGACCCGCGATGAGGCGTTCATTTAACAGACTCAACAATCGACAGATTTCATCAGTCCGTCCCCCCGGAATGCGCCCGTCAAAGAGGATAAAGAGTGCGAGGTTCTCATCTGCCGGATTCCAACTTAACGACAGTTCGAAATTGCAATGCACGCCATGCAATTCCACGTGCAGGCTGTTCAAATCCTCACGTTCAAAGCGATAGCCTTCCGCGGTTGCGATGCGTGAAAATGTATCAATAGGATTCGGCCGAATAGCGCTAGCCGTGCTGAGACGGGGCATGGGCCGAATGGGGTTTTCGTGGGCGATAGCCATGGAAGGTCCTGCGAATCTTACAGTAATCGCTAAGACTTTGGAGCGGCGTGACAAGCGCTTAGGCGAAAAGCGGTGTGAGTAACCGAATTAATGTGGGGACATTAACGAATGGGTACGTGCCTAAGCCGCTTCTATCCAGACCTGATGTTTCTCCATGATCCGCTGAAAACGTGGAAGAGAGACCATGTGATTGAGCCAATGCTGTAAGGTTGGCGGGGCGGCTGCAGACCACCATTGCGGCTCAGTATTCGCGAATTGTCGGACAAAAGGGAAGGTTGCCACGTCCAGATAACCAGGCTGCTCTGGGCTATGCAGAAAATTCTGAGTGTTTAGTGGGGCCGTGAAATCGTGCAGGGCCATGAAGGCAGCGGTCCTTTGCGTTTCGTCGACATCACCGCGTTTGGCTTTATCATTATAGCGACTGGCATATTTGTAGCGGTCCAAAGCGTCTTTGAAATCCGCGAGAAAGGCCTCTGCTCGCTCTCGCGCGCCGGCTTGCCGCCAGTTTTCAGGATCGTGTTTTGCTAATGCCCAGTCCATTATATCGAGGCTTTCTTCTAGGATTTCATCATTCGATAAAACCAGAACAGGTACGGTGCCTTTGGGTGAGGCCTTTAGCATCGCTGTGGGTTTAGCGGATAGCTTGACTTCGCGATGCTCTAGGGAAATTTGCGCCGCATCTAGCGCCATTCTCGCGCGCATGGCGAATGGACAGCGTCGGAAGCTGTACAAAATGGGTGTCATGCTTTTCGGGCGAGATGTTTTTCGCCGCGGGATTGCGCGAGTTCAATCTGCTTTTGCCGTTCTGCGTGTCTTTGCCGATTAACCTCAAGGTCAGCACAGGATGGACAGCGCACCCCCGGTTCGTAGTTTGGTGATTGTCGATCGTCTTCTGAAATGGGCATGCGACAGGCATGGCAAAGGACCCAATCCGTTTCTTCCAGACCATGTGAGACGGCAACGCGGTTGTCGAAGACAAAGCAATCGCCTTTCCATAGGCTTTCATCCGGCTTTTGCGTTTCAAGGTATTTTAGGATGCCGCCCTTTAAATGCAGCACTTCGTCAAAGCCTTCTGAAAGCATGTAAGACGAGGCTTTTTCACAGCGTATCCCGCCTGTGCAGAACATAGCGACGCGCTTACCCTTCAGGGCCTCTTTATTTGCCGCGACCCAGTCCGGAAATTCTCGAAAGCTCTTGGTTTTTGGATCAATAGCGCCCTTAAACGTGCCGAGTCCGACCTCGTAATCATTCCGCGTGTCTATAACGACCGTGTCGGGGTCTTCTAAAACGTCATTCCAATTTTCGGGCGCAATATACGTTCCTACAGATTGGGTTGGGTCTACGCCGTTCACCCCTAAGGTGACGATTTCGGACTTAAGGCGCACCTTATAGCGAAGGAATGGCATCTCTTCGGCGTGGCTATACTTCACATCAAGGTCACAAAACCGCTTATCGGCTTTCAAGTGCCCTATCATTTGGTCCAAAGCCTCGGCTTTGGCAGCGATAGTCCCGTTAAGGCCTTCATTGGCGATAAGAAGTGTGCCTTTAACGCCAAGCGCCTCTCCGGTCGCCGTGAGTGTCTCTTTCAGAGACGCAAGATCTTCCACGGTGACAAATTTATATAGGGCAGCAATCCGTACGCTCATAGCCAGCCCGCTAATCGCGTAGAAGGTTAGGATCAACCATCGCTATCAGCCATCGTCGGTTGAGGCCTCTCCGCCTTCGGCCAAGTCGATCAGATATTCGGTCAGATTTGTTGCGTTCAAAAAAGACATGATCTGACTGGGAAGGTTTTGACGCTCCAACCAGTCGGTCAGTGTTTCACTTATGAAATCCGGATCATTACAAGTTTTCGCCAAAAGTCGCAGGTCGCGCGTGCCTTGACCGTTTTTCAATTCGTCTTCCAAATCACTGAGTGAACGTCGCAGAGAAAGAAGCGTCAGCGGGCCGGGTGTATCACCGGCCACATAAGCAGCACCCGCCTTGCGGAGCGCGCGAAAGGATTTTGCGGTTCGGGTTTCAATCCGATCAAGGGCGCGTTCGGCGCGGGGCTCAATCCACTCGCTCGTGCAGATCCTGGCTGGATCAGGCGTGCTGGCACAACCTGTCAGAAGTAAAGCGCCACCAAGTAACCCACAGAGTGAGGTTCTTTTTGCAAACATGCCGCTGTCTCCTGTCCAAATTCTAAAGACGACTATTCACTGCATTGCCGTTTTAAGGCAAGGCCGCTAAGTATTGGCACGATAGAAAGGTATGAATGGCGCAAGCGCAAGATATTTCGTCCGTTACTGGCGAGCTGACTTCCGAGGAAGTCACTCAGATACGTGAACAATTAGAGCGTATTCTCTCATCAACTTTGTTCAATGGAACACGACGGATGAAACGCTTTTTGCGTTACATTACCGAGCAGACTTTGTTGGGTCAGGGGGATCGGCTTAAGGGTTATTCAATCGGATTGGAGGTTTTTGATCGCTCGGATGATTTTGATCCGCAAGCTGATACCATTGTTCGCGTTCAAGCTGGGCAATTAAGGCGACGTCTTGATCTTTATTACGCGACTCACGGGCAAGATGATCTGGTTCGTCTAACCGTGCCTAAAGGGGGGTATGCGCCTCGCTTTGAATTTCGGAAGTCCTCTCAACGTAAATCGCTTCGTCAAACGCCCATGCTGGCCCTTTTGGAAGGAAGCCAAGAGACATCTCGTCCTGGTGTTGTCGTACTGACATTTGATGACCTGACCCCAAGCAAAGAAGCCGACTTTTTCGCGGAAGGTCTAACAGCGGAACTTGTCGGGGACCTTGTTCAGTTCAGACATTTACGTATCATTGCTGTTCGTCCAACAGTTTCGGCACGTACGCCAAGCATGTCCGTCGAAGATATTGGCAAAAAATTTGATGCGCTGTTTGTACTGTCGGGCAGTGTAAGGCGCGCCGGCAGTCTCTTCCGTGTGGTCGTTAACTTGATCAGTACTGAGACAGGAGAAATCCTGTTTCAAAAAACGTTTGATCGGCAATACACGCCGGAGAATCTTTTCGAAATTCAGGAGAATATTGCCTCAAACGTTGCGGCCTGCATCGCGGCGCCGTTCGGTCACATTAATCGATATAACTGGCGTCAGCGCAAAGGTCAGAGAGATTGCGTGTCTGCAAATGAGGCCGTCTTGCAATATTACGCGATGAACCTGACGGCAAACTTATCGGAAGCAGAAAGCCTTTTGGCTAAAGTGGAAGAGATTACGCGTAAAAATAAAAACTTCTCATCAGGGTTTGCTATACGTGGATTGTTGCACGTCTATCTATGTACGCAGTGCATTCCGCCGAGCGATAAAAGCGATGGCTTACATAAGGCGCAAGCCATGGCCAATCAGGCCTTAAAACTTGATCCCATAAATTCCATGGCTCACTTTGCGGCCTATCAGGTGCGGTATCATGAGAGCCGGATGGACCAGGCTCAGGCTCACGCACAGCGGGCAATGGCTCTGAATCCAAATGATTATTCGATGCTACAATATTTTGCCCTAACGCACTCTCTGCGCGGGAATAATGCGGACTCAAAGGCGTTTGATGCGGCGTCTCGCCGATTAATCGCGACAACGCCCCCTTGGTTTGAAGCTTCAAGATTGTGTCGCTTGCTGTCTGACCGTGATTTTGAAGAAGCGGCGGATTTGGATGTGCAGCAGAATGATAGTGTTGCGCTGTGGTTTCTCAAACTTGCGGCCTTAGGTCATCTCGGGCGCCAGGAAGAAGGTATGACTTTTTTCGCGCGCATGAATGAGGGAAAGACAGTGTCAATTCAGGATTGGTGGGAAACCTTGAGCGTCTGGCACCCGGTCTCGCATTTTGCGGACATCATAAAGACGGGCTGGCGCAATGTGGGGCTTGACATTTAGCGCTCAACGCGGCCAAGGCTGATAACGCTATCATTCAAGGCGCCCTGAGACTAAGAGGCGTGAAGCGTTTAGGGGAAAAATGGCGTATAAACCGCTCAAAATGGGTATGGTTGGCGGCGGTCAAGGCGCTTTTATCGGGGCCGTCCATCGGCTCGCGGCACGCCTTGATGATCAGATTGATCTCGTCTGTGGTGCGTTTTCGCGTGATGTTGAAAATACGAAAGCGACGGGTGCTGCGCTTGGTCTCGATCCCAATCGATGCTATGCGAGTTTCGAAGCGATGATGCAGGTGGAAGCGGCCTTACCTGCGGATGAGCGCATGGATTTTGTCGCTATCGTTACGCCGAACCATATGCACTTCCCCGTGGCCAAGGCAGCGTTAGAAGCGGGCTTTCACGTTTTGTCAGACAAGCCAGCTACGCTGACATTGGCTGAAGCGGAAGACCTAGCGGCCGTGTTGCAGACCAAGCCCACTCTCGCTTATGGCCTAACACATACTTATCTCGGCCATCCCATGGTGCGGGAAATGCAGGCTGTCATTTCAAGTGGCGGTATTGGGGACGTGCGCAAGGTTTTCGTTGAATATATTCAGGGATGGCTAGCAGAGCCCGTTGAGGGCAAGCAAGCCGACTGGCGGACAGACCCGGCGCGGTCTGGTGCGGCCGGCGCAATCGGGGATATTGGCACTCATGCCCATAATCTGGCGGAATTCGTGACCGGACAGACTATTGATAGCGTTGCGGCAGACTTAACGGCCTTTGTACCGGGACGTCGTCTTGATGATGATGGCTCAGCACTATTTCGCATGAGCGGTGGAGCGAAAGGTGTATTATCCGCAAGCCAGATATGTGTTGGAAAAGAGAACACGCTGACGATCCGTGTTTACGGCGAAACGGGCGGGCTAGAATGGAATCAAGAAGAGCCAAACACGGTGATCCGTACCTATTTGGATAAGCCCACAGAGATTTTACGGGCGGCAACGCCGTTCTTGCACGAGACCACATCGGCTTGGTTCCGCACGCCGGCTGGCCACCCGGAAGGCTATATTGAGGCCTTCGCCAATATCTATCTGGAGTTTGCAGAGGCTGTGCGCTCCGGTGGCGGCGTGAGCGCAGGCATAGACGGCGCACTGCGCGGCATGGCTTTCATCGACGCCATGGTTGAAAGCTCCAACAACGACGCTGCCTGGACGGAGATTTCGGTATGAGTAAGCTTGGCACAATCAAAGGCCCGGCCATTTTCCTTGCGCAATTTATGGGCGGAGCCCCCTTCGATACGCTAGAAAATGCGTGTTCTTGGATGGCCGATGTTGGCTATAAGGGTGTGCAGCTTCCTAGCGATAATACGGTCGTGATGGATGTAAAAAAGTGTGCTGAGAGCCAGACTTACGCCGATGAGCTAAAGGGACGATGCCTTGAAGCGGGCGTGGAAATCACGGAACTTTCCACCCATATTCAAGGCCAACTTGTCGCCGTTCATCCGGCCTACGACACGGCCTTTGACGCCTTTGCGCCGAAACATCTGCACGGCAAACCGGATGCGCGGCAAGAGTGGGCGGTTGAGCAAGTCAAATATGCGGCAACAGCGTCGCGTCGGCTCGGTCTGGACCGCTCAGTCAGCTTTCCGGGCGCACTCGCGTGGCCCTTTATGTATCCTTGGCCGCAGCGCCCGGCCGGGCTCGTCGAAGAAGCTTTTGCGGAACTTGCGCGTCGCTGGCGGCCGATCCTCGATCATTATGAGGACGAGGGCGTTGACGTCTGCTATGAAATCCATCCGGGCGAAGACTTGCATGACGGCGTCACATTTGAACGCTTCCTAGAGGCGGTTGACGGGCATAAACGCTGCAATATCCTCTACGATCCGAGCCACTTCATCTTGCAGCAACTCGATTATCTGTCCTTCATTGACCATTACCATGAACGCATTCGTATGTTCCATGTAAAAGACGCCGAGTTCCGTCCCAACGGAAAGTCTGGCGTCTATGGCGGCTACCAAGGATGGGTTGAGCGCCCGGGCCGGTTCCGGAGCCTCGGCGATGGTCAGATCGACTTTAAAGCAATTTTTTCAAAACTCGCTGGCTACGGCTTTGACGGCTGGGCTGTCGTGGAATGGGAATGTGCGCTCAAGCATCCCCAAGCCGGTGCCCGCGAAGGCGCAAAGTTCGTCGCGGATCATATGATCGAAGTCACAGATAAAGCGTTTGACGACTTCGCCGGCGGCGATGTCAGCGTCGAAGCTAACCGGAAAATGCTGGGGCTAACATAA
>CAZSUW010000059.1:0-10615 GCA_964610115.1 uncultured Algimonas sp.
CTGGCAAATTCTTAACAGAATGCAAGAAGAATCGGCGCGCTTTTGCGGAAATTTCTAATGGGCGGCTTTTGACTATTTTCGGGTATTTTAGGGGTTTTAGCCCTTTGGCGCGGGACCATAGCGATTATCGCCTGCATCGCCGGGGGTGAGGCCGACCCAAAGCGTAAAGCCGACCATCAGGGCGCCTGTGCTGAGTTTCGTCACCCATTTCGATCCGGAAAGCCGGTCTTGAAAGGCCGTGTCCAACTGTTCACGCACAGAGGGATCAATCGTGGCTTTGCGTTGATATTGGCTATATTCGGCGAAATATTCCGCCCCGCCAAAAGTGAGCATGACGACGATCAGGATCATAAAGAGCGCGGTGAAGGCCAGAATAATCCAGCCGACAGAGCGCCCGAAATCTTTAAGTCGCTTGCCGTAAATCCCGAAAATCCCGCAGATCAACATGATCATCCAGATCAGAAAGCCCCAAAAGTAAAAGCCTGTGCTGGGATCATGCTGTCCCAGTCCCCAATCAAAAGCGACTGTCAAAACCGCAAAGATGGCCAGCCAGATCCAGAAAGTCTGTCGGTTCGTCCGGCCTGCCGGCACGAAGAGCTGATAGAGCGCGGTTTTTAGGGCATTGGACACGATCATGCCGCGCCCATAGTCGCGTGAGGCAGGGGGGTAAAGAGGCGCCTCGCCGCAGCTTTGAGACCCATGCAGCTTGTCCACTTGCCCCGCCTGATTGTCTCACTTAATGGCCGGAGCATGAGCGCCACCCTCACTATTGCGATTGACGGGACATTTGCGTCCGGCAAAGGCACGCTCGCCAAGGGCTTGGCCGATCATTACGACCTGCCTTATCTGGATACGGGCAAGATTTACCGCGCCACGGCCCGGGATTGCCTGGCCGCAGACGTGGCGCTGGATGACGGCGCAGCGGCGGCGAAAATCGCTGCACAGCTCGACCCGAATACGCTCGGCGATCAAGTCTTGAAAGGCGGCGGGATTGGTCAGGCGGCGTCCAAAGTGTCCGTCCATCCCGAAGTGCGCGATGCGCTTCTCACCTTTCAGCGGAATTTCGCGTCTAAAGGGGCGGTGCTGGACGGGCGCGATATTGGCACGGTGATCTGCCCGGATGCAGATGTGAAGCTGTTCATTGATGCCGATCCGATGGTGCGCGCGCGTCGCCGCTATGAAGAGTTGATCAGCTACGGCGAAGACGTGACGGTGGATAGCGTGCTGGCCGACCTGAAAGAGCGGGATCACCGCGATATGAACCGGGCGATTGCGCCCTTAAAGCCCGCTGCGGATGCCCACTTGCTCGATACGAGTGAACTCTCTATAGGCGCGACCGTCGAGATCGCCGTGTCTATCATAGACGCCGTCTTGGCAGCGAAAGGCTAAGCCGCGCGCGGGACGATCCAAATCCCGACCCCGACCAACCCCTTCGTGAGTATTAACCCGCTTTGATCCGCAAAGACGCGATCAGAGAAGACCGCAGGCCGTGATGCCTGTTGGCATGACTCTTTTTTGGATCCTCAAAAATGGATAGTCTCAACCCGTCTACGGACGATTTTGCCGCCATGTTCGAAGCCTCTGTCGAGGCCTCTCCCATGCGCGAAGGCCAGGTGGTCGAAGGTATCATCACCGGCATTGAAAAAGATCAGGTCATCGTTGATGTCGGCCTGAAAACGGAAGGTCGTGTTGACCTGCGCGAATTTTACGAGCCCGGCTCTGACAATCAGCTGAAAGTCGGCGACACCGTTGAAGTCTTTCTAGAGCGGATCGAAAACGCGCTCGGCCAAGCCATTCTGTCTCGCGACAAAGCCCGCCGTGAGGAGAGCTGGGTCAAGATGTCCAAGTTCCACGAGAAAGAAGAGCCCGTCAAAGGCACGATCGTCGGTCGCGTCAAAGGCGGCTTCACCGTCGATCTGGGCGGCATCAACGCCTTCTTGCCCGGTTCCCAAGTTGATATCCGCCCTGTGCGTGACATAGGTCCGCTGATGGGCACAGAACAGCCCTTCCAAATCCTGAAAATGGACAAAAGCCGTGGCAACATCGTGGTTTCTCGTCGGGCGATTCTCGAAGAGAGCCGTGCCGAACAGCGCGCAGAACTCGTCAGCCAGTTGGCTGAAGGCGAAGTTCGCGAAGGTGTGGTCAAGAATATCACCGATTACGGTGCCTTCGTCGATCTGGGCGGTATTGACGGCCTGCTACACGTCACGGATATGAGCTGGCGTCGCGTGTCTCACCCAAGTCAGGTTCTGAATGTGGGCGACACGATCCAAGTCAAAGTCATCCGTATCAATCCTGAAACCCAGCGCATCAGCCTTGGCATGAAGCAGCTGCAGGATGATCCGTGGAATGCGGCCGCGGCGAAATACGAGCCCGGCACACGCCACACAGGTCGCGTCACCAATATCGCTGACTACGGTGCCTTTATCGAGCTGGAAGAAGGCGTTGAAGGTCTGGTTCACGTCTCTGAAATGTCCTGGACGAAGAAAAACGTCCATCCGGGCAAGATCGTCTCGACCTCTCAGGAAGTCGAAGTCGAAGTTCTCGACGTTGATCAAGAGAAGCGCCGCATCAGCCTTGGCCTTAAGCAGGTTCAAGACAATCCATGGGACAGCTTCACAGAGCGCTTCCCCGTTGGTTCTACGATTAATGGCGAAGTCAAGTCCGTCACCGAGTTTGGTCTGTTTATCGGTCTTGAGGACGATATTGACGGCATGGCGCACTTGTCTGACCTGTCTTGGGACAAGTCTGGCGAGGAAGCCCTTAAGGACTACCAAAAAGGTCAGGTCGTTGAAGCCAAGATCTTGGAAGTCGATGTCGAGAAAGAGCGTATCAGCCTCGGCATTAAGCAAGTCACGCGCGACACCATGCCAGCTGGTGCCAAAGGCTTTGGCAAGAATGACGTTGTCACCTGCACCGTCACCAACGTACAGCCTGCGGGTCTGGACGTCACCTTCGGCGAAGACGACGCGCAGGTTTCTGCCTTCATCCGCAAAGGCGATTTGTCCCGCGATCGTTCAGAGCAGCGCCCAGAGCGTTTTGCCGTAGGCGATAAGGTCGATGCGATGATCACCCGCGTGGATCGCAAGACGCGTCAATATCAGCTCTCCATCCGCGCGCTGGAAATCACGCAAGAGAAGGAAGCGGTCGCACAGTACGGTTCTTCCGACTCAGGCGCGTCACTGGGTGACATCCTCGGGGCGGCGCTGAAAGGCGAATAAATTTGCTCCAAACTCTGCCGCAAAGTCTGCCTCAGATTTTGCTGCAGGCTTAGAAATTTAGGCCTCCGCCCTTCGTAAAAGAGGGCGGTGGCTTTTTTTCTGGCCGTTTGGCGCGGATAGGCCTTGCCGAGCGGCCTCTCAAATGATTTACAGCCCCTCATGCTGCGGTCTGAACTCATCGATATCCTCCATGAAGAAAACCCGCACTTGACCCGGCGGGACATGGAACGGGTCGTCGCGGTGGTTCTGGAAACGATTACACAGACTTTGGAAAAAGGGGCGCGGGTCGAACTTCGCGGCTTTGGCGCGTTTTCCGTCCGTCATCGCAAAGCCCGCGCCGGACGCAATCCCCGCACCGGGACTCCGGTTAATGTGCCGGAAAAGCATGTGCCTTTCTTTCGCACGGGTAAAGATTTGCGCGAAAGCATTGACGCCTCTTCGCGCAAATAAGCGCAAACCCCTACGTTTTAGTCACTTTCTGTTAAGCTTACTTGGTGTTAAGCGGCCTCGGCTAAGCGGTTCCGCTTGGCGGGACAAAAAGTTAGAGGGGGAGCCCAAAATGGGTATGATTTCCGAGTTTAAAGAATTTGCGATGAAGGGGAACCTCGTCGATATGGCCGTCGGCTTTGTGATGGGTACTGCCTTCGCAACAGTCGTTACATCGTTCATCAATGATGTGTTTATGCCTGCCATTAGCCCTGTCATGGGCGGGATTGACATGGCCAATCTGAAATATGTGATGAAAGACGCGGTTATGGCCGCTGACGGCACGGTCGCGACACCCGAAGTCGCTATCAATTATGGCCTGTTCATCAATGCGCTGATCGCTTTCATCATCGTCGCCTTTGTGATGTTCATGATCATCAAAGGCATGAATAAAGCGCAAAAGGCGGATGAAGAAGCACCGGCTGCGCCGCCTGCGAACGAAGTACTTCTGGCTGAAATCCGCGACCTTCTCGCGCGTCAGAACTCCAAAATCTAAATTGATCTGGGCCGCGCCGTAAATTTCGGCGCCGCCTCGTTTTTTTAAATCGAGGCCTTCGCCTTGTCCCATCCTTAGGGTAGGAAGGGCAGGGCGGAGGCTTTATGGTTTATAGACAATCCAATTTACGTCGCTCTAATTTCGGGCGACGACGCATGGGCCGAAGGGGTGGCGGTTTCCGCTGGCAAATCATGCTGCTCTTCGCGATTGGCGCGGCGGTCTATTATTTCATGAACCAGGAAGAGGTGCCGTTTACGGGCCGCTCCCAATTGCGCACAATGACGGTCGAGCAAGAATTGCAACTCGGCCTGCAATCCTATCAGCAAATCCTGTCTGACAATCGCCAGAACCTCGTAACCTCCGGTCCGGTTGTGGATGCTGTACGGGAAATCGGCGTGCGAATTGCCCGCGCGGCGGAACCCGAAGATCCCGGCTTTGAATGGGCGTTTAATGTGATCGATTCGGATCAGGTCAATGCCTTTGCCCTGCCGGGCGGTTATACGGCGGTCTATACGGGTCTTATCCCTGTGGCGCAGAATGAAGACGGCTTGGCGGTCGTCATGGGTCACGAAGTGGCCCACGCCCTCGCCCATCACGGGGCGGAACGCATGGCCCAACAGAACATGCAGCGCATTGTCGGCGCCGGTGTCAGCATGGGCGCAGGCGGTATGGATTATGGCGCGCAGCGGGCGGTCATGGGCGTCTTTGGTGGGATCAGCCAATATGGCTTTGCGTTACCCTTTTCGCGCAAGCATGAAAGTGAAGCCGACTATATCGGCCTGATCCTGATGGCGCGGGCCTGCTATGATCCGCGCGAAGCCCCGCGCCTATGGGAACGGATGGCAGCGGCCGGTGGAGCGGCAACGCCCGAGTTTCAAAGCACGCACCCTTCGCCGGATACGCGCATCGCGGATTTTCAGCGCTGGATGCCCGAAGCGGTGGCCGTCTATAATCAGAACTGCCCGAACGACATTTCGCTCTAGGGGTTTGGGTGACTCCACCTTTTGTCATCCCCCGGTTTATCCGGGTGATCCATGAAAGCGGCTTTAGAAAATGCTATGATCCAAAAATGGATAGCCCGGACACGCCGGGCTATGACAATGAAAATGTAATGGAACGGGGACTACTTACCGCACCCCTAAAAAGGCGGTCTGACCGTCGCGTTCGACGACAAGGGCGTAAGGGCCGTCATTATCTTCGAGGAAATCTTCGAAGTCCCGCAGATCATCGATATCCGTCCGGTTGATCCGCCGGATCACATCCCCGCGGCGCAGGCCCGACCGCGCGGCACGACTGCCAGACCGCACGGCCGAGACAAAGACACCGTCATTGCCATCGGCCAGTTCCAGATCCTCAGGAATGTCTGTAATCGTCGCACCAGAGAAGCTTTCCATAGACGGGATGTCGTCAGTCGCGCTTTCGTCCAAGACCTCGCGTGTTTCTTCGCGCGCTTCGACTGTAATTCGCGTCGTGCGGCGGCGACCATCGCGCAGATAGGTAATATCCGCATCCGCGCCGGGGCTAAGCAGGCCGACGGCATTGCGCAGATCCGAACTGTCGATCACGTCTTCGCCGTTAAAGGCGATCACCACATCGCCTTCGCGCAAGCCGGCTTTCTCAGCCGGGCTGTCCTTAACCACATCAGACACCAGCGCGCCGTTCAAGCTCGCAAGGCCAAGGCCTTCGCGTATTTCTGGGGTGACATTGCCGATCAGAACGCCAATGCGGCCGCGGCGGACCTCGCCAAATTCCTGAATTTGGTCCATCACATTGCGGGCAATGCGGGTGGGAACCGCAAAGCCAATGCCGGCATTAGAGCCTGATCGGGAAATGATCGCCGTATTAATGCCGATCAACTCGCCTTTGGAATTGACGAGCGCCCCACCACTATTGCCCGGGTTAATGGCAGCGTCTGTCTGGATGTAATCGGAATAGGTATCGCCGCCCCGCTGATCGCGACCGAGTGCAGAGACAATGCCGGACGTCACGGTCGAGGACAGACCAAACGGATTGCCCACCGCAATGACATAATCGCCAACCCGGACATCTTCACTATTGGCCACACGCAGTGCGGTCAGATCGTTGGCGTCGATCTTTAGCAAGGCAATGTCGGACGCCGGGTCCGTGCCGACGACTTCGGCCTCAAAGCGGCGACGATCTTCCAGCGTCACGTTGATCCTGTCGGCCCCGTCAATCACATGGTTGTTCGTCAGGATCAGGCCTTCGCCCGCATCGACAATCACGCCCGAACCAAGGCCGGGACGAGGTTGATTGGATCCCGGAAGGCGGCCGCCAAAAAACCGCTCTAGCATTTGTTCGCGCTCGGACAGCTCATCGCGCTCGCGTTCTTCAACTTCCGTATTGATGGACACAACGGCGGGGGTGACGCGTTCCAGTAGGGGCGCCATAGTCAGCACGCCGCGCTGCGCATCAAAGCTCATGGCGGATTGGCTGCTGCTTTGGCCAAAAAACTGAACCGGCTGTATGGCGGGTTCAGCCGTCACTTGGCTCAAGGCAACGGGTGCAGAGATCAACCCGATCGCAGCGGCAGACATAAGAAGGACGTTTTTCACAGCAGCGGCTCCTAACAACAAACAGCGGCGTTAATGTAATGGAAAGATAGGGAGCCCCCCGCGCCCTTCGCAAGAGAGGCGCGCAGAATCTGACCGAGGTTTAAGGTAGGTAAACTCGTCGTGAACGGACGTTTTGATTTTTCTTTTTTGTCATCACCCGGTTTATCCGGGTGATCCAGGACAGAGCCGAGACCGAAACGCAAGGCCTATGGATAGCCCGGTCACGCCGGGCTATGACAAGAAGACAGGCCTATCGTCTTGGCCTTTCACGTCATGGCTCTGCCGAGATAGGTATAAATCTCCGGCATTAGATCCGGGCTGCCACAGGCGACGACGCGGGGGCCATTTGAAGGATTGCCGCCATGCCAATCTGTGATGACACCGCCCGCCCCGCGCACAATCGGCATAAGGGCGCGAATGTCACAGGGCTTCATTCCGGCCTCAATAATCAGGTCCATCCGCCCCTGTGCCAGCAAGACATAGCCGAGCGCATCCAGCCCCAGCCGCGATAGCGCGCAGCCGCTTTGAATGATTTTATAGGCGGCCATTTCGCCGGGCTTGAACATGCCAAAGGGTTGCGTACAGCCAAGGCGCGCTTCGGATAACGTCTGGATCGTGCGTACTGTTAGCGTCTGTTCCCGCCCGTCATCATGGAACAGGCTTGCGCGCTGATTATCACCAATCGCCATGCGGGACAGCGCAGGCAGATCAATGCAGCCCAAGACGGGCTCATCGTCATGGCTTAGCGCGATCAGCGTGCTCCAGACAGGCACACCGGAAATAAAACCGCGCGTGCCGTCAATTGGATCCAGCGTCCAGGAAAAGTGGTTCGTGCCGCGATGATCGGGCCATTCCTCGCCTTCAATGGAATCGTCTGGAAAGCGTTCGCGGATAATCTCGCGCATGACCCGTTCGGCTTCGGTGTCGGCCACGGTGACCGGATCATAGCCGCCGGGGAAATTGGCATCCGCTTTGTTTTCGGCGTCTACTCCGGTCTCAAATAAGGGCAAGGCAATCGCGCGTGCGGCCGCGCACAGGTCCCGGATCAGGGCGCGGCGCGCGGCGATGTGTTCAGCAAGCTTTGGGTCAGACGTCATGCCCGACCCGTAAAGGGGGCTTTAGCGCGCGACAAGCCGAAGGTTCGGCTTGGACGAGCCTTCAAGGCTCTTGGCCAGATCGAGTAAGTGCTTCCGCGGACCTTCGCCCATGGCGTAATAGGCGCGGACCAAATCCATCGTTTCTTTCTTGGACAGGACATCAGCGGCGATTTGATCCGACGGTTCGTCGGCGAATTCATCCCGCTCTGACAAGCCTTCATAGAAATACTGCACTGGCACAGACAGGGCTTCGGACAGCTCGAACAGGCGAGCGGCAGAGACACGGTTGGCACCGCACTCATATTTCTGAATCTGCTGAAATCTTATGCCGACTTGTTCGGCTAAGGACTGTTGGGTCAGGCCCAGCAGGCGGCGACGGCGGCGCAATCGCTTGCCGACGTGAAGGTCAATATCGCTGGTCATGGTGTTCTCCCCACCGGCTAAAACTCTATTCGCCTTTGGGGAGAGCAAGTGCCGTGCCAGCCCGCGCGGCGGTTGTTCGCCTAAAAAGAGAGGGAAAAGTCGCAAAAGACTCGTGCCCCTGAGACGCGAAACCTTCGTGTTAACCGTGCGCTGTGCCAAATCGGGACACGCCATGAGAGAAAATGGGCGGGACTATAGCCGGAACGCGCCTTTACTGTGCAGCCAGGTCGGTGAGTTGGCGCGCGGAAATGATTTTCCCCATGATCCGGTCTAGCGCCGCGGCCAGCCGGTCATAGCCGCGCTTGGGCGAAAGCGTCACCGGGTTAAGATATAAATCGCGGTTAATTTCGATCTGTACGACTTCCACGCCGAGGGACGGTTGCCCGTAATGCTTGGTAATAAACCCGCCCGCATAGGGATAGTTCACAGCGACGGAATACCCTTCTTGCTGGAACAGCGTGCGGACCATCGCCAAGGTCTCGCCAATACAGGATCGTCCGAACCGGTCGCCTAAAATGATGTCGGGGCGTCGAGAGCCCATTGGCGCAAAGCCCGGCATGGAATGACAATCGACCAGCAAGCATTGTCCGAAACGCGCTTGGGCGTCCCGGATCAATCCGGCCAGCGCGGCATGATAAGGATCATAAAGTGTGCGCAGGCGCGCATGGGCTTGGTCCCGGGTTGGGGCCGTGCGGTATATGGGCGTGCGCTCATTGATATGGGTGGGAACAACGCCCAGTCCGGCGGCCGCTCTGGGCGTTTCTTTGGCGGGTGAAATCGCCCAATCCTGCGGAAGTTCCGTCGGCGCGCGGTTCACATCGACATAACAGCGCGGGAAGCGCGCGCTCAGTAAGGGTGCGCCGCTGGGCACGCAGCCGGCGATTAACTGATCGACGAAAAAATCTTCATTGCGCCGGAGCTGGGCCAGCGAAAGCGGGCTTTGATCCTGAAAGGCTTGCGGGTAATGCCGCCCGGAATGCGGCGAGGCAAAAACGACCCCGGCCTGCCACGCTTGCGGCTTAAAAATATCAAAGCCCGCCGCGAGCGCAGCCAAAGCCTCAGCATCCTTTTGCAAGGGCGCACTGTCCCGATCATTGGCGGAAACGGGCCGTGGGGGCGTATCGGTTTGACGGGGCGGACGCATATTATGTGTGATTCTTAGCGCTTTTTCTTCCTATCGTCAGATTTTTTTAAGTCGCAGCCGCCATGGCGGCTATTCATAAATACGATTCATTGATTGTGATGGGTTTGGGCTTATGACGGGTTTGGCGCGTGACTTGCAGGTCCGATCTTTGGCGATTGGGGCCGTCAACGGTGAGAGACAACAGGGCAATAGCGCTGTTTGGTAGAGGGCTTTAATATGGCGACCATTTTATACGCCGAAGATGATGGCGATATGCGCCGATTTTTTGAACGTGCTTTGGAAAAGGCTGGCCATAATGTCATCGCCTGTTCTGATGGCGAACGGGCGCTCCGGGCGTTGAAATTCGCAGACGGCGCGTTCGATCTCCTCCTGACCGATATTATGATGCCCGGCATGGACGGGATAGAACTGGCCAAAGAGGCCGAACGCTTATCGCCCGGAATCAAAGTCATGTTCATTACGGGCTTTGCCGCTGTCGCCATGTCCGACGCGGATGCGTCCCAGCAGACCGTCCTCTCTAAGCCCGTTCATTTGCGCGACCTCGTCAATGAGGTGGACCGCCTAATCGCGGCCTAAGCCCGCTTACGGAACCGCCCCCTATAATCATCTTCTATGCTGGCCCCTATTCAGGCGTAAAATCCGGTCTATAAGTCCTTATGGACGGATCTCTTGACGCTATATCGACCCGAGTGGCGGGCTTAAGCGGGCCGGAAAAGCAGGCGTTTCAAGATAATCTGCTTGCCCGTCACGCGGCTGAAGCGGCTGCGCTCGAACGTGCCGAAGGCTTGGCGCGCACCATGGATGCGGCGTTTAACATCCCGGGCACGTCTATTCCCCTCGGCGTGGATACGCTGATCGGTCTGATTCCGGGGATTGGCGATACAATCAGTTTGGGCCTTGCCGCCTTTATTGCCGGACACGGAACACAGATCGGCGCGAGCCGCCGACACTATGTGCAGATGGGGTTTAATGTCTTTATTGACTGGCTGATCGGCCTCGTGCCGATAATCGGCGATGTATTTGACATTGGCTGGCGCGGCAATTTGCGCAATGCGGCTTTGCTGCGCCGTCTGGCCGAAGAGCGGTGGGCGGCGGAACGCGCCGCCGCCGACATGATAGAGGGCTAGATAGCGCTAGGCTTTCGCTTTGGGCCCCAAAAAGAACCAAGCGATGAA
>CAZSUW010000059.1:10715-15445 GCA_964610115.1 uncultured Algimonas sp.
GGGCTAGATAGCGCTAGGCTTTCGCTTTGGGCCCCAAAAAGAACCAAGCGATGAAACCCGCGACAGGAAAGACAAGCACGCCGGCCGTCCAGAGAACCTTTGGCAGCGTCTCTGCGCGCGAGTTCCAAATGTTGAAAATCGCCCAAATATTTAGGGCGAGAACAAGAACACTCAGGAGCCACTTCATAAGATCACCGCTTTCCTTTAATTGGTCAGCCTAATTTATCGGCCTAGTTAATGGGGGCGTCTGCGGCGCGGCGCATCATTTCGTCCCGGAACATGCCGGCAAAATCTGGCATATCCAGCATAACGGGCGGGAAGCCGCCATCATTGGTCATGTCGCCCAGAATTTTGCGCGCATAGGGGAACAGGATGCGTGGACATTCAATCATCATCAGCGGCTGCATCTGCTCTAGCCCGATATTGGCAATCGCAAAGAGACCCGCATATTCCAGCTCGGCGATAAAGACGGTCTTGCCGTCACGTTCGGCCGTGGCTTTCAACAGGATGGACACTTCGACCGTATTGTTTTCGAACACTTGGCGGGCAATTCGCAGGTCAATGTTCACGCCGGGCTGTGGCTGATTGGAGCGCAGCGTCTCTGGCGCGCCCGGGTTTTCAAAGCTGCTATCCTTCAAATATTGCGCCAGCACGCTGAGCATAGGCGCGGCCTCAGCGGCTGGGGTCTCCCCTTCGGTTGCGGGTGTGGTCTCTGCTGGGGCGTCATTTTCCATCAGCTTGTCCAGCTCAGCGTCTTTTTTGGCTTTCTTAGCCGGCTTTTTCGGAGTCTTTTTCGGGGTCTTGGCCATTAAACGGTCCTCTTCTTGGATCACTAAGACAGCGATCTATGTGCGACAAGTTTCACAGCGCGCGCTATCATGCTGTTTGCGTCCTTCCAATAGGCGGCATGTGCCTTATATGGGTTTCATGTTTGAAGTTGTTCTCTTTGCGGCCATTGCGGCTGTTGTTTGTGTCGCGTTCTATTCTGTCTTGGGTAAATCGGTGGGGCAAGGCCCGGACGATGCCTTCAATCCGGACGAAGTTTTCGGATCGAATGATGGCGGCAAAAGCGCCGATGAACGCGCGGCTTTCGCTGAAGAGGCTGCGCAAAAGGCTGAGATGACGGGTCTGGCCGCGATTGCTCAAGCCGATCCCAGCTTTTCGCCCGCCCGCTTTATCGACGGGGCAAAGACAGCCTATTCCATGATTTTGGAAGCCTATGCCTCTGGCGATCGCGACATGCTGGAAAGCCTGCTGACGCCGGATGTCTATGCGGTTTATGACGCCGCCATTACCGACCGCGAAGCCAAAGATCTGACCCAGATCACAGATTTGGGCCGATTAAAGACGGCGCAAATCGTCTCTGGCCAGATCGAAGGTCGCGAAGCGATCATCCGCGTGCTCTATGAGGCCGAGATCGCCTCGGCCCTGCGCGACGCGTCGGGTGAGCTTGTCGAAGGCGATCCGGATATGTTGGCGAGCATTTCGGAACACTGGACCTTTGTGCGCGATGTCAAATCTGATGATCCGACATGGCGTCTGGCCGAAGTCGAGCCCAGCGAAGGCGACGATCTGGCGGCGGATCCCACACCTGACACAACACCCTAAGGCGCGCCGCCATGCGCCAATGGCTGAACGGCCTTTTAGCCCTGTGCCTTGCGATCAGCCTGTCGGCCTGCGCGACGATCCCTGTCGAGACTGAGGGTGAGCAGACAGGGCATGTCCATTTCCCGGACCCTGATGTTGAAAATCCGGGGGTCGTGATCCTCGCCGAACCCGCGCCCGCGCCAGAGCCTATCCCGGAGATTACCGCCCCGCCGCCGCCGGCGCCGGCGGAAGCCCCACCCGAGCCGATGATCGAAGCGCCCGATCAATTCGCCGCCCTGTCCGGTTGGGCGGAGGCTGACCCGGCGCCTGCGCTGGAGGCTTTTGCCAAAGGCTGCAAAGCTTTCCTGATCGCCGACCCGGAGGAAGCGCTGAACCCGAACCTGCCGCAATATGGGCGCTATGCTGATTGGCAGCCCGCCTGTTCTGCCGCGCAGACCGCTAAGGCCCAAAACGCCCGCACCTTTTTCGAAACCCATTTCGCGCCTGTCACCCTGACGGCGGCCACAGGGGAGGCGGGCTTGCTGACCGGCTATTACGAGCCAGAGCTGGATGTGCGGATTAAACCCGATGCGACCTATAGCGAGCCGATCTTAGCGCTGCCCAAAGACAAAGCGACGCAAAACCAACCGCGATCCAAACTGTCTGCGCGCAGTGCCCGCGTGATTGCCTATGGCAAGCCGATTGATGTTTTCTTCCTGCAAATCCAAGGCTCGGGTCGGATCAAATATAAAGACGGTCGGGTGCTGCGTGCCGCCTATGCGGGGCATAATAGCCATCGCTACCGCTCCATTGGGCGGGTGCTGATTGATCGCGGCGAACTGACCGCCAACCAATCTGCCAAGCGCGATATTGAACGCTGGATGGCCGAAAACGGTCGGGCCGCAACCCGCGCGCTGATGAATGAAAACCCGCGCTATATCTTTTTCAAGGAACAATCCATTCGTCCCAATGAAGGCCCGGCGGGCGCGATGCGTGTACCGCTGACGGCGATGGGATCAGCGGCGGTCGATCCGCGCTACCACCCTTACGGCACGCTGGCCGTCTTTCAGACGCGTCTGCCGCAAAAAGCGCGCGATTATCGCGGCGCGCCGTCGACGATTTTGGTGGCCTTGCAAGACACAGGCAGCGCCATTCGCGGACCTCTGCGGGGAGATCTCTTCTTCGGCTCCGGCGCAGCGGCAGGCGCAAAAGCGGGCGTGATGAAACACCCCGTGCGCTGGACGCTGCTTCTACCGAAAGCGATCGCGCCAGTTGAGGTGCCGACGTCGTGATTGGAGTCTTTTTTCTGGGATTTTGCGTCTGGTTGGGCGGTGTGAACGTCTTGCTGTATTTGGGTATGCGCAAAGCCTATCAGCAAAAGAAAGACGAGGAGGGATATGACTTGCCCTTCTGGCACTTTCATAATTGGGATCATGATGGCGGCGGTGAACTCGCCTTTAAGCCGATAGAGCGATATCGCCGCTATCTGCCGCTCGCCCCTGGCGGTTTGCGCACCTTTCATTCCTGGTCATTCGTAATGATCATTATGAGTGCCGTTGCTACCATCATAATTGTCTGGCTCTACGGGTGACCCGCGATCTTCAACCCTCGGAGCGTGAAGTTTGGAACCGTGTCACGCGCACGGTCAGCCCGCGCCGTCGCCCGCATGGCAAGCAAGCGGCCAAGCCGCTTCCCAAACAAGGACCAACCCGCGAAGATTTCGGGGCGATGATGCGCTTGCCGCCGCTTAAACCCACCGCGCCCAAAGCCCTACCGCCGTCTGTCCCGCGCGCGACAGACCGTCTGACCCGGCGCGGTCGAGTGGAGATTGATGCGCGACTGGACCTGCACGGCCTGACTCAAGAACAAGCGCGCCGTGCGCTGGCCACGACATTGATACGCGCGACCAAGCGCGGCCATCGCTGCGTGCTGGTGATTACGGGCAAGGGCCGAAATAGTGGCGGCGATGGCCAATTTATGCAGGGGGAAGGGGTTCTCCGTGCCCAACTCCCCCATTGGCTGCGCGAACCGGACCTGCGCCCGCTTGTCGCGCGCCTGTCAGAAGCCCATGCGCGGCATGGCGGATCTGGGGCGTGGTATGTGTTTTTGCGCGCCTAAGCCGGGAAAGACTTGAACCGATCCGGACCTCATGCCTATTTGGTCGCATGATCCGTAAAACTCTCCTCTCCAAAGCCGTCTTACTCTCCAGCGCTGTAGTGCTCGCCGCATGCCAGCCCCCCGCGGCAGACATCGCACGCAACAGCCCCGACGCGCCCACAAACATGGCCAGCTTTGCGGCAACAGGTCTGACGGCTAAAACCCTGCCGGAACTGTCCGCCATGTTGGAGGCGGGAGAGACCACATCCGCCGCCATCACCCAAGCCTATCTGGACCGGATCGAAGCGGTGGATCGCAACGGGCCGAAATTGCAATCTATCATAAGCGTCAATCCCCAGGCCCTGGACCAAGCCCGCGCCTCTGACGAACGCCGCGCAGCGGGAGAGGCGCTCGGCCCGCTGGACGGCGTGCCGGTCTTGTTGAAAGATAATATTGAAACGGCGGATGCAGGTCTCGCGACGACGGCGGGGTCTTACGCCTTGATTGATAACGTGACGGGCCGGGACAGCCCCTTGGTCGCCGGATTGCGCGCGGAAGGCGCCGTCATCCTCGGCAAGACGAACCTGTCCCAATGGGCCAATTTCCGCTCCGAAGATTCTGTCTCCGGCTGGTCCGCCGTTGGGGGCCAAGTGCGCAATCCGCATATGTTGGACCGCAGCCCGTGCGGGTCCTCCTCTGGCTCTGGCGCCGCCATCGCGGCGAGCCTTGCCGCGGGCGCGGTTGGCACGGAAACGAATGGGTCCATCATTTGCCCGTCCAATGTGAACGGCCTTGTCGGGTTCAAGCCCACGGTCGGCGTAATCAGCCAAGAGTTTATCGTCCCGATCAGTTCCACCCAAGACACAGCCGGACCGATGACCAAGACGGTGCGCGGCGCGGCGATGATGATGGACGCCATGGTATCTTCGGGGGCGACCGATGGATCAAGCGGATATGCGGCGGCGCTCGATGCGGACGCGCTGCAAGGCGTGCGGATCGGGGTGAAACGCTTCGCCCAAGGGTCCAACGCGGATATTATCGCGACC
>CAZSUW010000060.1:0-15373 GCA_964610115.1 uncultured Algimonas sp.
AAGTCTCTCTTAGCCTAGACCCAAATCTGTGCCATGGGCGCTGACGTCAGACAGTCCCACCGTGGGTGGTTCCCTTTTTGCTTGATACAGAAACGGGAAAAACACTGCCGCGAAAAGGTGTTCAAAAAGGCCGTGCCGCCTTCTTTGATCTGATCGTGCAAACGTATTGGGGCGGTGTCGTGACCAACGATGAAATTGAAATCGATTGGGGGCAGTGTCGATGTGGGCGTAATACACCATTCATCAAACCAACAATATCGAGGTCGTCCCAAGTTGAGATGAATATGGGCTGGACCTCAGAAAAGGCCATGGAGCAAGCTAAGCATACCCTACGAGACGGTTTAGTAAGCTGAACTGAGCCTAAGGAGCTTATTGCTATTCCCGTTTTTTGGCCGTGATTCATCGCTTTCAGACAAAGTAGATGTCATGATTGGATTTACGGATTTGATGTGACTGCAAATTAGCGGGGGGTTCGCGGGGATTTATCCGATGACCGTGGCTTTAGCGTTTCGTCCAAATACATTGTGCGCGTCCCATTGGGCGCGTTGACCAAAGATCACACGATTAATCACAAGGGCAAGGATGACAGTCACGACAAGGTCGATCGCCATCATATGGATAAAGTTTCCGCCGGGCCAAGCAGGCCAGACATTGACCATAAACGCATAGAAAGCCACGGCGAAAATCGTTGAGATAATCACAGCATTGGCGTTCACATTCCGGAAGAGCAGGCCGACGATGAAGGCGCTGAGGATTGGCATGGATAGATAGCCGTAATATTCCTGAACCTGGTTGATCAAATTGCCTCCGGTTTGAAATGCGGGGAACATGAAAAAGGCGAGGGCGACCATAATCACGCTGACCCACAGCGACAGCCGCCTCACATTCGGCTTTTTATTGATGTAGCTTTCATGGATATCCATCACCCAGAGCGCAGCAGAGGCGTTCAGGATAGAGTTGAAGGTGGTTAGAACGGCCGCCGCAATCGCCGCGGCAAAGGCGCCCGATAAAGCGGCGGGCAGTAAGGTGCTGACAATCTGGCCATAGGCTTCATTATTGGGAACCTCGCCAAAGAGTTTGAACGAAACAATCCCCGGCAAGACAATGATGGGCGGGACGATTAGCAAGCGGATAGCGGCAGCCGCCAAAATGCCTTTCTGGGCTTCGCCGACGCTGGGGCTAGCCATGGCGCGTTGGGTAATGGTCTGGTTTGTTGACCAATAGAACATTTGAATAAACAGCATGCCTGTGAACAACGTCGCGAACGGAATGGGGCTGTCATAATCCCCGATAAGGGACAGGCGCTCAGCCGGAACGCCGGAAAAATCAAAGTTGATGGCTGAGAGCGAAAGCCACGTCACGTAAAGGGCAAGGCCCAAGATCAGAAACCCGCTAATCGTATCGGACACAGCCACAGCACGTAGTCCGCCGAAAATGGCATAGGCTGAACCAACGGCGGCAAAGGTCAGCGCGATATACCAGATATTGATATGGTCTAGACCGAACATTTGCTGCATGAACAGCGACCCCCCGTAGAGGATGGCGGGCAAGAAGATAAAGATATTGCCGGCCAAGAATAAAAGGCTGATCAGCGCGCGTATATGCTTATTATTATAGCGCCGTTCCAGGAGTTCGGTCGTCGTCGTGCATTTATAGCGGTAATAGACCGGGATAAAGACGAAGGCGAGCATGAGCAGTCCGACCACAGCGGCGAGCTCCCACCAGGCCAGAAGGGCCATTTGATTGCCATTCATACCGATGAGCTGGTCGGTGGAGAGGTTGGTCAGCGTGATCGATCCGGCGACAAAATACCATTTCAGCGATCCGCCGGCGAGGAAGTAATCCTCTTCGCCGGAAGCTCCTTTACGATGACCGCGTGTGCCAAGATAGGTTAGCCCGGCGATAAGGGCCGTGAGTACCAGAAAGACCAGTACTTGGCTGCTGTTGAGTCCCATTGTCATCATCCCCTCCAATGCCCATCATGTTTTGGGCGCGCCAGTTTTTCTGATCGTTTGGTAGGGGCCCCTTTGGTAGACTTCACTTATATCTGCAAGGCGGCAGGTGAAATCGAGAATGATCGTTTGTCGAGTGTGTTTTAAAATGCCCTCAGTTCGATGCTTGTAAAAGACGGCATATCGGACCATTTCGCTTGCGTCATGGACAAACCTGTCGAGGTCATAACGCTAGGCTGCCGCTTAAATGCGAGCGAGTCAGATGCCGTCGCCGCGATTGCGCGCGATGACGGTCTGACCAATGCGGTTATCATCAACACATGTGCGGTAACGAATGAGGCCGTGGCCGAAAGCCGTCGCCGCGTTAGGAAAGCCCGGCGGGATCGGCCCGATGCGCAGATTATTGTGACAGGCTGCGCCGCGCAGATTGACCCGCAAGCTTTCGCAGCCATGGACGCAGTCGATCGTGTCGTCGGCAATCACGACAAAATGCTACCCGGGACGTTCGCGCCAGACCGGACGGAGCCGATACTCGTCAATGATATTATGAGTGTGCGTGAAACGGCTCCGCAATTTATGGGCAGCTCTAATGCCCCCACGCGGCTGCAGGATCGCACTCGGGCGTTCCTGCAAGTGCAGAATGGCTGCGATCATCGCTGCACATTTTGTATTATTCCTTATGGGCGCGGCAATTCACGCTCTGTGCCCGCAGGTGAGATCGTGGCGCATGTCCGCTCTCTTGTCCGGCAAGGTTATAATGAAGTTGTCTTGACCGGGGTTGATTTGTCCAGTTGGGGCGGTGACTTACCCGGACAGCCGCCACTTGGCGATCTGGTCCGGCGTATTTTGAAACTCGTGCCAGAGCTGCCCCGCTTGCGATTATCGTCGATTGATCCGGCTGAAGTCGATCCTGTTCTATTCGACGTGATCACATCGGACCCACGCCTGACGCCCTATTTGCACCTCTCCTTGCAGTCGGGCGATACGATGATCCTAAAGCGGATGAAGCGGCGCCATTCCCGCGACCAAGCCGTGGACCTATGCCAGCGGCTCAAGGCCGCGCGGCCGGACATAACATTCGGTGCAGACATCATTGCAGGCTTTCCGACGGAAGATGAGGACATGTTTGAAAACAGCCTGTCTATCATTTCAGAGATCGGCCTTCCTTGGCTGCATGTCTTCCCTTATTCCGCACGGGAAGGAACGCCGGCGGCCAAAATCCCGCCTGTGGATGGTAAGATTGTCAAAGCGCGTGCCAAAGCCTTGCGTGAGGCGGGCGCGGCAGTAAAGGCCAAACATCTTGCTAGCCGCGTGGGTGCCGAAGATGTCGCTTTATTCGAAGCGGATGGACGGGGGCGCTTGCCCGACTTTAGCATGATCCAGGTGGACAACCCACCGCCAGCGGGTTCGCTTGCATCTATTCGCGTGTTAAGTGCGACCAACGATCACCTGATTGGGACGCTTCATGGCTGAAAAGAAAAAACGCGGCTTTCTGTCGAAATTGGGCTTTAAGTCCAAGGAAGAAAAGCTCGCCATTGAAGCGGCGGAACGCGCGGCGAAGCAAAAGCAAGTCGATGAGCAAATGGCGGCGCGTATGGCGGCGATTAACGCCGCCGCTCTGGCGTCTGCCCGGCAACAAGATGATGCGGCCAAAGATCTTAGCGGCGAGGAACAAGCCGCGATTGAGGCGGAAGAAAAACGCCAAGCCGAAATTCAAGCCGCCCGCGACGTTGAGCGCGCCAAGCAATTGGCCGAGGAAAAAGCTCGGCGTGAACAGGCCGAAGCCGAAGACGCCGCGCGTCTTGCCGAAGAAAAACGGCTCGCGGAAGAGCGAGCGAAGCAAGAGGCGGAATTAGCTGCAAAACGCGCGGCAGAAGCCAAAGCCCGCGCTGAAGAAGACGCGCGCCTTGAGGCGCAACGCCAAGCCGAAATCGCAAAGGCAAAATCAGAGGCGGAAGCGGCGGAGCTGAAGCGCAAGGCCGAGGCAGAAGCGGCGGCGCGGGCGGCGGCAGAAAAGGAACGATTAGAGCGCGAAGCCGCAGAGGCCGAGGCGCGTCGTCTTGCCGAAGAAGAGGCGGCAGCAAAACGCGCTGAAGAAGCCCGCCTAAAGCGTTTGGAAGAGGAAGCGGCCGAAGCCGAACGGCGGGCCAAGCGCGCCGCCGACCGCAAAGCGCGCGAGCAGGCGGAAGCGGCGGAGCGCGAACGACTCGCCGAAGAACGCCGAGAGCAACGCATTGCGGCGGGCCTCTCGCCTGAACCTGAACCAGAACCAGATGTCACGGGCGAAGGTAATTTCCTTGATCGCATTACCAAGGGTCTGCGCAAATCGACCTCACGTATGTCGGATAGTTTGTCGGCGACCTTCAATCAACGCACGCTCGACGCGGAAGCGCTGGAGGACCTCGAAGATATTCTTATCATGTCGGATATGGGCTCTGACGTGGCCGCCAAAGTCAGCGAAAGTCTTGCCGAAGATAAGTTCAGCAAGACGGTGACCGACTTGGAAATCAAAGTCGCGCTAGCAGAGACGATTTCGGAAATTCTGACTCCGCTGGAAACACCCTTTGTTTTGGGCTTAGCCCGACCGCAGGTCATTTTATTCGTTGGTGTAAACGGATCTGGGAAAACGACAACGCTGGGTAAGATCGCCAAGCGCTTTAACGATCAAGGCAAGCGTGTCTTGATCTGTGCGGCAGACACCTTCCGCGCCGCCGCGGTGGAGCAGTTAACGGTCTGGGGCGAGCGGGCAGGAGCGCCCGTTATGCATGGCAAGCCGGGGGCTGATGCGGCTGGACTCGTCTTTGATGCGATGAAGCGCGCGACGGATGAAGACTATGATGTGTTGATGATCGACACGGCAGGGCGGCTGCAAAACCGGACTGAGTTGATGGATGAGCTCGCGAAAATTATTCGCGTGATCGAAAAATATGACGCCAGTGCCCCGCATCATAGCGTCTTAGTGCTGGACGCAACAGTGGGCCAAAATGCGCTCTCTCAAGTCGAGGCGTTTCGCGATGCCGGGAAAGTGTCGGGTCTGATTATGACCAAGCTGGACGGCACGGCCAAAGGCGGCGTGCTCGTGGCTTTGTCAGAAAAATACAAATTGCCCATCCATTTCATCGGCATTGGAGAACGGATCGAAGATTTGGAGGCATTTAGCGCGCCCGTCTTTGCCGCTGCTCTGTCCGGCGTGGCCGATACACTGCAAAGCCAAGCGGCAGAATAAGCCGTCAACCTAGCACGCTGATGCTGATTGTGTCTGTGGTCTTGCCAAGAGGGCAAGAGCGCCTAAGGCGACGCAGAAGTTTTTGTTCGGAGATGTATTCATGAAGCTCACTTCTTCCCTTTCTGCTATTGTCACGGGCGGCGCCTCTGGCCTCGGTGAAGGCACGGCACGTATGCTGGCTGCGCACGGTGTGAAAGTCGGTATCTTCGATATGAATGAAGAGCGCGGTGAGGCCGTTGCAAATGACATTGGCGGCGTTTTTGCCAAGGTCAATGTCGCGGATAATAATAGCGTCGATGAGGGCTTTGCGTCTGTGCGGGGCGCGATTGGGCAGGAACGCATCCTGATTAACTGCGCAGGAATTGGCGGCGGGATTAAGACGGTCGCGCGCAAACGTGACACGGGCGATATAATTCCACACGACCCGGCCGCCTTTATGCGGATTATCAATATCAATCTGATCGGCAGCTTTTTATGCGCGTCCAAATCGGCGGCGGGCATGATGGCGCTGGATCCGACCGATCCGGACGGCGAACGTGGCGTGATCGTCAATACGGCGTCAGTCGCCGCACAAGATGGGCAAATCGGTCAAGTGGCCTATGCGGCGTCCAAGGGCGGTATCTTGTCGATGGCCTTACCCATGGCGCGCGATCTGGCACGCGAAGGGATCCGTGTGAATACCATCCTGCCAGGCTTTTACGAAACCCCGATCTATGAGCAAATGAAGCCAGAGGTCAAAGAAAGCCTCAAGGCGCATGTGCAGTTCCCAAACCGTTTTGGGCAGCCGAGCGAATATGCCGATGTCGTGCGTTTCATGTGCGAGCATAGCTACATTAATGGCGAATATATTCGCACGGATGCCGGCGCGCGGATGCCGCCCCGCTAGGGCAGGCCATGACGCCGCCGCGCATAACGATCTTCGGGGCCGGTTCTATAGGCTGCTACCTGGGGGGGCGTTTGCAGCAAGGCGGCGCCAATGTGCGATTTATCGGGCGCCAACGAATTGGCGCAGCTTTCGCGGAAACCGGCCTACGACTGTCGAAGACCGGATCCGAAGTTCAGACCCTTGCCCCGATCGATTTCCATACGGACGCAGCGGCGTTACAAGGCTCTGACATCGTTGCGCTTTGTGTGAAAAGCCAAGACACAGCGGCGGCGAGTGCCGCGATACAAACCCATGCGCCGGATGCGTGGGTGATCAGTTTTCAGAACGGTGTTTCAAATTTGCCGCTGCTGCGGAAGACCTTTACATCTGTGTCTGGCGCGGTGGTCCCGTTCAATGTGACGTCGCCAGAATCAGGACTTTATCACCGGGGCACTGACGGGGCCTTGGTGATTGGCCCTGATGCCCCCGATGCTCTGGTTGAGTCATTACGTAAAGCGGGGGAGGGTGTACAGGTCGAACCGAATATAGAGGGCTATCTCTGGGCAAAACTGCTCGTAAACCTCAATAATGCGTTGAATACGCTCTCTGGCGGCCCCCTGCGGGAGGGCCTTTTACACCGCGATTACCGCCGCGTGCTTATCGCGATGATCTGCGAAGGTCTGGCCGTGGCAGAGGCGGAAGGCGTTCGTCCAACAAGCTTTAACGGACGCGCCCCTGATAAGATTATCAAGCTGATGGACAAGCCGGACTGGTTCTACCGCATCATCATGGACCGGATCGCGAAAATTGATCGCAAAGCGCGCTCATCCATGTTGGATGATCTGGAACGCGGCCGCAGCGCGGAGCTTGACTATCTGCAAGGAGAGATCGTGACGCGGGGGAAAGCCGCAGGCGTTCCGACCCCGATGAATGCCAAGGTCCTGAGCGCTACGCGGGCGGCTTTTGCGCAAGGGCAATCGCCGCGTTGGAGCGGCGCGGACTTCGCGCGAGAATTTCTATCAAGCTAAGTTTGGCGTGCCTAAGCAATGTGGGGCGACATCACGTTACTGGGAGGGGGGTAAACACGTGATGCCGCCCGCTGCATCCGGTCGCTGTCTTCATTAGGGGGAGGAAGAGAAGACAACTCCGGTCCATTCCTATTTAGGCAGCTTTCGCTTTGCCGCTAGGTTTCTGCTCGATGACGTTTTGTTCATCATTGGCCGTACCGATGGCGATGCGACGTGGCTTGAGGGCCTCTGGCAGCTCACGTTGGAGCGTTATCACCAATAGTCCATTATTTAGCGACGCACTTTGCACGATCACATGATCGGCCAGTTGGAAGCGGCGCTCAAAGCCTCGCTCGGCGATACCGCGATGGAGATAATCCACTGTTTCATCATCAGAAGACTTCTCAGAAATCCGGCCTGTAATCGTTAGGCGGTTTTGTTCAGTCTGGATGTCTATGTCCTGCTCCGAAAAACCCGCGACGGCGAGTTCGATGCGGTAGCGGTCTTCGTCCAGACGCGCGACATTATAGGGTGGATAGCTGGCTTGAGCGCTTGTTTGCGCTGAGGCCGCGTCGAGCAGGCTCGCCATTCGGTCTAGGCCGACAAAGGACCGGTAAAGGGGGGAAAGATCATAAGTTCGCATGGGGCATCCTTTCTTGAAAGCAATGCGGGTTTCATGTTGTGCACGACCCATCATGGCGTCGCGCATCGGTGTAGGTGGGTGCGTTTCTCAAGACGTCAAGAGGTCGATCCGAGTCGCAAAAAAGTGAGCGAGCGCATGTTGCATTCATGGCGTTTCGCGCTAACGCCTAGCTATCATTTTCTACGGAGGGTCCGGTGGTCCGTTTCTTACTAGCCTGTTCGGCTTTGGTTTTGGTGGGCTGTGGTGCGCCCGAAGTCAGTGACGCCCCGGTCGAGACGCCGGACATTGCAGAAGAGGTGCGACTGACCCTAGCCGATACGATTTCTCATCCTCGCCGTGCCGATGACGCCGCCCGTGATCAATTCCGAAACCCGCTAGAGACATTAGAGTTCTTCCAAATTGGCCCCGATCAGCGCGTGGCTGAAATCTGGCCCGGTTGGTACACGCCAATCCTTGCGCCTTACCTTGCCGATAATGACGGGACCTATGTCGCCGTCCTTTTCCCGGAAGGCGTAAGTGATCGCATTGATGAACGCCTAAGGACATTCAAAGAAACATATGCGGATGCGGAAACATTTGGTGCGATAGACTATGCCAGCTTTTGGAATTTCCAAGGCGGCGGTGAAGGCGAACCGAGCGGCGCGACCCTGTCACTGCCCGACAATAGCGTCGATCGCGTACTGACCTTCCGGAATGTTCATAGCTGGATGGGGCGTGGTTATGCAGAAGGTGCGTTTTCCGAGTTCTACCGCGCGTTAAAACCGGGTGGGATGCTGGGCGTTGTTGCGCATCGATTGCCCGAAACCCGGACCCAAGATCCCCGGGCCAGCACGGGTTATGTTCAGCAAAGCTATATGAAAGCTCTTGCCGCTGAAGCAGGTTTTGAATTTGTGGCGAGTTCGGAGGTGAATGCCAATCCGCTCGATACAGCCGATCACCCCATGGGCGTTTGGACATTGCCGCCCCGCTCTCGTTTGCCTGAAGACGGGTCTGAGGAGGCGAAGGACTTTGATGCGGAGCTTTACAGGAATATCGGTGAAAGTGACCGCGCAACGCTTTTATTTCGCAAGCCGACTGAGTAAGATTGAATAGCTTTTCTGCACGTCACTTTTTTGCTTGGCGGGAGCCGATCAGCCCGCCATATAGCGCAGCAGAAACCGATAACGTCTTGAGGAGACCCCATGGAAAATTCAGAAATTGCGTCAAAAATGAAAGAGGCGCTCGAAAAGGCCGGCGGTCTGGACAAGTCCGTTAAATTTGATTTCGGCGGTGCCGGTTCTGTCTTTGCTCACGGCACGACGGCTGAGCTCGACAGCGACGCAGAGGCTGATTGCACAATTAGTGTCGATAAAGACGACTTCATCGCCTTAGCGACAGGGAATTTGGACCCTATGATGGCGTTTATGTCCGGTAAGCTGAAAGTGGCTGGCGATATGAGTGTCGCCATGGGCCTTCAAAGCATTTTCTCGAACATGTAAGTTCGTTAGGGCTGGGGGTCAGGCCGTACGCTTTGCACTCAGCCCATTCTTCTTTCTCGTTCGACATAGATGTCCGAGACTTCCACACATCATCTGGATTTTCCGCGCGCTGACCTCGTTCAGCCAGACGGGCATGTCGTACCCGACGCGCTCGCTTCGCGTTTTTCCCTGTATTTTCTCGATCGCCCAATAGGGAAGGGCAAGTCGACCAAGTCGCGACGATTGCGGGTAATGGTTGCCACTCACGCTCCGCGTGAAGTGGACGGAGAGACTGTTGACGCGCCGCGCGGAACCATCATTTTTTCGCCCGGGCGAACAGAATTTATCGAAAAGTATTTAGAGTCGATAACGGATTTGATCCTGCGGGGCTTTTGGGTCGTGATGGTTGACCCGCGCGGACAGGGTTTGTCGGACCGCCTGCTTGAAGACCGCCTTAAGTCATATGTGTCTGATTTTCAGGATTATGCTGATGATCTGGGCTGGGTGGCCGATACGCTCGCCCCGCATTGCCCAAAGCCATTCATCGCTATGGGGCATTCTATGGGCGGCACGATTGTCTTGCAATCTGTGCTGACGGGTACGATCAGCCCGTCTGCTGTTATCTGCTCTGCGCCAATGTTGGGATTGTCAGACTTGGATACGGCTGTGATGAAACTCGCAATTTCAGGGTTGTCTGCACTGGGTTTGTCTAAGAAAAACCTACCCTTTCAAAAGCAGCGCGGCGGACTTCCGGTCTCCTTTGCGGACAATAAGCTGACCACGGATAAGACCCGCTATGCACGTTGGGCAAGTTTCTTTCAGAATGCGCCGCGCTTGCGTGTCGGCGAACCGACCTTTGGTTGGATTGCAGAGGCCTTAAGAGCCATGGCGTTTATCAATCGTAATGCGAGTTCGCTTGGTATTCCGGGTTTGATGGTCGCGGCAGGTGGCGATCAGATCGTTGATCCTGCAGCGGTCGAAGATTTTGCGGTGGGATCAAAATCTGACTTTCATGTGGTGCCGGGGGCCAAGCATGAACTGTTCTTGGAACGCGATGACCTACGGAATGAGTTTTTCGATCAGATCGACGCTTTTCTGGCGAAGCAGGCGCTTTAAGGGGCGCTAGATTACTGCGTGTATGTCAGCGCCTAAAATCGTCATAATTGGGGCCGGCCTTATCGGCCTATCTACCGCTGACGCTCTGCAAGCGGGCGGCGCAACTGTGACCGTCATTGATGCCCGTCCCGGCCCGGTTAGAGGGGCCAGTCACGCCAATTCAGGCATGCTCCATCCCAGTCAGTTTCGTCCTTGGGTTACGCCTGAGGATGGATCAGCCGATGCGAATGCCGCTTTAGCTGTTCGGGATCTTGCGCGGGCGACGATTGACCCGCTTCGGGCCAATATGCGTCGGCTTGGTCTTGATCAGGCCCTTTCTCGTGCGATTGGCTGTTACCAAATTTTCCCCGATGTATCGGCGGCTCAGGCGGTCCAAGCCAGGCTCGGTGAAGACGGCATCCGTGCCAATATCGTGATCGATCCGGAGCGAACCTTTTCCCGTCCTGCTCTTTATTTCCCCGATGATCGATCGGCCGATGCGCGAGCATATGGCGAGGCTTTGGCCATCGACCTGGCGGATAAGGGCGTAACGTTTATTTATGAAGCGCAAGATGTTCGCTTAAGGGTTCAAGATGAAGGCCGCATTGCAGTCGCACTCGGCTCGCATCGCTTTGAGGCCGATCATGTCATTGTCGCTTGCGGGGCGCAGAGCGCGGATATTCTAGCGCCTTTGGGATTGTCGCTAAAGGTGACGCCGGTCAGAGGTTGGGCTGTCGATTTCAAACTGCCAGAGGAGCTGACGCTACCGCCCGTACCTGTCATGGATCATATAAGTCGTTCGGCTCTAACAGTTTTCGAAGATAGATTTCGGTTATCTGGGACATGGAATGAAGATAGCGCCAAACCCATGCTCACCAGGTGGGCTCAAATTATTCCAGATGCCATAAACAAAGCGGGCAAACCGCTCTCTATCTGGTCCGGTCTAAGGCCTGTTTCCCAAGTCGGGCGCCCTTATATCAGTTCGACATCCATTCCCGGTCTTTGGGTCAATGCAGGGCACGGCCATTTAGGGTGGACGCTCTGTGCGGGTTCGGGGGCGCTTATGGCCCGTATGATTTTAGACGATGTTGCAGATCGACGATTTGTCTTTGCCGGTTAAAAAGGGCAGGGGGTGATATGCGAATTTGTCTCTTAACGAGTGTTGCAACGCTCATCCTGTCAGCTTGTGCGGCTTCTACGCCGCTAGATGTAATCGACATGCCAGAGCCGACGCTCACACCTGACTTTGATACGCTCGCCATGGATACCTTGCTCTCCGGTGCGGTGGAGCGCGGCGAAGTCATTGGCGTCAGTGCGCTTGTCTATGATGAGGGTCAGATCGTTTATAATAACGCTTTCGGTCTGCGTGATCGGGAGCGCGACCGCCCGGCCGAGACCGATACGGTCTGGCGCATCTATTCTATGACGAAGCCGATCACATCGGCCTTGATTATGGACTTAGTCGAGGACGGAAGGCTGTCATTGGATGATGCGGCGGCGGATTATATTCCGGCTTTAGCTCAGATGCAGGTTGTCACTCTCGGAGAAGACGGGGCGCCGCAATATTCCAATCAAACGCGCCCGATTACGATTGAAGACTTGCTGCTACATCGCTCCGGAATGGCCTATGGGATTTTCGGCGGTAACCCCATTGAAGACGCATATGCCCAAGCGGATCTTTTTAATCCGGCGGAACCGCTGGCGGCGAAAATGGACCGCCTTGGCGAATTACCCCTGGTGTTCCAACCGGGTGAGGCGTGGTTTTACTCTTACTCAATCGATGTGCTGGCGCGGATTGCGGAAGTCGTGACAGATCAACCCGTGCAAGAGCTTATGGCGGAGCGCTTCTTTGAACCGCTCGGTATGACAGAGACAGGGTTTCTCGTGCGCCCCGATCAGTTGGACCGCTTTGCTTCGAACTATGCGCGCGGGCCGCAAGGCGGCTTTGTCTTGGCCGAAGACGCTGTGGGGAGTCCATTTGCGGATCAAAGCAATCAATTCGCGTCGGGCGGGGGCGGGCTTGTCTCAACCCAAGGTGACTATGCGCGCTTTGCGGCGATGATGGTGAATGGCGGGGCGCTGGACGGGCGGCGTTATCTGGACGAGGAGACAGTGCGCACCATGATGTCCGACCATCTAGGGCCTGACCCGAAAGCGTTCCAGCCGTGGATCGGCGGTGATACCGGAGCGGGCTTTGGTTATGGCGGGTCGGTGCAGGTCACGGCCACGACAGAGCAACAAATTGAGGCTGGGCGATATCCCGGCCAGTGGGGCTGGGGCGGGGCGGCGCGCACCAATATGTTCATCGATCCGGCCAATAACAGCTTCGGCATTATCATGCTGCAATTTTTCAGCGCCGAAGACCCCAAGCTACACGCCGACTTTCAAGCGCTGGTGTTAGAAGAGACGCGTAACGCCCCGCTAGAGCCCTAAACCTACTCCCCTTCGAGCGCTTCGATGATCGCTTGTCCTACCTCGTCTTGGTCCATCACGCCGCCAAAGGCATTGGCGCCGGGGCCGGTGGCGTAGAGGGGGACGTCTTCGCCAGCATGGGTTTCAGAGCGTTTGCGGATAGCGGTTTGTTGTTGAAAGTCGCGCGCGGTTGCGACCTCTTCGGTTAGAACGTCACCCGCCGCGACCGCATCGGCGCGTGTGTTGGGGCCATTATAATAACCGAGCGTCGTGAAAGGCAGGCCGTCTTCATCCAGCGCGACAGAGATTTCGCGCGTCATCGTTTCGCGCACAATATCGCCTTGGCGCACCAGGCCCATGATCGGGTTGCCGCGGACGGGATAGCCTTGAATGACGAAGACATGGCTGTGATCGGCTGTGACAACGATCAGCGTGTCGTCCCCCGCTTGCTCGGTCGCGGTACGAATCGCCTCGTTAAAGGCCTGCATATCGGTCATGGCGCGGTAGGCATTGGTCGCATGGTGGGCGTGATCGACGCGGCCTGCCTCGACCATGAGGACATAACCGTCTTCATCAGCCTCTAAGCGGTTGATCGCGAATCGGGTCATTTCGGCAAGAGAGGGCTCCGTCTCTGGGCGATCAGCCTCATAAGACATATGCGATCCGGTGAAGAGACCGAGCACAGGGCCTTCGCCTGCCGCCTGCATTTCGGCCTTATTGCGCACCACAGGACCGGGCCAGTTGGCGGTATTCGCTTCGACAATAGCGGAGGCCCCGCCGCCTAATGCCAGCTCTGGTGCTGTTTCTATGAGCTGCGCGGCAAGGCTTTTGCAGCCCATGGCGGTCAATTCTTCTGGCATGCGGTCGTCTGATTCTAATCCGCGATCGACGGATCGGCCATAAACGGCGGCGGGTGTGGCATGGGTGAGGCGGGCTGTGGAAATGATACCCACAGACTTATCCACCGATCGTGCCCGTTCCAGCAGCGTTGCGGGGGTTCCGTCCGCCTGATTCTGGCAGCTTGCCGTCGCCATGGCACGTAAAGTTTCCTGCGGCTCTACGTTCAATGTGCCGATATTGGCCTTAAAACCCGAGAAGAGCGCGGTAGCTGTTCCGGCGCTATCAGGGACTTGGCTGTCGGCATTATAGGTTTTGACAAAGGCGACATTGCCAAAGTCTTCAAAGACGAGGTTATGCGACTCGCCATCGATTCCTTGTTTTTGCCCATCGAAAATGCGCGCGGCTGTGACCGTAGAAATGCCCATACCATCAGCGACAAAGACGATGATGTTACGAGGGGAATCAGTCTGCGAACTCACCTCTGCTGTCGGGGCGGCGCATCCGAATAGGGTCGTACTGGTGAGCAAAAGGGTCGCGCATCCGCCCAAAAAGCGGGGTTTTACGGTGTTCTTAGAATATTTCATGGCAGGCCAAGCTCTCTCGACTTTGCGGATAGACCGCAGGAAACGGGACGATTTCTTCCATAGGCCGAATGTTTGCTGCCGTCATGTACAGAAACGTGACGATTCGGGTTGCATTAGATTGCGCCGCGCCGTAAGTCCTCTCCCTCGCTTGAGGTTGGGCCAATTTGGCAAAAGCTATTGGGTTTACCCCCTCGCGAGCACCCAAACTGCTAAACCTGTGTCCTTTGAAGAGGCCTCATGGTTGCGCGATTGGGTTCGGTGAATTGCTGCTGTGTAAATAGATGCAAATTACTGACAAAGGCAGTTGCCTTATGGATTGCGGTCGTTAGAGGGCGCCTCCAGTCGAAAGACAGACACTTCGTAGGAAGGGTTTGGACAGAGACAAACGCAGAATAGACGGCTTCATTTGAGGTTTGAATTCAGCGTTTTTTCAAAAATCGGACGAAGCCTCGCTTCTGCAGATTTATGAAAAAAAGTGTTGCAAAGGAAAATTGCTTTTCCTAAGTAGCGCGCCTCGCCGGAGCTGAGACGCTCCAAGGTGAAAACCGGGCGGGCGGTCACCCTTGTGTGGCCTTTTGTTTTGGGTGTGAGACTCGTTTCGCATCCGAGCTGTTTGACATCGTGAATATTGGGAAGAGAGACGCAGGCGGCGTTTGGCGGCGCGCGGATCTGGTAACAGACCGCACACTAGTCATGACGTACGTCACGACGTTTCTTTTCATGAAGTTACGATCGCTTGATCTTAGCTCTTCTAGCGAGGAGTTAAGTGATGAGCACTCGTGATTTCTTTGAAACGCAACAAGCGCTTTGATGCTTTCGAGTATCAAAACGCCAGTTAAATGTGACAGTCAGACACTCTCAACCTGAGAGTTTGATTCTGGCTCAGAACGAACGCTGGCGGCAGGCTTAAGACATGCAAGTCGAACGAGAACCAAGAGCTTGCTCTTGGGGACAGTGGCAGACGGGTGAGTAACGCGTGGCAACCTACCCTTCAGTACGGGACAACAGTTGGAAACGACTGCTAATACCGTATACGTCCTCCGGGAGAAAGATTTATCGCTGATGGATGGGGCCGCGTTAGATTAGCTAGATGGTGGGGTAATGGCCTACCATGGCGACGATCTATAGCGGGTCTGAGAGGATGATCCGCCACACTGGGACTGAGACACGGCCCAGACTCCTACGGGAGGCAGCAGTCGGGAATATTGGACAATGGGCGCAAGCCTGATCCAGCCATGCCGCGTGAATGATGAAGGCCTTAGGGTTGTAAAATTCTTTCGCTAGGGAAGATA
>CAZSUW010000061.1:0-14414 GCA_964610115.1 uncultured Algimonas sp.
CGAGAAGAAATTGCCGTCTGTGCGATTTCAGGTGCGATCGGAACCTTCGCTAATATCGACCCCTTTGTGGAAGAACATGTGGCGAAGGAAATGGGCCTATCGATCGAGCCCGTCTCAACCCAAGTGATCCCGCGCGACCGCCATGCCGCTTACTTCGCCACCCTAGGCGTTATCGCGTCCTCCATTGAAAATATCGCCGTCGAAATCCGTCATCTCCAGCGCACTGAAGTTCTGGAAGCGGAAGAATTTTTCTCAAAGGGGCAAAAAGGCTCCAGCGCTATGCCGCATAAGCGCAATCCAGTTCTGACCGAAAATTTGACGGGCCTTGCGCGATTAGTCCGTATGGCGGTTATGCCGGCTATGGAAAATGTCGCGCTTTGGCATGAACGCGATATTAGCCATTCGTCTGTGGAACGGGGTATTGCTCCCGATACGACAATCCATCTGGACTTCGCCCTTCATCGCCTTGCTGGCGTCATCGAAAACCTGGTCGTCTACCCAGAAAAGATGAAAGCCAATATGGACCGCCTTGGGGGGCTACATAATTCACAACGGGTTCTGCTCGCCCTCACACAGGCGGGGGAGCAGCGCGAAAGTGCTTATCGTCTCGTTCAACGGAATGCGATGAAAGTGTGGGAGCTGTTTCGAACCCAAGGGAATGCCGGTGACGGAGCCTTCCTGGCGTTATTGCATAAAGATGATGACGTTACGTCTTTGCTGTCGGCGGAACAGATCGACGCCATGTTTGACGATGCTTACCACGTGAAACACGTCGATACGATCTTCGAACGGGTCTTCGGCAAATCGTAGAAACAATGAAAAGCGCCATGATTTCGTAAGGTCACGGCAATAGTCCTTACTCGGGCCTTACCGCGCAGCCCCCCCATGGTTTCTGTCCCGTTAAATTACGTCCCCTTGCGACCGTCATCGTGAGAATTTTGAATTTTTCTTTTTCCTTTTATTTCAATAACTAAGATAGGAATTTAACGCTTTCAGAAAGCTTCCTGAATCACATCCTAACGCAGAATTTGGAGGGCTTTAACGGTCTTCTGTCACAAGGCGACACATCGAAAGAAGCGTGCAAATGCGCCGCCCCCTAGTGAACCTGATCAAAGGATGAGACAATGAAACTGAAAACTGCAGCCGCCCTCTCGGCACTAATGAGTATCGCCATCGCCGCCCCGGCCTTTGCGAGCCCCGACGTCTATGTCGTGAACTTCCGTAATGCTCAGGACGTTAACTCCCAGCAACTGGACAACCAATTAGCGTCAGGCCTGGCAATGGCCGGCGTGAACGCTGAAGAAGTCGTTATTGACACAAGCACGGCCGCTAAATGGGAAAAAGGCGCACATGAAGCGTTTGATCGCGACATCGTTCCCGTCTTCAACCAGTGGGTCGGCCTGCCCGGCTTTGCGGCTGTTGTCGATGCAAACACAAAACGTGTGATCGGTTGTGTGAACAGCACATTCCGCGCTCAAGAAATCGCAGCTGAACTGCGCAAGATGGCCTCTACTGCACAAGGCCAAGCCTATATGAGCCGCGCCTCCGTCTCAGCGAAGACAACACGCTGCCCGGCGCCACATAATAAGCTCGACTAAATCAGCGATCTTTCGTCCTGAGGGACAAAACACTCCAAATCTTGGGGGAGAGGCGCCCGGGCTGTTCGCGGTCCGGGCGTTCTGCGTTGACGAAACTGTGTTCCCCTGCCCTGATATTTTCAGTTGGGGTTCAATCTAGGCCGGGTAGTAAAAGATCATGAAACTTCGTGCTGCAATTCTTGGGCTTACATCGGTGTTGGCCTTTTCGGGGCCTGTTACGGCGCAGACCTATACGCTAATGCCAACAACACCTGATGTTTATGTCGTCATGTTCCGGGCCGATTGGTGTCCGCCATGTAAGATCGTGGAACCGCGTCTCGCTGAGGCGTTACAGACCTTGCAAGATCCAAAGATTGAATTCGTGAATATCGATATTTCGGGCGGTTACGCGGACTGGAATGCTAATGCCGTGTTCGACCGCGGGATCGTGGGACAATATAATATGTGGATGGGCATAACGGGATTTGCCGCGATTATTGATGGTGACACTAAGAAGACACTTGGATGTGTCAACATGAGCTATGATACGCAGTCTATGGCGAACCATATCCGTAATCTGCAAGTACAAGCGCGCGAAAACCGCGAGAGCTTTGACCTCACCTGTCCGGAAGCAAATAACCCTGTTTAAGGAGTACGGCGCGCAAAGACTAATCCGTCAAAGCGCGCCGACAATCGTAGGCTAGCTAAACAGGCTTTCTTTGCCTGTTTCTTTGACAAGCAGATAGTAGACAACCGCACGGTATTTCGTGCTACCACCCGCTTTATAAGCGTCCATAACCTTGTTTAAGGCCGCCTCTTTCGCGCCTTCATCGGTCATACCCAATCTTTTGGTCATGAAACCGTTACGAACTGTTGCAAGTTCGGATGGATCCGAGCCTGCGACCGTAGAGGAATCGCGATTGTAGATGGATGGACCACAGGCAATCGTCACGGCCCGCAACAGCGCCATGTCCGGGCTCATGCCCAGCTTGTCTTTCATTTGCGCTGCATATTTTTCGATTAGTGCGTCACGCTTACTCATATAACACTCTCCCACAGTTGGAATTGGGACGGGACAATAGAATTAACGCCCCGCTAAGGACGAGCGTAGCCCAAAGTTTTCTGATTTCAAGCCAATCTCAAGGTTAATTTTCATTAGGCCCCGGGTCTTCAGAGACCGCTTCTGTCTCATCTTCGCCGGTGGCATCGGCGATACGTTCAACGCTCACGACATCTTCATCAGACGCCGTTCGGATAACACGTACGCCTTTTGAGCTACGAGACACGATACTGATCGTTTCAACAGGGGTTCGGATCAACTTACCGCCATTCGTGGCCAGCATGACTTGATCCGTCTCTTCCACGACAAAGCTACGAACGAGTCGGGCGTCATCCTCCCCTTTCCCACGCGATAAGGTTTGCGCGACGACGCCTTTCCCGCCACGACCTTTGACTGGATAGGCATAAGAACTGGTCCGTTTCCCTAAGCCATCATTCGCAATGGTTAGAAGGTATTGCTCATTCGCGCCCATTTCAGCCAAACGTTCATCGGAGAGCGCCGTAGCATTCGTGGTGTCTTGGTCCTCATCCGCACTATCATCATTCTCCTCACCGAGCGCACGTCGCATGGCGTTGGCATGCTTCATAAAAGCGGCGCGTTCTTCGGTCGTCGCATCAAAATGTCGAAGCACAGCCATAGAGATGACCTCATCGCCCGGGCTTAGGCGCACGCCCCTTACCCCTGTCGACGCCCGGCTGTTAAACCGGCGCACATCGGTTACGGCAAAACGGATGGCGCGACCCATAGCAGTGGTTAAAACAATATCATCCTGCTCTGAGCAAAAACGCACATCGATGATGCCGTCATCTTCACCCGGCTTCATCGCGATTTTGCCGTTCCGGTTGATCTTGGTAAAATCAGCCAGACTATTCCGGCGGACACCGCCGGATTTGGTCGCAAACATAATATCCAGCGACGCCCAATCCTCTTCATTTTCAGGCAGCGCCATTATGGACGTCACCCGTTCATCGCCATCCAGCGGCAAGAGCTGATTAAAGCTGCGCCCCCGTGTCGCCGCCCCCCCTTGAGGAAGCTTCCAGACCTTTAGCGAATAGGCCATTCCGGTACTGGAGAAGAGAATGATCGGCGTGTGTGTCGTTGCGACGAAAACGGTCGTGACGAAATCTTCGTCCTTGGTCTGCATACCAGACCGACCTTTTCCCCCGCGATGCTGAGCGCGATATGTGTCGAGCGGCGTGCGCTTTACATATCCGCCATTGCTAACTGTCACGACCATATCTTCGACCGCGATCAAGTCTTCATCGTCAAAGTCAAAACCGCCATCGACAAATTCAGAGCGGCGTGGGGTTGCAAATTTCTCGCGAACCTCGGTCAGTTCATCGCGAATAATGGTGCGCACTCGATCACGCGAACGCAAGATTTCCAGAAGATCAGTAATTTGCGCGGCAAGTTTTTCGGCCTCTTCCGTGAGTTCTTCCATGCCGAGCGCGGTCAGCTTTTGTAAGCGAAGGTCAAGGATTGCCCTCGCCTGTTCTTCTGTCAGGCGGATCGTGCCATCCTCTTGTAGGCGCGAACGCGGGTCAGCGATCAACTTAATCAGTGCCCCCATGCTTTGAGCCGGCCAATTCCGGCTCGTCAGAGCCGCACGGGCTTCCGCAGGATTTGCGCTGCTTCGGATCAAACGGATTATTTCGTCAATATTCGCAACGGCTGTCGCGAGACCTACAATCACATGCGCGCGGTCACGCGCCTTGGCGAGATCAAATTTCGTCCGTCGGGCAATGACATCTTCGCGGAAGGACAAAAATGCTTCCAACATTTGCCGGACATTCATCTGTTCCGGCTTGCCGCCATTCAGCGCCAGCATATTAGAGCTGAAATTCTGCTGCATCGGCGTGAAGCGATAAAGTTGGTTTAAAACGACATCGGCGTTCGCGTCGCGCTTCAGCTCGATCACAACACGCATTCCAACCCGGTCGGATTCGTCGCGAACACCGGAAATGCCTTCAATGCGCTTCTCATTCACCAGGGACGCGATCTTCGCGATCATCGAGGCCTTATTGACCTGGAACGGAAGCTCAGTGACGATAATTGCAAATCGGCCCGAACGAATTTCTTCCACATCAGACTTGGCCCGCATTGTCACAGTGCCCCGCCCGGTGAGAACGCCCTGCTTGGCACCGCCCCGGCCCATGATCAACGCGCCTGTCGGGAAATCAGGTCCTGGAATAATCTCTAAGAGTTCGGCGTCAGTCAGTTCACCATTGTCAAGCAAAGCCATAGTCGCATCACAGACTTCACCGAGATTATGCGGCGCGATATTCGTCGCCATACCAACGGCAATGCCCCCCGCCCCGTTGACCAGAATGTTCGGAAAGCGCGCAGGCAAGACAACTGGTTCGCTCTCTGAGGCGTCGTAATTGTCTTGATAGTTGACCGTGTTCTTTTCAATATCGGCCAGAAGGCTCGCCGCCGGGTGGTCCATCCGGACTTCTGTGTATCGCATCGCTGCGGGAGGATCGCCATCGACAGAGCCGAAGTTTCCTTGCCCATCCAGCAAAGGCAAACGCATGGAAAAATCCTGCGCCATGCGGACCAGAGCGTCATAGACGGCACTATCGCCATGGGGATGATATTTACCGATAACGTCACCGACAACGCGGGCTGATTTCTTATAGGGCTTATCCCGCGTGAAACCGTTTTCGTGCATGGAATATAGGATGCGGCGATGCACGGGTTTTAGCCCATCGCGCACGTCTGGAATCGCGCGAGAAACGATAACGCTCATCGCATAATCGAGATAGGAGCGTTTCATCTCCTCTTCGATGGTTATAGGTGAAACTCCATCTTCCGGCGCAGGCGGCTGGCCCTCATTTTCGGGCGTTTCGTCAGAATTATCAGTGTCGTCAGCCACGCAGAAATCCGGATTTTAGTGCTTGCAAGAAACCCCGATGATTCGGGGGCTAAGCTCCGTGATTACCTATCATTTTAGCTCATAGACAACAATGCCAAGTGAGGTCTTTCAGGCTTTAATCTGAGGCCTGCAACCTAACGAATGAGACGCACAGACCGTCTCTCCGTGATGTTGTTCGCATTCTGCTTTGGCATGATTGATTGCAACACCGAGCGTAGTTCACTCGTCGAAGATACCGAGACGTAAATAGAGCCATCCGGTCCAACATATTTATCCGGATCAAAAGGTGATAAGCCTTCAACTAATTGCGCATCCGCAAAAGGAAATTCATCGGAACCCGTATCGCTGTCAATCTCAGCATCGCTTACTTTAGGTATGAGTTCCCCAAACACACATTCTTGGACTAATTGTGTCCCGGCCGCGTCTTCACCGGAGATATCAATGCCAACGATCCTCACATCGTCGGAGCGAGCCGTTTCGCAAGCGTCAAGAACGCGTCGTTCTTGAACCGGTGAACAAGTCTCTTCATACTTCATTTTTTCCAGTAAGAAGCGACGGCGCTGCCCCTGAACCCATGTCAAATAGCCGAATTGGGAAATGTCCCAATTGGTATCCATCCATTGCCAAGCTTCAGGATTATGCACCCTGTCCGCATTGGCGTCACCATAACGAATGAGAAGTTCCGCCGACATTTTATCAAGCATGTCCCGTTTCCGGAATCCGTCTGCAATCGTATCATTACTGTCATATTTGACCAAATCATCGTCAAAGGGGCCACCCCATGTCCAACTTGTTAGTGTCAGATTTTCGTCATTCACTGTTGTCAGAATACGCTGTGCCAGTTCATCTTGTTCAGCGATTAATTCTGGAGAAATCGTACGACAGGACAGGTTATTTGTATCAATAACGTCGGCATCGGATAAGTATTGGTTCCTGACATCCGATTTTTCATTATCGACACTGCTGTCTGTGATGAAAACAACATATTTTTCAACCGGTTTGCCGTTATCTGTTTGATCGGCAGTCGCTTGTTCCATGGCATCGGACGGAACGCTTCCCTCACTCGAATTAGCATTTAAAAGAGCTTGTAATGTCGACGTTACACCTGGCTGGAGGGGCACAGTATTGGTTTGATCCGTACCCCAATTATAGGGATAGAAGCTGGTTTCAAGGCTATCTTCGTCGACCCCCATCAATGCAGACGCCACAGCTGATTTCACGCCCATCAAACTGACGGATGACATCGACCGCCCAGACATGGTGTCCGTATATCCGACGACAAATGAAATGGAGGTGAGTATCGCGGCGCCCGCATTGGCGTCCGCACCTGTCACCTCAGCCGCCGTCGAGGAGGCCTTGACTGTGTGGTCGCTCATTCCAACGATACCGCCAAAAACAAGGTCTTTTCGACTCGCCAAAGTCAACGAAACACGTTCGCCATCTCCAGCCACATCAAAGCTGTCCAAATTAACAGCAAGGGTTTCACCCGTTTGACGCAGGTAATCGTCGATTGTGGCCTTTGCCAAAGCCTGACGTTCTTGTGTAGAGATGTCGTCAGGCATAGTCGCCGCCAAAGCGGCTGCATCCGCCATCGATTGCAACGTATGGCGCTCTGTCACCAAACGCGACACATCAAATGCCGCGCCAACCGCACCCACCATAACCAGGCCACCAATAGCGGCTGGAATGCCGAGCGACCCTTTTTCGCTTTTAATGAACATAATCTGTCCCACCTGTCCGGGGGATTGACTATTTCGAATTTCCTACCAAGGACCTTTGAAAGACTATTAACAAAGACTTATTTGTTAGTTCCCTGACCAGATACGGTTCCACCATTTATGGTCGGGTTTTTCATCTTCAGGGTTAAAAAAGCTTGTACTGCTCTCAACCTTTTCCCTGATTTCCTTGCGGTCCCATCGCGTGAGGTTCGCCAGTGTTCTGATCTCGGTCTCGCGGCGTTCATTGACGCTTTTTTTGTACTCAGCCGCTGCCTCGCACTGCATCTCACCATCAAAAGCGTGACGAAGGATGTAGCGGCCCTGAAAGTTATCGCGATTGCCTGTCGTCTTAAACTTTAGGTCCTCAGGAAAACTCTCTGCATCATAGCGAACGTGCAAGCGTGTGACGAAAACATCTTTCGCCTGCGGCATGGGGCGGAATCGCCCACGGGGATCGGGCTTAGCCGGGCCTTCATCCAGCCAAAAAACACCAAGCTCTTGTAGCTGCTCATTGGAGAGCGGATCCGCCGCGCATGGGTCGCACCAATTCATGTCCCAGGCATATTCCATAAACACGCCATGCCCACCGTCCCGGTCGGCGGCGGTGGCGAACATCGCTTTATAGAAATCGCCAAATTCGTCTTTCACATAAGGCGGAATTTCCTTGTCGGTCGGAATCCTCTGTGTGCGATAATTTGTCGTTTCCACTTGGCCGTTGCGAGTGAGCATATAGACGAACAAATCCTGATCGCCTTGGGCATTCACAGTACCCAAACGGATCGGCAGCATGAACTTCGGTGTCTCAAAGGCCACCGCGATGGGGCGCAACATCTCGCTGCCATTTTCCGCCCGCGCTTCAAGGTTCACTTTGGCGACGAAGAATTTCATGTCTTGCTTGATATAGCTACGCAGGGTGCGGCGGGCTTCGGGTGGAACCTGATAGCCCTCATTGGACAGCCACGTTTGCAGCCCTTCGCTTTCTTCGGCCGAAAGGATCAAAATATCGTATTCGCCGACGGTGAATTCATCTTCGATGGTCACGCCGAGGGCTTTGGCTTGTTCAACGCGTGCCCCTGTTACAACAACAACATCCTCGGCGGTACGCGCCAACATCTCCACTGGCGCATATTGAATGCAGGGATTATCATCAAAATACTCTACAAGCCGCGGGGCTGTGTAAGCATCCAAATGCTCTAGTAAAGCCGGATCGCTGACGTGAACCTGCTCGCGCGTAATGACCTCTGGCACCGGGATGACCATGGCGAATTCTTCCGGCTCGCCCTGATAGTCATTGGCCATGGTGATCACTGTCCGGTCCCCATCACGCATCATGGCGACTTTGGACGACTGGTTAAACAAATCCGTATCGGCCTTGGCGACATAAAATCCGCAAAAGGCTTGGGCGCTAGATGCGCCCCCAATGACCGCAAGGAAAAGCGCGCTACTCAGCAGGCGTGAGGACATAGTCAGACTCCTTTGTCTGGAGGGTTTGTTTCGGGAGCGAATTCGGGGACGAATATGAGAAAAACTGGGGCCAAGCATAACGTTCCGCTGTGAAGACGCGATCAATCAACGGAACAAGCGGCGCGCAAAGGATCAAGGCGAGGATGATGCCCGCGCTATTGTGAAGACCGAACTGGATCGCGAAACCAACACTCGCCACCAATGCGGCAAAAACAAGACGCCCTGCCCGCGCATCTGGCGTCGTCTTCGGATCAGAGATCATAAAGAAGGCAAACACGAGTAAAGCACCTGATTGCATTTGATGAATGGGAATCGCCAGCGGGTCGCCGAGCCACAGGGCGCGTCCAAAGATCAAAGCGGCATAGAAGCCGAGCAACCCCAAGCTAACGTCCCAGCGTTTGGCCTTACCCGTCACAATACCGCCAAGACCAATCAACAGGATGGCGAGCACGGGGGCGGCGCCCCACTGCCCGGGCGAAATCCAAGCCGCGCCGAAGAGCAAGCTAACGATAACCAGCCCGAAATTGGCAGGGTTGAAGATATGCTTCCCCTTCCATCTAAGCAGATATTTGCTTAGAACAGCGATCACCCCGGCAAGGATAGAAAGCGTGACACTTCCCGTGCGAAGCAAGAGGGTTAATGATAAGGCACTGATAAGCGGACTCCGCGGATCAATCTCACGCTTGGCGATAAAACGATCGGCCAAAGCTTGGGTGATAAGTGTCGATCCGACGCAGCCAACCACGTGCCACCAGGGCAAGCGAAAGCTATAGAGGAATAATCCGGCGACAATCAGTGAAGAGAGAACAGCGATTTGGTAGTGGCGCGGGTCACGAGCCATAGCCCGTAACCAGTCCTTGCCCCCCCAATCTGTCGTCCTGCCCTGCGGCATAGGCCCGCCTTTCAGAGAAAAGCCTAACATAGAGATTGTGGCAACAAAGGGCCTAAACAGTTAAAATGTCGCAACACACCTTAGGGGCGTCGAGCTTAAAAGTTTTCCCGCAACCATTGCAAACTGCGCGCAACGGGGCCGCCCTGGTAACGGTTCGCCTGATAACGACGTCCTGACAAATCAGGCGGACCTGTCACAGCTTCCGAACTCGGTTCAAAGGCATGACGTAAAAGTCCCGTCGCAACGGCATAATCCGGGGCATCCAGTTGATCGCTCAAACCGAACACGCCATGCGGCGAACCAATTCGAACCCGTTTGTTAAAAACCAGCTCGGTCAGTTCGCGCAACCCGGAGAGTTTCGATGCGCCGCCCGTCAGAACAATCTGACGCCCCGAGACATTATCCAGACCTCGCTCATAAAGACGATCGCGTACGAGCTCCAAAGTTTCCTCTACGCGCGCGCGAATAATGCCCGTCAGTAGAGATTTAGACTCATGGCGTAACTCATCCATCGCCCCGACTGGGGGACACGGGATCGTCTCATATTCATCACGCGCGCCATGCAAGGCGGATCCATAGATGATCTTAATGCGCTCGGCTGCTTCGATAGGTGTGCTCAATCCGCGCGCAATATCCGAGGTGACGTTCAACCCGCCGACACTGATCGCATCAACGTGGACCAGTTGGTCATCGCGAAATACCGACGCGGTTGTCAGCCCAGCGCCCATGTCAATCAAAGTGACGCCCAGATCGCGTTCGTCTTGCGTAAGGACAGACCGCGCGGCGGCATAAGGGTTGACAGTGACAGAGCGGAGCGAAAGGTGGCACCGCTCAATACAATGAGCCAGATTGCGCAAAGGTCCAATCCCGGCGGTTACAAAGTGCATGTTCACGCCCAAGCGCTGCCCAAACATGCCGCGCGGGTCGCGAATACCCGTCTCGCCATCAACATCCCAATCGAGGGGGAGCGCGTGAAGGATTGCATAATCCGGCGTGGCCGTTTTCGATAATGACGTGCCGATAACGCGCTGCAGATTCCGATCCTCAATCGCACCCGACGCGAATTCAGTTTGCACGCGCATGTGACGGGACATCAAGCTGCGCAGTCCGACATTCACAGACACGCCGTGAACGGTTACCCCAGCGGCGCGCTCGGCTTTCTCGACCGCTTTACGGATGCCCACTTCTGCTGCGGCTAAATCAACAACGGCGCCAGATTTCACGCCATTTGAAAGTGCAGTGCCATGCCCCAAAACGCGCACGCCAATGCCGGCATCCTTAGAGCCGATGAGGCACGTAATTTTGCTCGATCCAATATCGAGTACGCAGACAGTTTCAGCGCGCTTCACACTCACGTCTGAGATACATCCTTTGGTGTGAGCGTCACACGGTCAGGTAGGCGCATATCGATTATGGCAAAGCGCGAACGCTGATCATCGGGAATGCGATCAAAGCGGGACAGTGCCGCGTCTAAATTATTCTCCGGGAGACGCAGAACGAGGCCGTCTTTCAGGGTCAAATCCCAGCGCCCAGAAACTTGTCGGGTTAAGGCTTCGGTCTCTGCCCAAATAGACGGAAAAACTTCCAGGGATGACTTAATGTCCCCGGCGTGTAAGGTCGCGTCCGGTCCCGTGAAGAGACGTAAATTGGCGGGCAAAGCAGCGGTCTCTGCGGTCAAGGGGGCTACAATTGCGCCTTTCGAATCGGCCAGAAAAATCTCCCCGCCTTCCTGATAAAGCGCAACCGGCGTTGTCTCGACAAGCTGCACGACGATGCGGTTCGGCCAGAGGCGTCTTACAACAGCCCGGTCCACCCAAGGCAGGCTTTCCGTACGCTCCTGCGCGCGAACCAGATCCGTTTTGAAAAAATAGTCGCCGTGATAAATGCCGATAGCGGCGCGAACATCAGCTTCGTTCAAGCGCCCTTCCCCCATCACGTCAATCTGTTCGACTACAAAACCCATCGCCATTAAGCGTTCTTGTTTATAGTCAACGAGATTCTGACGAACGGTAGGCAAATATCCGCCAAGCCAAAGCGCGCAAAAGGCTAAGAAAAAGAGTACCGTGAGCAGGCCGAACGTAGAACGGATGAGCGACTTTCGATTATAAGTCGCCGCGCGAATTCCCGCATGAAGCCGACTTTGCACAAGGCGGCTAGCGCCCCGAAGACCCGGCTTTAACGGGCTAACCCGTGCAAAGCTCCCACTCCTGCCATTCTGGGCCATGAGGCCTCCTCAACCATCCAACGGCATAATGCGCCAAACCCCATGCCTTCCGCTTCGCACTGTTCAGGTACGAGAGACGTCGGGGTCATCCCGGGTTGAGTATTGATCTCCAAGATTACCAATTTGTTTACCACATCCGCGCGGGTGGGGTTTTTCGGCAGATTCCTGTCATCAAATCGAAAATCGGCCCGCGTAACCCCCAAACAACCGAGTGCGACATGAGCGAGCGCCGCCCAGTCTCGCGCAAGCTCTGTGACGGCGTCCGGTATATCAGCACCAACAATATGGACCGATCCGCCATCCGCATATTTGGCGTCATAGTCATACCATCCCGTTTGGGGCACGATTTCGGTCACACAGAGCGATCGTCCCCCCATAACAGAGACTGTCAGCTCGCGACCGGGAATGTAGCGCTCAATGACGGGCTCTTCGCCGAGACCTTTATCAGCCCCTATCCTTTCCAACTGCTCCGGCGTTTCTTCCTCAACAATATAGACGCTGGACGATGACCCAGATCCATTGGGCTTGACCACATAGGGTACGGGCAAAACCCCGCCTTCTGCGATGACCTCGCGCCGTTCTGTTCCGCCTTCGGCGACAGTAATGCCATGTAAAGCGAAAACAGATTTTGCGAAGTCTTTGTCCATCGCCATGCGAGACGCTGCAATTCCGCTATGGGTATAGGGAATTTTCGCGGCTTCTAATAGGCCTTGGACTTCACCGTCCTCTCCCCAATCCCCGTGAAGGGCGTTGAAAACCACATCGGGAACGACCTTTGCTATTTCTACTGCAAGCGTATCGGGATGAGCATCAATTTCAATGACCTCAAAACCTTCTTCACGTAGGGCCTGCGCACACGCCGCCCCAGAAATTAGGCTGACCTCGCGTTCAGCGCTGATGCCGCCGAGTAAAACCGCGACCCTCATGCGTTCCGTCCGATCCGGCGCACTTCCCAGTCGAGTTGCACCCCCTGAGTTTCCAAGACTTTCGCTCGCACAGTCTCGCCAAGCTGCTCTAGGTCCGTCGCGGTCGCATCAGCGGCATTGATCATGAAGTTACAATGCTGCTCACTCATTTGCGCCCCGCCCACACGGAAGCCGCGCAAGCCCGCCGCATCGATAAGTTTCCAGCTGGAATGTCCGTCTGGGTTTTTGAAAGTCGACCCGCCCGTTTTTTCCCGTATCGGTTGAGAGCTTTCGCGCTTCGCCGTAATCGCATCCATCCGCGATTGGATCGCGGATGGATCATCAAGTTGACCCTCAAAGACGGCCTCAATAAAGATCAAATCACTTGGTGCGCCGCAGTGACGGTAGCGATAGCCCATCTCCTCAACCGATAGCACAAGCCGACGCCCCGTCCGTTCCAAGGCGACGACTTGGTCTAAAACATCTGCCGTTTCTCCACCGTAGCAGCCCGCATTCATGCGAAGCGCGCCACCAATCGTGCCGGGCACGCCTGCGTAAAATTCCAACCCTGCGATTCCGGCTTTGGCGGCCTCTTTCGCCACGCGCGCGTCGAGTGCGGCGGCGCCGGCGATAATGCGATTTCCGTCCACGCGGACTTTACCAAAACTTGGTCCCAACCGGATAACGACGCCCTCAATTCCGCCGTCGCGCACCAGAGTGTTGGAGGCGACACCTAGAATGGTAACGGGAATATCTGGATCAATCGACGACAGGAAAAGCCCAAGGTCCGCTTCGTCCTTCGGCATGAAAAACCAGTCAGCCGGACCGCCCACACGCAACCACGTATAGGGCGCGAGCGGGACGTTTGGTTTTAAAGACCCGCGAACGTCAGGCAGGGTCTTCACACCGCCTCCAGCGCATCTGCTAGTCCAGCGGCCCAATAGGTAATATCACCTGCCCCAAGACAGATCACCAGATCGCCCGGTTCAAGCGAGCCTTTCAGATCCGCAGCGAGCGTGGCTTTCGTTGTCATTCCGACTTGTCTGTGCCCATGGCTCTGCAGGCTTTCGACCAGTGCAGGTCCGGACACGCCCTCTATTGGGGCCTCACCCGCCGCGTAAACATCCGCAACCAGCACACTGTCCGCATCGTTAAAACAGGTCGAGAAATCTTCAAACAAATCGTTGAGCCGGGAATAGCGGTGCGGCTGCACTACGGCGTGTACTTTGCCCGTTGCCACTTGCCGCGCGGCTTGCAGGACAGCGGCGATTTCTACCGGGTGATGCCCATAATCATCGATGATTTTTACGCCGTTCCAATCTCCGACCGGCGTGAAGCGGCGCTTGACCCCACCAAACGCTTTCAAAGCCTCTCGCACAGCCTTTTCATCCATGCCCAATTCACGGGCCACGGCAATCGCAGAAAGAACATTCTGCGTATTGTGGCGCCCAGCCATGGGCAAGAAAAGGTCCGTCCAAATTTCAGGGTCTTGCCCGCGGAAGGTCACCGTAAACCGCGTCCCCTCTGGCGTGAGGTCCAGATCATGTGCGCGCACATCGGCCTGCGGGTTAAAGCCATAGGTGATAACGCGACGGTCGGTCACCCGGGCAACAAGCGCCTGCACGTTCTGATCATCCGTACAAAGCACGGCAAAGCCGTAAAATGGCAGGTTTTCAACAAAGGTATCGAATGCCCGCTG
>CAZSUW010000062.1:0-3658 GCA_964610115.1 uncultured Algimonas sp.
GCGATAAGGGACGCCGCGGTCTTGGCTTTCACCTCAACAACACGATTGGGTTCCGTCCGACCATAGGCAGTGAGGCGGATCACATGCGGCTCTGCGCGTACGGTCCGTATAACGACGCTCGGGGCTTGAGCCGCCGCTTCATCTCGATTTTCCAAATCGGCATAAAGGTCGCGTTCGGCGCCAGCGCTGTTAAACGCAAACCACATGCCCAAGGCGACAACGACGACGAAGGCAAAGATATAAGACGGTCGGATCGACATAGTGGCTTTCTTACGCATTAGCGCCGCCATGAGACCGCAGGGCAGCAGCAATTTCCCCCTATAGGTGTGTTCATTATTGCATGAAGACAGGGTTTCAACACTCAAATACGCATGACAGACGCGCGCGAGCGCATAGGGAGGCAAAATGCGCCCATTTTCGAGGTTTTTCACCTGTTTCATACATCTGATTTGCGACAAATCAGGCTTGCCGTTGCGGCTTAGCCTAGTCAGACAGAGGATTTATGACAGTCCGCACCGATAAGCGGTCATCCTGAGAGGCTGAATGAATGAGTGATATACTCGATCAACTGCAAGCGCGCCGCGACAGGGCCAGAGCCGGCGGCGGCGAAGCCCGGATCGCCAAGCAACATGACCGCGGCAAGCTGACCGCGCGCGAACGGCTCTCTCTACTGCTTGATCCTGACTCGTTTGAAGAATTTGACATGTTCGTCACGCACCGTTCCACCGACTTTGGGATGGAAAAGGCCAAGATGCCGGGCGATGGCGTTGTAACCGGTTGGGGCACGATCAATGGCCGGAAGGTCTTCGTCTTTGCGCAAGACTTCACCGTTTTTGGTGGATCGCTGTCAGAAACCCACGCCAAGAAGATCACCAAGGTCCAGGAAATGGCGATGAAGCACGGCGCGCCGATCATCGGCCTGCAGGATTCCGGCGGGGCGCGCATTCAGGAAGGCGTTGCCGCGCTGGCGGGTTATACCGATGTCTTCCAGAACAATATCCGCGCCTCAGGCGTCGTGCCACAGATCAGCGTCATTATGGGGCCGAGTGCGGGCGGGGCAGTCTATTCGCCCGCTTTGACTGATTTCATCTTCATGGTGCGCGACACGTCCTACATGTTCCTGACGGGGCCGGACGTGCTGAAGACCGTCACGAACGAAGTCGTCACCGCAGAGGAACTCGGCGGGGCGAAGACGCACACGACCAAATCCAGCGTCGCAGACGGGGCTTTTGATAATGATATGGAAGCGCTGGCGGAAATTCGCCGCTTGTTCGACTTCCTGCCGCTGTCAAACCAAGACGAGGTGCCGAGCCGACCTTTCTTTGACGCGCATGACCGGATTGATGAAAGCCTCGACACTTTGGTCCCGGAAAACCCCAACGTGCCTTATGACATGGGTGAACTCATCAAAAAGGTCGCCGATGAAGGCGATTTCTTTGAGGTGCAGCGCGACTATGCCAAGAATATCCTGACCGGCTTTATCCGGCTGGAAGGGCGGACCGTTGGCGTCGTCGCGAACCAGCCCATGGTGCTGGCAGGGTGCCTCGATAGCGCCGCGTCGCGCAAGGGTGGGCGGTTTGTGCGCTTCTGCGACGCCTTTAACATCCCGATCCTGACGCTCGTCGATGTGCCGGGCTTCCTGCCCGGAACGGCCGAGGAATATAATGGCGTGATCAAGCACGGGGCGAAGCTGCTCTACGCCTTTGGCGAAGCGACCGTGCCGCTCGTGACCGTCATTACCCGCAAAGCCTATGGCGGCGCTTATTGTGTGATGGCGCCAAAAAATCTCGGCGCGGATATCAACTATGCCTGGCCGACGGCACAGATCGCCGTGATGGGCGCGAAAGGCGCGGTGGAAATCCTCCACCGCAAAGACTTGGGCGATCCCGACAAAATCGCGGCCCACACGGCGGACTATGAAGAGAAGTTCCTCTCCCCCTTCCGCGCCGCCGAACGCGGATACATTGACGAGGTCATCCAACCGCGCAGCACAAGACGTCGCGTCTGTCGTGCGTTTAGTTTGCTCGCGGATAAGCAAGCCGAGACGCCGTGGAAAAAGCATGGGAACTTGCCGTTGTGATTACCCTCGGTTTCGATCCTGGCGGAAAGGGCGCATTCGGATGTGCGATTGTAGATTGGGGCGAGCATTCCTTGAGAACTATCTCTTTGACGTCAGTCGATGACGTTTTGGGATGGGCGACAGCGAAATGTATTGAAAGTTGCCCTGTCGCTGTAGGCATTGACACTATACTTCACTGGCAAACCTCACCATCGGGTTGGAGAGGGGCGGACGAATTTCTAAGACACAAATACCGCGATGTTTTTGGAAGCGTACAGTCGTCGAATAGTGCAGCGGGGTCGATGGCTGTTCAGGGCGTTGCGTTAGCAATTCGATTGCGCGATGAGTGGCCCGATATTATGATCACCGAAACCCATCCCAAAGTGCTGTGGCGACACGTTACAGGCGAAAAATATCCGCAATGGAACGAAGGGGGCGACGCGCACTTCAGGAGACTAATTAGCGCCATAGGGTTGGACGGTTCCAACCTAAAAAATGATCACGAATTTGATGCAGCAATTTCTGCTTGGGCTGCCTCAGAGAGTGTAAACGGTGTTTGGACGCGTGACCTTGTAGATATTCGCGGTCAGCATCAAGTAAACCCAAGTATTTTCCCTGCAGGACAGGTGAGTTACTTTTGGCCAGGGTGAACAATGACCAATAAAATCAAAAAAATCCTCATCGCCAATCGGGGCGAGATCGCTTGCCGCGTCATTAAAACCGCGCGGAAAATGGGCATTAAGACCGTCGCGGTTTATTCTGACGCTGACAAAAATGCGCTGCATGTGGAGATGGCGGATGACGCGGTGCATATTGGGCCCCCGCCCGCCGCCGAGTCCTATCTGGTGCAGGACAAGATCATTGCAGCGTGCCGTGAGACGGGCGCGGATGCGGTGCATCCGGGCTATGGCTTTTTGTCCGAAAATCCGGGCTTTGCCGAACGCCTCAAAAAAGAAGGCATCACCTTTATCGGGCCGAACCCGCATGCGGTGACGGCGATGGGCGATAAGATCACGTCCAAAAAGCTGGCGCAAGAGGCAGGTGTTTCCACCGTGCCCGGCCATATGGGCTTGATCGAAGACGCGGACGAGGCCGTGAAAATCGCGACCGAGATCGGATATCCCGTCATGATCAAAGCCTCCGCCGGGGGCGGCGGCAAGGGGATGCGGATCGCCTGGACTGATGAGGAAGCGCGAGAGGGCTTCCAAGCGTCCAAGAATGAAGCCGCGAGCAGCTTTGGCGATGACCGCATCTTCATTGAAAAATTCGTCACCCAGCCGCGCCACATCGAAATCCAAGTGCTGGGCGATAAGCATGGCAATGTGATCTATCTGGGCGAGCGCGAATGCTCGATCCAGCGCCGCAATCAGAAAGTCATCGAAGAGGCCCCGTCGCCCTTCCTCGACGAAGAAACCCGCGCCGCCATGGGCGCGGAGTCCGTCGCGCTGGCCAAGGCGGTGGATTATGAAAGCGCGGGCACGATCGAGTTTATCGCCGATGGTTCAGACGGCCTGCGCGCCGACCGTATTTACTTTATGGAGATGAACACGCGGTTGCAGGTTGAGCATCCGGTGACCGAGGAGATTACCGGCGTTGATC
>CAZSUW010000062.1:3668-13758 GCA_964610115.1 uncultured Algimonas sp.
AGGCGGTGGATTATGATAGCGCCGGGACGGTCGAATTCATCGTCGATGCGGACAAGAATTTCTACTTTCTGGAAATGAACACAAGGTTGCAGGTGGAACATCCGGTGACCGAACTGATAACGGGCGTGGATTTGGTCGAGCAGATGATCCGCGTGGCCCAAGGCGAAAAGCTGGGGATGAAACAGAAAGACGTAAAGCTGAACGGCTGGGCGATTGAAAGCCGCATTTATGCCGAAGATCCGTTCCGCAACTTCCTGCCCTCTATCGGTCGCCTGACCCGCTACCGCCCGCCGAGCGAAGGCCCGCGGGCTTCTTTTGATAAAGGGGGGGACGCCATCGTGCGGAACGATACGGGCGTTTATGAAGGCGGTGAGATTTCCATGTTCTACGACCCGATGATCGCCAAGCTCTGCACGTGGGGGCCGGATCGTGGTGTGGCGCTGTCCGCCATGCGCGACGCGCTGGACGTGTTTGAACTGGACGGCATCGGCCATAACATCCCGTTCCTGCAGGCGGTCTATGATCATGACCGCTTCATTCGCGGCGATATTTCTACGGGCTTTATTGCGGAGGAATATCCTGATGGTTTTGCGGGCGCAGAGCCCAATGCGGGCGTAATGCGCAAACTGGCGGCTGTCTGCGCGTTGATGCACGACATTTCAGAGCACCGCGCCGCACAGATCGAAGGCAGTCTGCCCAATCACGCGCGCCATATACCGGACCTCTGGCACGTCTCTATCGGGGATATAGACTACACGGCTGACATTAACGGCGAGCGTGGCCTGCGCACCATCGTGATGAACGACCCGGAGGAGGATAAGGCCGCGATCGAAATGGAAGTGCTGGTCAATTGGCGTCCGGGGCAGGAATTGGTCAGGGCGCTGGTCGATAATCAGGCGTTGAACTTTCAGGCGGAACGACGCCCAGAAGGCTATCACATCCGCCATCGCGGTTGCGCCTTTGAAGTGGCGGTGCGTACGCCGCTGGCTGCATCACTGGCAGGATTCATGCCGGAAAAGGTCGAAGCGGATACATCCAATATGTTGCTCTGCCCGATGCCGGGTGTCGTCGTGCGCTTGTTGGTCGGTGAAGGTGATATGGTCGAAGATGGTCAAGCGCTGGCTGTCGTGGAAGCCATGAAAATGGAAAATACGCTCCGCGCAGAAAAGCGGGCCAAAGTGTCATCGGTGAAAGCGGCAGAGGGTGATAACCTTGCCGTTGATGAGATCATTATGGAGTTTGAGGCGGTTTAAGGCTCAGCCTGGATACATCTCGATCCAACGCTGGATTGTCTCTGGGTCCTCAAAGAAGAGCATATGCATCCGACGCTCGGGTAGGAAGGTAAAGGCCCCAGCGATGATTAGGCCACCAATATAGGATCCGATCAATGGGCCGCGGTGTCGCTTTGGGTTTTTCAACACCAATATGCCGTAAAGCCCAGCGGTGATTCCGTAGAGGGTAAGGGGCACGAAGAGGTGAATCCAGGTCATGCCTTTCAACGTCAAAAACTCTAAGCCGCTGACATCGCCGCGCCGGATGAAGAAGGCCGAGATGGCCGTGATGAGCATCAGAGCGGCGTAGAACGACCCTATCGATTTGTGATAGCGTGTTCCCTTCCGGTTCGCGAAGATTACAATGCCAAGCAGGAAAGCCACCGTCGCCGTCGCCCAATGAAGCTGGATTTCTGGCGGGCTCAGTTTTGTGATGACATCCCAGTTCATTCATGTCTCCTTATTGTTTATCGATAAGGGAAAAGGCAGACTTGTCAATTCAAGAAAAGAAAAGGCCGCCCGATGGGGCGACCTTAAACGTCCTAATGATGTCTAAGAAGACTATTCGCAGGCATACATGTAGTTGCCGCACGTCTTCATGAAGTGGATGACCACGCCATTTGCAGACTGAATGCGGAAGGCTTGGCGATCCCGCTCATTCGTCGGCAGGATTGAGAAGCCGAAGTGATGCTCCTCACCGAGGCCGAGAATACCGCGCGTTCCGACAGGAAGAACCTCTTCGCTGAACATGTAAGGCTGTGCATCGGCCCACCCATTCGCGTAGCCCATCTGCTTGAACAGGTAGTTCAAATAAGCCTTATCCGTTGCATTCGTGCGGAAGCGGTTGTCCAACTTCTCGTAGAATTGCGTTGGTGTCAGACCGTGGCTGTCGCCAAATTCCGGGACAGAGCCGAGACGTGACATCTGCTTGAATTGCGTACCAGCCGGAACATCAAAGATGTTGACCGCGCTCGGACCACAGACATTGTAGCTCGTGCGTGCCACAGGGCAGGCGGACAAGTCGCTGACCACTGTCTGATTGTCTGAGCAAAGGAAAGTTTGCGGCGCGGGCGCGGGCTCAGCCGGGCAAGCGGACAAATCAGATACCACAGTCCCATTCCAACATTGGAACGTCGTTACGGGTTCAGGCACGGGCGCAGGCGGCGGCGGCGGTGGAGGCGGTGGTGCCGCTTCTACGATCGGTGGCGGCGGAGGTGGCGGAGGAGGTGGTGGCGGCGCTGTTACCGTATGCTGTTGACCAAAGGTATACCGCAGACCTGTCATTAAGGTTAGAGCCGCAACTCCCGCAACAGTCGCGTCAATAGTGTCCGATGTGTTCGCTCCGATATTTGTGCGAAGTCCTTGGACATTGAAAGACGGGCTATCCACATAACTAAGCGTATTATCCCACTGCAGGCGGTCGGTGAGGTTGTACGCTACACCTGCCATGGCTTGCCATCCAAAGCCGCCATCCGAGTCGGTAATGCGACAAGCGCCGACATCATTCACCAAACGGTCGCCCACACAGAGCGGGTTCGTGAAGGCAACACCCTGAACCGGCACGTCCTGTGCGGCGAGAGAGATATCGCCATCGACATAGCCAAGGCCGGCGCCGACATAAGGTTCCCAACGTCCGAAGCCGTCAAAATCGTAAAGCGCGTTTAGCATCAAGCTGTTGGTGCGGACTTTTGCCAGCGTGCCGGGCACACCGGAAAGAGAACCAAAATCTCCGTACAGGCTGTCGCCATCAAGCTCTAAGCGCCAATTGCCGAAGTCATAGCCGAGGCCAGCGGACACGCCGAAGTCACCTTCTGCGCCGGTCTCAGCGTCATGGAGGTCAGAGTTGATGCCGCCTTGAACGTCAATATTGTCAAATGCGCCATAGCCGGCTTGGCCCCGGAGATACCACCCTTCATGGTCGGCATGTGCCAGCGTTGACATTGTTCCGGCCATTGCAAGACTGGATACGCCTAACGCTAGGGCACGAAATAATTGTGTGTGTTTCATTTTACACCCCCTCATTCATTAATGCGATATGCATAACCCCGTGCAACACCTTTAACGTGAAGTTAACATGAATGGCGACCCTATATCGGAAAAATGCGTCACATTTTCGATTTCTGTGAACGCTTTTTCACAAAAAGTGGCAATTCAAGGCGAGATTGCCCAGTTACGAATGCGATGGCCGCCAAACGACATCCAGACAGCTTTGATGTGTCCGAAGAAAGAGGGCTGTTGGAACAGCTTGCGGCTCTTAGGGGGCTAATCCCCTATGTCTGGCCGAATGACAGACCGAGCTATAAGCTTCGCGCCGTTATTGCGATTTGTCTTGTCATCACGTCTCAATTCATCCTTGTTGGCGCCCCGTTTTTCTTGGGACGGGCACAAGATGCCGTTGCTGCCGCCGTTTCACAAGGTGATAGCTTTGCTCAAGTTGGTCTGTTTATTGCGGCATTTGTACTGGGATATGGCGGGCTACGTTTAGTTTCCACGCTGTTTTCGGAAGCCAGGGAATATGTCTTCGCGCCTGTTGCGCAATTGGCGCAAAGACGGATCGCAACAGAAACCTTTGCCCATCTGCATCGGCTTAGTCTTCGATATCATCTTGCTAAGCGGACCGGCGGGCTATCGCGTATCATTGAACGCGGGGTCCGGGCGATCGATTTTCTCTTCCGGTTCCTGCTTTTCAATATTGGCCCAACCTTCTTGCAGCTCGCTGTGGCAGGAACGGCGTTTGCTGTGGCCTATTCGTGGCAATTCGCGGCCATCGCTATTGTTGTCGTCATCACTTATGTTGCCTTTACCGTCGTTACGACGGAATGGCGGCTAAAGTTTCGGCGCGAGATGAATAAACGCGACACGGAAAGCTGGGCGCGGGCTGTTGATAGCCTGCTGAACTATGAGACTGTGAAGTATTTCGACGCCGAAGGCCGCGAAGTCGCGCGTTATGACGAAGCCATGGACGCCTATGCCAAGGCGGCAATCCGGTCCCGGACATCTCTGGCGACCGTAAATATCGGACAGAGCTTTCTCATGAATGCCGGGATTGTCGCCATGATGCTCCTTGCTGCGGCGCGGATTCTGGATGGCCAGATGAGCACGGGCGATATGCTGACCATTACACTTGTTATGAGCCAGCTCTACCGGCCGTTGAATATTCTGGGTTTTGCCTATCGCGAAATTAAACAAGCCCTGACGGATTTGGAGCGAATGTTCACCTTGTTAGACGAAAAGCCGGAAGTTCAAGACGCCGCCCACGCCCAACCCATCGGACCTGTTGCGGGAAAAGTGACGTTTGACGATGTTGACTTCTTTTACGATGCGGATCGTCAAATCTTGCAGTCGTTATCTTTCACTGCGGAAGCGGGTCAGACCGTGGCGATTGTCGGGCCAACGGGTGCGGGTAAAAGTACGATTTCGCGTATTCTCTACCGCTTCTATGACATTGCAAAGGGCGCGGTACGGATTGATGGGTCGGACATTCGTGACGTCACGCAAGCCTCCCTCAGGGCGGCGATTGGGATTGTTCCGCAAGATACCGTCCTGTTCAATGCTACGGTCGGCTATAATATTGCCTATGCCAAGCCCGGGGCCACTCAGCGCGAAGTTGAGCAGGCGGCGCGGAACGCGCAAATCCATGATTTCATCGCGGGTCTGCCGCAAGGCTATGACTCCTTAGTCGGAGAGCGGGGGCTAAAGCTTTCCGGCGGAGAAAAACAGCGCGTCGCCATTGCGCGCACATTGCTGAAAGACCCAGCTATCCTCATTCTGGATGAGGCGACTTCAGCGCTCGATAGTGCGACCGAGCTAGATATTCAGGAGGCTTTGATGTCGGCGAGCCAAGGGCGAACCACCCTTGTCATCGCGCACCGCCTTTCGACCATTCAGACGGCGGATCAGATCCTTGTCATGGAGGCGGGCCGCATTGTTGAACGCGGCACGCATGCAGATCTTATCGCGCTCGGCGGTCTCTACGCTGATCTATGGGCACAGCAGGACGCCAAAGAGAGGACTTAAGCTGTGAAGCCCCAGCTTCCCGGATTAGCGACAGCTTGGCCTTTGGATAAGGATTGCATGCCTGTCACGACACGCATCACGTACCAGACCAATGTGGCCAGCAGAATAAAGAAGCCCACGATGAACATCATTGTGATCAGCCCGATCACGGAGAACAAAAGCGCTTTCCAAAATATTCCGATTTGGTTGTTGTAGTGGCTTTGCACGACAGGGCCAGCCTCACCGCGACCTATATAGGCCATAATCACACCCACAATGCTCGTGATGCCGACAACGATCGAAACAAGGTAGAGAATATAGATAAGGTTCGCATTTCCAGGGTTGCCGCCCTCAATGGATACATCGACGTCAGTATTGGACATTCGTTTTTTCCTCTCTTTTCTTTTGGTCATGTTGCCTCTGATGCCCGCAGTCTGCAACAAAAAAAGCCCCGCAGAGGGGCTTTTCGATAAAAAGCTAAGAGGTCCGGTTAAAACCGGTGCACCCAAGCGAGCGCGGCTGAGTCAAAGGCTTCGCCACCGCTCCCTAAATGATAGCGCGTGTAATCCGCGCGGATTGCATTGCGATCATCGACCGCAAATTCGGCGCCGCCACCCCACGCAAATCCATCTTCCGTGTTCTTGGCTTTGGTCGTCACGCCCGCGACGGTCTGCTCAATGGAGCCTTCGGTAAAGTGATAGCCGACACGGCCGCGCAGAGACAGATCACCGACCACAGGCACAAGCGTTGTCACGAAACCTGCGAATTGGTTTTCGATCATGCGGTCTGCGATCACGCCGCCAAAATCCTCATCATCCCCGATAATGCCGAAAGAGCCTTCAAGTTCCGCACCGACATATCTCGTTGTCTGATAGCCGAGGCGACCTTGTAATCCGACAAAGGGGTCGCCGACTTCAAATTGCTGCGCCCCGAACGTGACATAGGCGCGTCCGCGGTCGCTTTGTGGGTATGAGACACCGCGTAAATCGTGGCCATAGCCATAAGCGCTATCATGCGTTGCGTAGGCGTAGCTAGGCTCTGCATAGGATGTGGAATGGGCGTAACTCGCCGTCGAACCGCAGGGCGAGACGGCCGCGCAGGGTGATGTACTGACGACGCGGTCTGGCGCCGTAGAATAAGTCGGTGTGGGTGACGGTTGCGATGCGCGTACATAGACTGGGGCGCTTTGCGTGGACTGTCCGCACGATGTGGAGTGCGGGGTGCTCACAGGCGCGCTCACGGGAGCGCAAGGGCTGGACGTCGCCTGAGACCCATAGCTTTGCGCTGAATGATAAGTGGCACCATGATGCGCAACATCATAGCTACCAGAATATAATCCAGAGTCTAAGTGGTGCAGCGTCCCAACATTTGGACTGTCTTCATAGGGGGCCATATGGGCATTCCCTAAAAAGCTACAACCACTCACCAAAGCCGAACCCACGGCCAAAAGCGCCAAGCGTCTCATCGTATCCCTCCCAGACTTTTGTCCGGTTTCCATTCACTGATGACCTCTTTTGGCGAGGTCATTCATTTCGTTTGTGAAACGAACATAGCGCAATCTGCTTAGCGAACCGTGAATCCCATCACAGGCTTGGGTTTTAGCCCTGACGCTTGGCAGTTTAGGACGACCTGCGTAGGGGAGGATTGATTTTACACGCTGATCATTTTCCTCGGAGTTTCCTTCAATGACTTTCAAAAATCGTACGCTCATTATGTCTGGCGGTTCGCGCGGAATTGGGCTGGAAATCGCCAAGCATATCGCGGCGGACGGCGCCAATATCGTGATTTGCGCCAAAACGGCGGAACCTCATCCAAAGCTCGCGGGGACCATCTACACGGCTGCGGAAGAGATCGAAGCGGCAGGCGGGCAATGCCTTCCTGTGGTTTGCGACATTCGCGATGAAGACGCTGTTCAGTCCGCCGTTGACGCCGCAGTGGACCGCTTTGGCGGGCTCGATATCCTGGTCAACAACGCCTCGGCCATCTCTCTAACGCCGACAACCGCCACCCCGATGAAACGCTATGATCTGATGAATCAGGTCAATGCGCGCGGTACGTTCCTGATGAGCCAAGCCTGTCACCCGCATCTCAAAGCGTCTGCCAAAGCCAACGAAGATGAGGGGCCATGCAGCCACATTCTGAATATCGCCCCGCCGCTTGACCTCGACCCCAAATGGTTTGCCCGTCACGTGGCCTACACCATGGCGAAATATGGCATGAGCCTCTGCACGCTCGGCATGGCCGAAGAGTTCCGCAAAGACCGCATCGCGGTCAATTCGCTTTGGCCGATGACGTCAATCGACACCGCCGCCGTACGTAATGTGCTGGGCGGCGATGCGATGGCCAAGATGAGCCGCTTGCCGAGCGTTATGGCCGACGCTGCCTATTATGCGCTGAGCCGTGGACCCGAAGAGACAGGCCAATTCTTGATCGACGAGCACGTCTTGAAAGGGGCGGGCGATTGGGATGCCGCAAAGTACCGCCAGCGCGGCTATAACGGGCCGCTGGTCGCTGATTTCTTTGTCGATGCCGAGACCATAGCGGGGTCAGACGATGAAATCCTGGCCGCGCCCGGCTATTAATCTCGCCCAAAACCCCAAAGCAACAAGGATACCTCATGGCCACACAAAATGCTGTTGACGCAACTCCAGAGCAGATTGAAAACTTCCTTGCCGGACACAAGGACGGTGAGCCTGTATATATGTTAAACCTCCTAAAGTTCAAAAAAGACGCAACCTATAAAGATGGCGAAGTCGTCAGTGGGGCCGAAGCCTATGCCCGCTATGCCAAAGCCTTCGGGGCCATGTTACGCGACCTGAAGATTGAGGGGGTTGAAACGGTCTATGGCGGCAAGGTCGGCGAGTTCATGATCGGGCAGGGTGAGGGCGAGTGGGACGCTGTCGCGATCGTGCGCTATGCGGATCGCAAGACAATGTTTGCTGCTGTATCCAACGACATATACCGGAGTTTTTACAAACATCGTAAAGCCGGTTTAGACGGACAATTGCTCATCGCCTGTGACGGTAGCGGGGTTTTTTAACGCTTAGGACTCCTTTTCTCGCGCCGAAGATTTCGCAAAACCTCTATTTCACTGCCACGAATTCGACATATTCGGGAACGCATAAGGTCCCATTCGCGTTTTTAACATTTGAGACGGTTCGTTACGAATGCGGACCATTTTGGGGCTTATCAGCCCGTCAAATATTGGTTATCTAACGTTAGACATTGGAAGGGAAGATCCATGAAACGCTCCATTTTTACGGCCACAGCGTCCGCTGTCAGCTTGAGCCTGGCTATAGTCGGCACGGCCTTTGCCGATGACGATAACGGTTGGTACCTCCGCGCCAATGCAGGCCTAGGCGTCCACACAGACACGGACCTGACAGGCCAGCTCACCAGCCGGATTCACGAAGACACAGGCATGCAGAGTGAGTCAGATTTGGCCTACTCCCTGGGCCTTGGCTATGATTTCAGCAATAATTGGCGTCTTGAACTGGATGGTGATCAGCTCTTCACCAATACGGGCGCGATCAGCAACACACCGAACAGCTTCAGTAAATTGCGCACGAGCAGCCTGATGCTCAACGCAATATACGACTTTTCCAACAATAGCCGCTTTGAGCCTTATGTTGGCGCTGGTGCCGGCTTCGTTCGCGGCCAAGGCACATATGCGGCGTCTGATCTGATCGCCAACGATATTGCGATCGCCCATCCTGCCTGTATTGCCGATCGCGGAACGCTCGTGAGTGGCAATAATGCGAGCCTCGCCCATTGCGCGATCAGTGATCAAGATACCTCCTTTGGCTGGCAAGTGCTCGCGGGTCTTGGCGTTGACATCACAGAGAACCTCGTCTGGGATACGCATGCGACCTATCAAGATGCCGGCACGTTTAACTTTGAAGGCGACGTCACACTGGCCGGAGCGGACGGCTCGACCACGATCAATCCGATCACGACACAGCTCAGCGGCGCGGGCTTGGCCTCGCTGATGACAGGTCTACGCTATCGCTTTGGCGGCACGACAGACGCCACACCTCCGCCTCCGCCCCCGCCACCACCGCCGGTGACATTCACCTGCGCCGATGGTAGCGTTGTGATGGACCGCGCGCTTTGCCCGCCACCCCCGCCGCCCCCGCCTCCGCCTGTGAGCAATTTCACCTGCGACGGCTCTGGCCAGGTTGTGACTGACCTTGCCTTATGTCCACCGCGCACGGAATGCCCCGATGGCTCTGTCGTTTACGGCCCGGCCTCTTTCTGCCCGGTGATGCGGCCAGTCGCGAATTGCGTCAGCCCACGTCAGGAAATCATCTATTACGAATTTGACCGCGCCCAGTCGGCCGAAACCCGTAATGCCATTAACCGCATCCTCGACGTGGGGCAGTTCTGCCAAGTCGATGCGATCAATGTCGTTGGTCACACGGACACATCCGGTTCGCGCGCTTATAACCAGAACCTGTCTGTCCGCCGCGCCAATGACGCAGTCGAAGAATTGGTCCGCCAAGGCGTCGCCCGCGCAACAATCAGCGCGGAAGGCAAAGGCGAGACACAGCCTTTCGTCCCCACTGGTGACGGTGTTCGCGAACAGCTCAACCGCCGGACTGAAGTCCTGTTGACGATCTCCGAAGTCGCTGGCATCAACTAGACCGCGATCTCAGACCCGATGATCAAACCCGGCTGTCCCGCAGCCGGGTTTTTTGTATGCCCAATGGGCACCACTCAAAGCCCAAAGCGTCCGCCCAACAGAAATATCCGTTGCGAAGCCGCCGAGCGCAGCGAGAGCCGCTATCGTCTTATTGTTTAGATTGATCGTCACGCACACGCCC
>CAZSUW010000063.1:0-4543 GCA_964610115.1 uncultured Algimonas sp.
GGCGCGTAGCGCGTGATAAAGCCCCAGAGGATATCCTTGGACGAGGCATTGGCCGCGCTCACCAGATTGAGAAGCAACTGATAGCTTAGCGGCGGCACGTAAGACGGCGGGTTGCCGGAATGGATGTGCCAAACCGGATTATTCACCCGCTGCTTTTCATCTTGCCCCGGATAAGCCGCCAGATGCTGATAATATTCATCGACCATTTTGGGGATGACATCGAAATAAAGCTTCTTGGCCACCGTCGGGCGCAGGAATTGGAACAGCGAAAGCGATTCTTGCGGGGCATAAGCCAGCCAGTCTTCGACGGAAATGCCATTGCCTTTGGTCTTGGAAATCTTCTCGCCTTTTTCGTCGAGGAACAATTCATAGACATATTGGACAGGCGGCTCGCCGCCGAGCGCTTTGGTGATGCGCGAATAAATCGGCGCGTTGTCGCGGTGATCTTTGCCGAACATTTCAAAGTCCACGCCCAGCGCCGCCCAACGCATCCCGAAATCGGGTTTCCATTGCAGCTTGGCATGACCGCCCGTGACGGGCTGCGTGACGTCTGTGCCGTCTTCGTCTTCAAAGGTGATGGTGCCAGCCTTCGCGTCAACCGCTTTCATCGGCACGTAAAGCACGCGGCCCGTAGTGGGGCTGATCGGTAAGAAAGGCGAATAGGTCGCGCGGCGCTCTTCACCGAGTGTGGGTAGCATGACGTCCATAATGGCATCAAACCGTTCCAGCGCGCGGATCAGGTAAGGATCATACGTCCCGTTTTTATAAAGCTCAGTCGCGCTTTTAAATTCATAGTCAAAACCAAAACTGTCGAGGAAGGCGCAGAGCCGCGCATTCATATTCGCGCCGTAGCTATCGTGTGTACCGAATGGGTCCGGCACATCGGTCAGCGGTTTTTGCAGATGCTCCTGCAGGCTTTCGGGATTTGGCACTGTCCCCGGAACCTTGCGCATGCCGTCCATATCATCCGACACACAGATCAGGCGCGTCGGGATCGTATTGTTCGTCACAGCATGAAACGCGTGGCGGACCATGATCGTGCGCACGACCTCGCCAAAGGTCCCAATATGCGGCAGGCCGGACGGGCCATAGCCGGTTTCAAACACGACAGGCTCTGTCCTGACCTTGCCGCGCTTGCCTTCGATGAACAGGCGTTTGACCAGTTCGCGCGCCTGCTCGATCGGCCATGCCTTGCTCTTGGCAAAGACCGGGTCGATCGCTTTGAGGTCCATGGGTTGAATAGCGTCACTCATGCCGCGCGCCATAAGCCAGCGACCGCAAGATGTATAGAGAATGAACCATTCTTCGGGGTCGCACCCGCGTTCAGGCCTTTTTAACGGGCCTTGCGCATCCTGCGCCTATGCTGCGGAAAGCCCGCATAACGTCATATGCCTTTGGCATCGCACTGCTCTTTACGACTCCGGCAATAGCGCAGGACGTTCCCCTTTTGCTGTCAGAAGACTTAGAAATCCACAATATCCCGAATGTCGGGGCGGGTTGGCAGACGGTGTCGATCGCCAATGATCTGTCCAATCCGGTTGTTGCTTGCACCTATACGCTGCCCAGTAATGCCAGCAATGACGCGACTATACGGCTTCGCAATGTCTCGCCCGGCAGTTTTGAGCTTCGTGTACAAAGATTTGAAAATAGCAGCGCTTTTACGGCGTCCACCGTTTTTTGCTTAGTCGCAGAAAGTGGCGCCCATACCTTACCCGATGGCCGTGCCTTTGAAGCCGGCACTGTTCTCTCAACCGTCACAAATGGCAATTCTGCCGGGTGGACCGCTGGGCAGAGCGAACGCATCGATACGCTCATGTCGACGAGTTTTTCCAATCCCGTCGTCCTCGGCTCTGTCATGACATTTAACGATCCAAATGCCAGCGTCTTCTGGACGTGGAATGGCAGCAATCGCGGCGCGCCCCCGACCAGCAATGCCATCTGGGTCGGCAAACATATCGGCATGATCAATGGCACTCGGGCCAATGAAACGCTCAGCTATATCGTTTTCGAAGAAGGCAGCGGCACAGCGAATGGCCTGTCCTATCAGATCGACCAAGGCCCTAATTCGGTAGCCGGCACCGGCAATAACCCGCCCTACAACTACACAATATCCGGTGACCTCGATATGGCGGTCGCGACACAAGCCGCTGAAAATGGCGGGAATGGCGGATGGGCGGTCCTTTATGGTGCAGACCCCCTTCCTGCTGGACGTATCCAACTCGCCGTTGAGGAAGAAACAGTTGCGGGCGATACAACCCGTCGCCACATCAATGAGGAAGTTTTTTATCTTGGTGTAGAAAATGTCAGCCAAGCCGAAGACTTTGACCTGTCCAAAACTGTTATTGTTCACCCGGATAGCGATAGTGATTTCATGATCCCCGGCGCGGACGTGCTCTACACACTCACTGTTGAAAATATCGGCAATGGTGTGCCGGACCGCGATAGTCTGTTCATCTATGACGCCATCCCGCCAGAGCTGACCTTCGTCAACGGTGACGCCAATGGTGCAGCCCTGCCCGGAACCGACCCTTTGGTCGTCACGCCCGGTGCGGATAGCGGGCTGTCTGTTGGCACGATTGGCTATAGCACTGGCACGACAGCCCCTTCAGGTATTGGCGATTGCACCGCCGGTCCGTCCGATGCCGTGACCTATGTTTGCGTCGCGTTAGACGGCTATGCCCAACCCGGCGCTCTCTATAGCGATGTAGCGGTTGACGTTATCTTCCGCGCGAAAGTCCGCTGAAGCGTTTCGCTAGCCGTTTAGAATATCGTAGAGATCGGCCATCACGGACTCGGTTGTTGGCCAGCGGCCCGCGCCTTTTCCGCGAATGACAAACCGGTCGCCATCCGTGAAATCGAAGACGGCATGCGCTTCTTCGCCATCCGCTTTGGCGAGGAAATTATTCGGCGAAAGCGCACGCAGCCGCAGATCGGCCACCAAATTGCCCTCACCCGCATCACCCACCACGCGCGCCACGCGCTTTAAGACCATGCCGTCTTTTTGCATCGCCGCCGCCCCGTCCAGCGTATCGCGGGAAATCGCATCGGGCGCGAGTTCTTGCCCAAAGGCGAGTAGGCTAACGAGGCGGATTTTCGCCGCCGCGTCATGGCCGTCCACATCAGCGGTCGGGTCCGCTTCAGCGAAGCCGCGCTCCTGCGCTGTACTCAGTGCAGCGTCATAGCTTTCGCCGCGCTCCATCTCACCCAACATGAAATTCGTCGTGCCGTTGAGGAGCGCTTCGACGCGGGCAATGCGCCCCCGCTCCCGCAGACACATTTCCAGCACTGGCATCCCGCCACCGGCTGCACTGGAAAATAAAAGCTGCGCGTTGGATGATGCGGCTTGATCCAAGAGCGCCTGCCCGCCTTCCGCTATGGCTTGCTTATTGGCAGAGACCACATGCACGCCCGCCGCCAACATATCACGCGTGATCTGTAGCGCTGGATCGACCGGGCCGGACACATCGATGAAGATGTCTGGCTTCGCAGCCAATAAGTCCGCCGCCTCTGTCGTTAGCAGGTCTTTGCTATAGCCTTGGGCGATATATTTATCCGGGCTTCGGACCATGACTTTGAAGATTTCAAACGTGTCCGGATGGGACGCGACGCGACGCCAAATACCACCTCCGACTGTGCCCAGCCCCATCATCGCAATGCGTAGTTTACGACGTTCGATGACCGGACCCGGCGCGTCAGACACGTCGCCGACTTCGGTATAGGTCGACACGCCCGGCGTGCCGATGCGAAAGCGCTGTCCCACCCCTTCGGCATAATCAATGGCGCGAGACGAGACGAGCGGCCCGGCCTTACGGCGCAAGTCTGCGTAAGAGACGCGGCTATAACGCTTGAGCGGCTCTCGGCCGCCTTGCGCCGGATCGCGACTGTAAACACCGTCCACGTCTTTGAGGAGTAGCGCTGGCGCGCCGAGCTGATCGGCAACAAAAAGCGCCGTCAAATCTGCGCCGCCTTGGCCAAGCAAAACCGCCCGATCCTTTTCGCCAATCGCGACATAGCCAGGCATCACGACAATATCGTGATCTTTGAGGTCTTGGAGAAGCTGCCCCGTCTTTAGCCCCGTCAGCTCGGCGTTGAGCGGATCGCCTTTGGCCGTCAGGCCGAGGTCACGCGCTTGGCGTACAAAAGCGGGCGCGCCGATCCGTTCCAGAGCCAGCGCCAGCAGCGCGGCGGAGCGGCGTTCGCCAAGCTGCAACAATTCCGGTAGGTTCCGCGCATCATTATCCGGGCCAATGCGGCGGGCTTCGGCCATTAGCACATCGGTCTGATCCCCTTGGGCCGATGTCACAGCGACAATATTTTGCCCCATGCGGTAATGACGGTAAATCTCTGACGCGGCTTCGGTATAGTCTTCAAGCGAGCGGAGGACCGAATGGCCGAAATTCAAAACAAGCGTAGGGACAGGCATAATCTGGGCGTGTAGCGGCGCTTCGGCGCAAGGCAAGCGCCCAGATGCAGGCTATTTCGCCTTTACGCGGTAAACTTACCCCATGCCGCTCACCCCGTGCCACTTAGCCCATGCCACTTA
>CAZSUW010000063.1:4643-8814 GCA_964610115.1 uncultured Algimonas sp.
GCGTCTGGATTGGCGTCGGGATTAAGCGGGTCACCTTCCGGCAAATCAGGCGGCACATCCGGCGCGGGCAGAATTTCGGGCAAAGTCGGGCGATCCTGCGGCGCGGCGCGATCCATTTGCGCGAAAGCCGGTGTCGCGAGGCCCGCGATAGCAATACTGAGAAGAAAATGTCTCACCCGCACACGGTGAAACCCCTCGCCCGCAAAGGCAAGGGGTGGTTTCATAACAATGCTTTCAGACAAGCGCGCGAAAAGACGCACGCGCGCCGCGCTTTTAACCTTGGCGGGCCTTAAAGCGTGGATCCGTTTTGTTAATCACGTAAAGACGGCCTTTGCGGCGCACGACTTGGCAGTCGCGGTGACGGTTCTTCAGCGATTTCAGCGAGCTGCGGACTTTCATCGGATTATCTCGGACTAGAATTATGCGAGCCCAATCGGGCATGAAGCGGCGCTATATGGAGAGGACTTGCCTGAGTCAATGCAGGCTAGCAGGATCGAATAGTCCAAAACATAAGCTGAAATCTTGTCATCACCCCGCGTGTCTAGGTGAACCATTATATAGAAACGATTACGCAAGGCGATGAATGGATAGCCCGGATAAACCGGGCTATGACAAAAATATAAGGCTATGACAGAAGTATAATATGCATCATCGCCGCCATCTAAGCAGGATTTAACGCTCTATTCACCCTGATAGCTGTTATGCGGACCCTATGCGCTATCTGCCTCTTATCCCCGCCCTGATCCTCACCGCCTGTGCGTCCACGACCACGGTACAAGCGTCTGAACAAGCGTCTGAACGCTTGCAAACGACCGCCGTCACGCAGACCGAACCGAGCCGCGCGGAACAATTCCAAACCTATAAGACGGACCTTGCCGCGCGCGCCATCGCCAAAGGCTATGACGCGGACCTTGTGGCCAAGACGATTGGCGCCGCACGCTATTATGAGCGTACGATCAGCCGGGATTCAAACCAGCCCGAATTCACCCGCCCCGTCTGGAGCTACATCCAAAGCGCGGCGTCCGCTGACCGGATCACGCGCGGGCGGGCGGAAATGTCTGAACATACAGACACGCTACAAGCCGTGCAGCAGACTTACGGCGTGCCGGATTATATCCTGACCAGCATTTGGGGGCTGGAGACCAGCTATGGCCGGATCATGGGCGATTTTGAGCTGTTCACTACGCTGGCCACGCTGGGCTTTGATGGCCGGCGTCGTAACTGGGCGGAAAGCCAGATGTTTGCCGCGCTCGACCTGCTGACCAAAGGGGAAGTCCGCCAAGAACAACTCCGCGGCGCCTGGGCCGGCGCGATGGGCATGACGCAATTCATCCCAACGACCTTTCGCGATTATGCCGTAGATTTTGACCGCGATGGCAATAAAGATCTCTGGACATCAGAAGCCGACGCGCTGGCCAGTGCCGCGCATTATCTCGCCCGTTCCGGCTGGCGGTCCGGCGAACCCGTTATGGCCGAAGTCACCGTCCCGGACGATTTTGACTATAGCCTGACCGAGACTGTATCGAAGTCGATCAATGACTGGACGGCACTCGGCGTTGCGCCCGCCAATGGCATGCGCTGGGGCCGATCCGCCGGATTTCTGGAAGCCAAAATGCTTGTCCCTGGCGGGCATAAGGGGCCGAAGATTTTAGTTTTCAAAAATTTCGACGTGCTGAAGCGTTATAATAATTCGACAAGCTATGTGATGGGCATTGCCTCTCTGGGCGAGGCGCTGCGTGGACGCCAAGCCATTCGCAATCCGTGGCCCGAATCTGACAAACCCCTGTCCTTTGAAGATAAAAAACGCCTGCAAGAAGCCCTTTCCTCGCAAGGCTATAGCACGGGCGGTGTGGACGGTCAGATCGGCCCCAATAGCCGTCGCGCCATTCGCGCCTGGCAGCGCGCCAATGGTGTGCCCGCCGATGGCTATGTCGAACAGACCTTGTTCAAACGGATTTTGGCGAGTGGGTAAATCCGTCACAAAGAGTTGATTACTTACCCCAGACTGCGGACAGTTTGACGTCTTGCGGTCCGGGCTAGGCTCTCCTATCTCCTCCTCACCCACGGGTACTGGCAATTCCGCCGACCTCAGGAGGACCCGATATGATTACCCTACTTTCCCCTGCCAAAAAGTTGAACATGAGCCCCTATGCAGGGGCTGTCGATGTCAGTCAGCCGCGACTTAAATTCGATTTGGCGGAACTGACCGCAACGGCCAAAAAGCAGAGCCAAGGCGATCTGAAACAGCTTATGCACCTCTCAGACAATTTGGCGAAGTTGAACTTTGAGCGGTTCGACGCTTTTGACCCTGAAAATCAGGCCGAAGGCATGAAGCCGGCCGCCCTCGCCTTTGACGGTGATGTCTATTGGGGGCTGGAAGCCAAAAGCCTGTCTGATGATGATCTGGCCTACGCCCAAGACAATCTGCGCATTTTATCCGGCCTCTATGGCCTGCTGCGACCTATGGATGAAATCCAGCCCTATCGCCTTGAAATGGGCACACGGTTGAAAAACCCGCGCGGCAATACGCTCTATGACTTCTGGGGCGATACGATCCAGAATACGCTGCGGGAGGATTTAGCCGGGCATGAGGATCAGACTATCCTGAACCTCGCTTCCAATGAATATTTCAAATCCGTCAAAGCCAAAACGCTCGGCCATGACGTGATCAGTGTGAAATTTCTGGAAGAAAAAGACGGCAAATCCCGCCCGATCCAATACTATACGAAATTTGGTCGCGGCCTGTTTGCCCGTTGGGTCATCCAGAACCGGATTGAGCGTGCCGAGGACCTGACGTCTTTTGCGGAAAATGGCTATAAATTCGTCGCAGAGCGTTCGACCGAGCGCGAATTAGTGTTTGAGCGCCCGCAACCGCCGAAGAAATCGTAAGGCAGGCGTTACCGAGCTTTTTCAAAGCGCGCCCACAGCCAACGGGTTTATTGTCTTTGTCATAGCCCGGTTTATCCGGGCTATCCATTGTGGATCACCCGGACACGCCGGGTGATGACAAATTATAAGCGGTTTAGCGCCGCTATCTCCCCCGTGCATACCCTCTAGCCAGGTCGCCCTAAATCCGCCTATCCCTTGGGTCTATGCCTCTCGCTTCGCTCAATTTCACCCAGCGCCATGTGCATACGCCGCTGCATTTTACGGCGCGCGAATATCTGCGCATTGCGGCGCGGACGATTGTGCAGACAAGCCGCGATAATGTCAGCGTGGTGGCCGCGGGTGTGGCCTTTTTCGCGCTGCTTTCGATGTTTCCGCTGATCTCCGCCCTGCTCTCTGTCTACGGCTATTTCGCGGATGTCAGCGACATCCAAGCCATGTCAGGCATGATGGAACCGCTGCTTCCCGAACAGGCTTGGGCCATAATCGCTGGACAGATCGAAGCCGTCGTTAGCGCGCCCAACCGGACCTTATCCGTTCGGATTATTATATCGCTTTTACTGGCGTTTTATACAGCCGGCGCTGGCATACGCGCCCTGCTGCGCGCGATGAATGTCGCCTATAATGAAACGGAACGGCGCGGCGTTTTGCGCTTTACCCTCACGGGTGCGGCCATGACGCTGGGCTTATTTGTGTTTATCTATGCCACCCTTTTTGTGGTCGTTGGTATTCCCGCGGCTTTGCGTTTTTTCCAAATGGAAGAAACGGCGACGCTGATTGGCGGGGCGCTGCCATGGGTGGTGCTGATCGGGGCGTTTTCGCTCGGCGCGGCCGTGATTTACCGCTTTGGACCCTCACGTCGGCCAGCCCGAAAACGTTGGGTCATGCCGGGCGTGATTTTTACAACGCTCAGCTGGCTTGGCATTAGCTGGGGGTTTTCGTTTTTCGTACGGACCTTTGGCCAATATGAAGCCACTTATGGCGGCCTATCGGCGGTGATCGTGCTGCTGCTCTGGTTCTGGCTAACCGCGATGACGGTGATCGTTGGCGCTGAGATCAATGCCGAGATGGAACGCCAAACCCTCAGCGACACAACGCGCGGGCCAGATCGCCTGCTGGGGCAGCGCGGCGCGCGGATGGCGGATTTCCTGACCGTCGAGATGCGCGAGAAATTTCCCGATCGCTTCCCTTATGCGCCCAGCCTGCGCTTACAGACCAAACCGCCTGACCCCACACCGCCAGAATTGATCAATCTCGAAGACCAAGAGGACGAAGACGAGGACGA
>CAZSUW010000063.1:8914-11015 GCA_964610115.1 uncultured Algimonas sp.
GAGGACGAAGACGAGGACGAGGACTTGCCTGTCTAGACAGCGGGATTGATCAACTCAGGCCCTGCACTGCGCGCGCTATTGACCGCGCGATCCACCTCCCAAAAGATCAGATCGTCGCCATTTAATTGCGTTTCCATAATCATGTCAGGTTTCGCGTCCGGGTCGAGCCAAGCGTCCCAATTCTGCTCTGGCAAGCGCACAGGCATACGGTGGTGCAGGCGTGTGATCGGGCCCAGCGCTTCTGTCGTCAGGATCGTGCAGGATAAAAGCTCTATCCCTTCATCGACGCGCCAGCGATCCCACAGACCTGCAAAAGCAAACAGGCCATTATCAGGCTCTGCTGTCTCTTCCGGTTTGATGCACCACGGCACTTTGCCGCCTTGCTCACCCGTCCATTCAAACCAATGCGTCGCCGGAATCAGCGCGCGACGACGTTTCCACGGCGTTCGAAAAGACGCTTTGGTCGACGCCGTTTCTACCCGCGCATTAAAGAAGGGACCGAATTTCGTCTCGCCCGGCGCCTGCTTGGACCAATGCGGGTGAAGACCCCAGCGCATGGGCACTAACCTGCGCGTGCCAGACGCCCCTTGGGCAAGCGCGGGTACGACTTGGGTGGGGCAGATGTTAAACTGCGGCTGCCAGCTCCATTCCCCCAAAGACAAGCTCGCGCCAAAGCGGCGGGCTATCGTCTCCAGCTCTGCATTGACAACGTAACGACCGCACATAAAGCCCTGCTATCATGCTTATTCCGACCCGAAAACCATGACAGCCACGCGGATTGATTGCGTTGGCGTGATCTGCTTTCGCGGGCAAGACGTGCTGCTGATCCAGCGCGGAAAAGCCCCGCGTGCGGGCGAATGGTCCCTGCCCGGCGGGCGGATTGAACCCGGCGAGACGGAAGCGGAGGCCTGCCTGCGCGAATTGTTTGAAGAGACGGGCGTGCGCGCCACACTCGGCCCCAAGGTCGCGACGATTGATGCGGACTTTGAAGGCTTTTGCTACCGCTTGCATGATTATGCCGCCACGTGGACCTCTGGCGATGTGATCGCCGGCGATGATGCGGCGGACGCGCGCTTTATTCCGATAGCCGACATTGCGGCGCTAAAAATGTGGCCCAAGACGGAAGCAGTGATACGCGATGCGGCGCGCCTGAAAGGCTTATGTCCCTAAAATGAATTGCGTGACATTTGCCTTTTGCGTCACCCCCTATTGCGCGCTACGATAGCGATATGCGGACCGTCTTGTCAGCTCTATTTGCTTTTGCTTTGCTCGCCAGTCCGGCCTTGGCGCAAACCAGCGAGGCTGAGGCGCGCCGCGCCGCGCTAGAAGCGCGAGAGGCTGCCGAACGCCGGGTCGAGGACGGCATGATCACGATGACGAGCCTCGTCGAGGCTATGGCCAAAAATCTTGGCCAAATGCACTATCTTCGCACGCTGTGTTTTGGCGCGAATGATCAATATTGGCGGGATTATATGTCGCAAATGCTAGAGCTGGAAAGCGGCGAAAACTATGATCAGCGGCGCGAGCTGACCCGCGCTTTCAACACGGGCTATTATGAAGAACAAGCCCGCCACAGCCAATGCTCCGAAGCCGTCGCCGTTGATGTTGCTGCACTAGCGGAAAATGGCCGTAGCCTCGCCTCTATGCTCGGCGACCCCTACCGGACGAGCGGATAATCTCATGGCGGGACCGCTTCCTTTCCTTGTCAAACTGATCGGCCCCGTCGTCGCCATGGGTGTGTTGGCGGCCTGTCAACGCGCACTAAGCGAGGCGAAACAGCGCCCGCTCAACACATTGGTCGGCACAGAGTGGGGCTTTGCGGAAGACGATCGCTTTGTCGCCTTTAAGACGAATGGCGAAGTCAATGGCTCTGGCGGGTGCAATAATTTCTTCGGCAGCTTTACCCAAGAGGGGCGTCGCCTGACTTTCGGTCCGCTTGCCAGTACAAAAAAGGCCTGTATCGGCCCGACCATGCAGGCGGAACGGGACTTCTTTGATTTGCTATCAGAGGTGCGCGCCGCCGAGGCCAATCATTTAAGCCTGACACTTTACGGTGAAACGGGCGAGGTTTTAGCCGTCTTGCAACGCAAGGATTGGGACT
>CAZSUW010000063.1:11115-13651 GCA_964610115.1 uncultured Algimonas sp.
GCTGCGGCGGCTCTGTTCGGTCATTGCTATCCTGTCTGGCTGAAATTCAAAGGCGGGAAAGGCGTGGCGACATTTTTCGGTTCCCTGCTCGGCCTGATCTGGCCGATTGGGTTGGTCGCAGCGGGGACATGGCTGCTCGTCGCCTTTACCAGCAAATATAGCTCGGCCGCCGCGCTCTGTGCCGCCGCTTTTTCCACAGCCGTCTGCGCGATCTTCTTTCCGTGGCAAGCGACCGCCATGGTTGGCTTTATGACCGCGCTTATCGTCTGGCGGCACCGCGAAAATATCGGTCGCCTGAAAGCGGGCACAGAATCCAAGATTGGCCAGAAAGGGTAGTGACACCCCACGCCCTTAGCTTTGCAGAGCGGCGCGACTGGCTGCGCCTATATCGCACCCGCACTGTTGGACCCGTCGCCTTTTGGCAGCTTTTACATCGCTTCGGCACGGCAGAGGCCGCGCTAGCCGCCCTGCCCCGCATGATCCGGGATAAATCAGTCAGCCCGTCCACACATGAACAAGTCGAAGCCGAAATGGAGGCGTCTGAGGCGCTGGGCGTGCGCATAGTGTGCGCGGTCGAGCCTGACTTTCCGCGTCTTTTGCGCGTGCTAGACCCCGCCCCGCCTATCATCAGCCTCTGGGGTCAAGCCGATCTCGCCAATAAGCCCTGTATTGCGCTTGTTGGGTCGAGAAACTGCTCAGCTGTGGGAGAGAAATTTGCCGCCCAACTCGCCGCAGATTTGGGAGACGCCGGGATGGTTGTCGTCTCTGGTCTGGCGCGCGGGATTGATGCGGCGGCCCATCGGGCTGCGCTCTCTTCCGGCACGATCGGCGTGCTCGGCGGTGGGGTTGATCACATCTATCCACGTCAGAATGAAGAGCTTCACCTGATCATGCGCGAGCAGGGCTTACTCATAAGCGAAAACCCGCTGGGCTACCGTGCGACCGCTCGTGACTTTCCGCGCCGCAATCGGCTGATTTCAGGCCTTAGCCTTGGCGTGGTTGTCATTGAGGCGGCGGAACGATCCGGCACGCTGATCACGGCGCGTTATGCTTTGGAGCAAAACCGCGAAGTCATGGCCGCCCCCGGTAGCCCCCTCGACCCGCGCACTAAGGGCTGCAACCGCCTTATTCGCCAAGGGGCGGCTTTAATCGAAAGCGCCCAGGACGTCATCCATGTGCTGGAAAATGCGAGCCGCCCTGCCCCGCAAGGCCAGCTTTTCGAAGACGCTGAGCGCTTTGACAGCCCTGATTTTAATCCCGACCTGACTGAACGGGATGTTGAACGCGCTAAGACAGCCCTCGGACACGCGGCGAGCTATACGCCGACGGCACGCGATGACCTGATTCGGGCGACGGGCCTGCCCTATGCGGTCGCGGCGGCGGCCTTGCTAGAAATGGAACTTAACGGCGAAATCGCGGTCGAAGTGGATGGCCGCATCAGCCTCATCTGAGGGCTCACATTGACAGGGCGCGTCGTCTCGCCCACATGCGCGCCGCATTACCCTTCACGGTGTTCGGGCTCGCCCGTACCGCCCTTGACCCCTTTGGAGCGCTATGAACCTCGTCATTGTCGAGTCCCCGGCCAAAGCCAAAACCATCGAGAAATATCTCGGCAAGGATTATAAAGTCCTCGCCAGTTTCGGCCATGTGCGCGATCTTCCCTCCAAGAACGGCTCCGTCGATCCCGACAATGAATTTGCCATGAGCTGGAGCGTCGATACGCGCTCTAAAAAGCGGATCAAAGACATTGCCGACGCCCTGAAGGGGGCGGACAAGCTGATCCTCGCGACTGACCCGGACCGCGAAGGCGAAGCCATTAGCTGGCACTTGCTCGATGTTCTCGGCAAAAAGAAGCTGCTGAAAGACAAACCGGTTGAGCGGGTCGTCTTTAACGCGATCACAAAGAATAACGTCCTCGACGCGATCGCCAATCCGCGTGAGCTGGATCAAGAGCTGGTCGACGCTTATCTCGCGCGCCGCGCGCTGGACTACCTTGTCGGCTTCACGCTCTCGCCCGTGCTGTGGCGCAAACTGCCCGGCGCGCGCTCGGCCGGTCGCGTACAGTCCGTCGCCCTGCGCCTGATCAGTGAACGCGAAACTGAGATCGAGCAATTCAATCCCCGCGAATATTGGTCCGTCGGCGCGGACATGGAAACGGCCTCTGGCGCTTTTTCCGCAAACCTCGTGCGCCTCGACGGCGAGAAGTTGGACAAATTCAGCCTCGATAATGAAACCAAGGCGCGTGCTGCCGAAGCGGCCGTCAAAGCCGCCTCACTGTCCATTACCTCGGTCGAAGCCAAGCCCGTCACGCGCAATCCGCAACCGCCGTTTACGACCTCGACAATGCAACAAGAAGCCAGCCGCAAGCTCGGCTTTTCCGCCACCCGCACCATGCAGACGGCGCAAAAGCTCTATGAAGGGATCAATATCGGCTCAGAGACGGTCGGCCTGATCACCTATATGCGGACCGACGGCGTCTCAATGGTGGGCGAAGCGATTAGCGATTGCCGCGCGACAATCAGCGCTGACTATGGCG
>CAZSUW010000064.1:0-5074 GCA_964610115.1 uncultured Algimonas sp.
AGCGGCTCTGCGGCGTTGAAAAGGCTGAAGCGCGCCGCTGATGCCCTAATCGCGGAACGCACGGCCCATCCAGCCGATGATCTGGTCGGGCTTTTGATCGGGGCGGAAAATCTATCGCAACGGGAACGCCGCGATAATCTGATCGGTTTTTTTATCGCGGGACATGAGACGACGGCGCTGACGCTGACATGGGCGCTCTATCTGATCGGTCGCCATCGCCCAACGCTGGAGCGGGTGCGAGAGGAGGTGAAGTCTGTCGTGGGTGACGGACCGATCCAATATGAGCATTTGACGCAATTACCGTTCACGCAGGCCGTGATTGATGAAACCATGCGGCTTTTCCCGCCCGCGCCGCTGCTCAATCGCGAGCCGCAAGAAACGGTGGAGGTGTTGGGGCGCACGCTGGAACCCGGCGAGGCGGTGATCCTCAACAATTATGTCATGCAGCGGACAGAGCGCCTTTGGGACGATCCGCTACTCTTTGATCCTGACCGGTTTCTGCGGGACCCGTCGCTGAAAGGCAAAGGCGCGCCCTATATGCCATTTGGGGCCGGCCCGCGTATCTGCGTCGGCGCGGCGTTCGCCACGATGGAAGCCGTCATGGTGCTCGGTACGCTGGCACGGGATTACGATGTGATCATATCCGATAGCGTCTATCCGAGGCCGCTGATGACGGTCACGCTCCGGCCGGAAGGCGGGGTTCCCGCGCGGTTGGAGCGGGTGGGTTAGGTCTACGGGCGTAATCGGCGCAAGGCGAAATAGGTTAGGGTTAGAATGCTGAGGTGAAACATAAAGCTGTAAATCGCCAAGCCTCCAAATTCCTCGTCAGGCAAAGCTATGATGGCATTATATGCTGACCAGATGAGTAGCAAAACGGCCCCGAAAGCAAACCGTCTAGAGACATGCATTTTCCAAAACGCGGTGAGGGTTGATCCAACGATGAGAGCCAGAACCAATGATAGAAAGAAGACCACGAAACTTGTTCCGGTGAAGCTAAAGGCATATCTAAAGAAAAACCCGCCTAAGTCGGGGTCAGTCAGCGTTCCTCTTGCGCCTAATAGACCAAGAATTGTAAGCGCCATAAGAAGTGTTGCGATAGCAGCCATACCGCTGAGGGCTAAGATGGTTGGACCAGTGCGTTCGATGAAACTCTTCATTGGCTTAGCATAACGGTAAACCGTTAAAGGTCTCCCAAGTACATCTCCACTGAGAAGTTTGTCGAAAGTCGTTGAGAAGAGAAAAAGTGTAGGGTTTCTGTTGCCAGCTACCCTACGAAGCCCGCCTAAAGCGCTGATGCCTTAGGAGTTAAGTTCGGAAATTATCCGGACTGCTTACGCAGCCAGGGCAAAATCCTCAGCATAATTGTCATTTGCAATTACTATAGTTGGGCATTTAACGGTACCCACGCGAACGAAAGCTAACCTCTTTAGACGTCTGTCGATCCTATTTCGGCCCCATCAGAAGTGCTCACCGGAATGAGCGCTTGTGGTGGAGCCGCCGGGTACCGCCCCCGGGTCCAGTCCGCTTATTACAGGCGCGTTTATCGTCATAGCTGGCAAGCCAGCCATTGATATATGGGCGTTTCACGTGTCGCTTTCAATGAAAAAGCGCGGTTTGGGTGAGCTTGGGCGATCCTGAGCCGTGAAGAATGGTTGCGGGGGGAGATGCGCATTTGTATCGCTTGAGGCGTGAAAGACACGCTCGACATTCTACGGTCGCTGGTCGCCTTTGATACGCGCAATGGCACAGGGGACGAGGTTGCCTGTGTAAACTGGCTGGCCGAGCAATTCTCCGTTCATCAGCCGGATGCCTTGATCGTCGAAACTGTGGCGCGGTCGCGCGCTAAACCGGACAGCGCCTTCGTGCTCGCGAAATGGGGCGATCCCAAAGTCGTGCTGAATGTGCATATTGATACCGTGCCGAGCGGGGAGGGGTGGTCGGCTGATCCTCTCACTCTCGTTGAGAAAGACGGGCGAGCTTACGGCCTCGGAACGTCAGATATTAAAGGCGCCGCCGCCGCGATTTTGGGCGCACTGCAGCATGTGAAACCCAAAGACGTTGCCGTGCTGTTTTCTGGCGATGAGGAACATGGCTCAGAAATCATGCCGGCCATTATCGCGCGCGGGCATCTACACGGTATAAAGCGCGCCATTGTCTGCGAGCCAACCTCTTGCCGGGTTGGGCGGGCGCATCGCGGTATGCTGGCCATGACCGCGACCTTTAGAGGTCCGGGCGGTCATAGTAGCTTGGCCGATACGTTAGAGCCGCCTTTGCTTCGGGCGACAGAATTTTGCGCCAAACTGGGTAAATATAAGCGCGATCACCTCAGCTTTGGCCAGGCCCCGTTCCAAGGTCTTTGCGTGAATGTGGGTGATGTAACGTCTGACGGGGCCTATAATGTGGTGCCGACACTTTCGACCGCTTGGCTGTCCATGCGCCCGCCGCCGGGGGACGATGTGAAAAAACGCGCGCGCGATGTTGCGGCTTTGGCATCCACCGTGTCCGAGGATGTGGAGATGGACACGATCGTCGCGTTTGAGCCGTTTCAAAGCCATGACCCATCTGTTTTTAAGACGGTCTTCACTGACGAGCCCATCGTCGATCTGCCCTATTGGACCGAAGCCGCGATGATGAGCCAGGCGGGAATCAACACCGTCGTCTATGGTCCCGGCAATTTGGAACAGGCGCATCGCCCCGATGAATACGTGGAGATCGTGCAGCTAGAACAAGCACAAGCGCGCTATGGTGCGGCGCTGTCAGGGGCCTTGTCGTGAGTTCGATGCGCCAAACGGTCTTGTCGTCCTTATCCGCGATCGGCGCGACGCAGGAAGCGCAGTTTTATGCAGAGCTGTTCGCGAAAGATGACCCTGAACGCTTTGCGCTGATTTTGCTGGATCCGCGTGTGCTGAAGAACCCGTTGCTGGAAGCGCTAACGGCGGCTTTGCAAATCCTCTCTAACTTGCAGCTTTCCCCAATTCTTCTGATCGGCGCGCTGGATGGGGATCGGACCGCTATCAAATTTCAGGCGCAACGGCTGAAGCGCGACCTTGATAGTTCCGGTGTGAAAAGCACGAAGCTAAATACGGCGAGCTATGGATTAGTGGCAGAGCTAAAAAGGCGTACAGCGGCTAATGATATTCCGATCTTGGAAATGACTGAACGGCGCGGGCCGGTAAACTTGCCGAAATTGGTGTCTGATTTACGTCCGGCCAAAATCGTCTCTTTACAGCCCAGTGGCGGTATTGCCTTCGCCGGTGAACGCCGGCGTAATCTGCGCCTGTCCGAAGTTGGGCCTCTTATTGAAGACGGACAACTATCTGAGGGTCAGGCCGCGTTTTTGCGCATGGTACAGCGGGTCGAACTGGAATCGAGCGAGGGCCGTCGTGCCTATGTTTTGGCCTCGCCATTAAATCTGCTCTCAGAGCTTTTTACGGCGAAAGGCTCAGGGACACTTATTCGGAAAGGGGCCGACATTCGGGTCGTCGATCATTTGCCAGATAATCCCGCTTTGGCCCGGTCTATTTCAAACGCCTTTGGGAGAGCTCTAAATCCTGAGGTTATGACGCAGCCCATCCGGCGGGCATTTTTAGAAGCCGATTATCGGGCGGGCGCGATTTTTACCACCAAAGCGGATCAGGTTTACCTATCAAAATTTTGGGTTGTGCCAGAAGCCAGGGGCGAAGGCCTGGCGCGGGATGTGTGGGAGGCGATTTGCGAAGATATCCCAAAATTCTTTTGGCGTTCACGTTCTGAAAATCCTTTCAATGGATGGTATCTGAAAATGTGCGATGGCATGCAGCAAAGCGGTCCATGGCGTGTTTTCTGGCGGGGTCTTCATGCAGATGACTTGCCCGCGATTATTCAAGCCGCGGCAGATGCGCCGATCGATTTTCAGTAGGAAAAGAATGTCCTTTCAAATTAATGCCGCTTTTGATTCCGGAAATATTGACGTCATTGCGGCCGAAGACCCGCAGAACATTCGACTGCGTATTCGCCAAGACGCGCAGAGCGATTTTTATCAATGGTTCCATTTCCGGGTCACAGGCGCGAAAGGCGTGTCGCTTCGCTTGGTCATAGAAAATGCGGGCGGGGCGGCTTATCCCAAAGGCTTTGAGGATTATCGCGCGTGCTATAGTGATGACTTGGAAAACTGGCCCCGCGTCGACGCAACGACCTTGGTCGACGGGGCACTTGTGATTGAGCACACGCCGACGTCAGACAGTGTGTATTTCGCCTATTTCGCACCCTATACTTTAGACCGGCACGCTCACCTCATCGCGGATGCGCTCGCGCATGACGGAGTCTCGCTTGAGGTTTTGGGTCAGACGCTGGATGGGCGGGACCTTGATTGCTTGACGATCGGGACGGGGTCAAAGACGCATTGGGTCATTGCTCGCCAACATCCGGGCGAGAGCATGGCCGAATGGTGGATGGAAGGCTTCATTGCGCGCCTCACGGACCCTGACGATGAGGTTGCGCTTTCCTTACGGGAAAAAGCGACCTTTAAGATCGTGCCGAATATGAACCCAGATGGGTCCTTTCGTGGGCACTTGCGCACCAATGCGGCGGGCGCGAATTTGAACCGGGAATGGGAAAACCCGACCATGGACCGTAGTCCCGAAGTTTTTCATGTGCGCAATGCGATGGACACGACGCCGCCGGTGCTTTGCCTCGACGTGCATGGCGATGAGGCGCTACCCTATAATTTTATCGCCGGCGCGGAAGGTATTCCCGGGCATACAGATAAACAACAGGCAGATTTGGATACCTTTTTGGCCGCTTATGTCGCCGCAAGTCCTGATTTCCAGACCGAGGTCGGTTATCCCAAATCCGCGTCCGGAAAAGCCAATATGAGCATGTGCACCACGCAGACTGCAAAGCGCTATGAGTGCCTCTCCATGACGTTGGAAATGCCGTTTAAGGACAATGCGAATGCGCCTGATGCGACCTTTGGATGGAGCCCGGACCGTTGCGCACAATTAGGCGGCGATGCCCTTGATGCCATGTTAGCGGTGATTGATCAGCTCTAGCGCCAAGCGAAATCAATCCCCTGTTTCACGTGAAACACTTTAAA
>CAZSUW010000064.1:5174-13627 GCA_964610115.1 uncultured Algimonas sp.
GTGGCGGCGTCACCGACGACGATTATCCGCATAGCATCCGGTGTCATAAAGGCGTTGGCGAGGTTTTCAGCCTCTTCTACCGTCATGGCTTGAATGCGGGCCATCTCTTGGGCGCGCGTATCATCCGGCAGGCCGTTTCGGCTAATGTCTTGAGCCAGCCGCAATTTATCGCCAAGCGTTTCCGTCTTGAGCGCTTGTCCGCGTAAAAGCGCGTCTTTCATGGCCGCCAGTTCCTCTTCGGACATGTTACGCCCATGTGCACCAACAATATCTCGAATGATTTCAAGGCTTTCCAGCGTGGCGTTCGTGCGAACAGACGTCCCGACGCCAAAGCTGCCCATATCCACATCGCCAGACGCGCTCGACCGGATACCGTAGGTATAGCCTTTATTGACGCGGAGTTCCGTCATCAGCTTGGACGTGTAAATCGCCCCAAGCGGAAAGTTGAGCGCATCAAGCTGCGCATAAGCGGGCGCGCTGGACGGCAGGGCCGGGCGGCTCATCCGGATGACGGATTGCTTCGCATCGGGGAAGTCCTTGAAGTAGATAACCGTCTCATCGACTGGCGTCATCGCGGGGCGCGACTTAGGCGTGAGGTCCCCCTCAACCGGGTCTTCCAAAGCGCCGAAAGCCTCTAACACCGCGCCTTCATCATAGGCCCCGACAATGTTGAGCGTGGCGGTCGAGAGATCGAAATAATTCGTGTAAAACGCTTTTACATCTTCCAGCGTGATTGCGCGGACTTGTGCCTCTGTTCCGCTGCCGGCGACCGACAAAGCGCTGTCCGCGGGATAGGTCAGTTGGGCCGAGGCGACAGAGGCGAGGAAGTTCGGATTGGCCTGCTGCGCCACCGCATTTTGGGCATAGCGCTCCCGCAGGGTTTCAAACTCTGCCGCGTCAAAGGCTGGGCGGGCAATGACGTCATCAAGGATCGCCAAAGTCGCGTTCAGATTACGCGCCAATGTCTTCCCGCGTATCGTCGTATAGCGATTGCCCGTGACCACAGTCAGGCTGGATCCCAAATTCCCGAGGGCCTCTTCCAATGCGGCTGTATCCATATCGCCGGCACCTTTGAGCATCAGATCCCCCATCAGGGCAGCGACTCCAGGGGTGTCGGCACTGGCGCGATTTTTACCCGCGTCAATGTCGAGCGAGAATTCGATGAGAGGCACTTCGTCGGATTGAATGCCAACGACGCTTATGCCGTTATCCGTTTCCGCCCGCCAGATGGTTGGTGATGGCGGCGTGTAAGGATCGCCAAAGGGGGGTTCGACTGTTCGATCAAAGCTAGAGGGGGTTGGCTCGAAAATCCGCGCATCCGGATCGTATGGAACGTCCGCTTCTGCGCCTTGAATGACGACTTCTTCAACGACTTCAGCCGTGACCGCGCCTTCCAGCCCGAGTTCAGGTGAGCCTTTCGGCACGAAGCTGGTCGCCACATAGGGTTGGTCTTTAATGTAGCGATTATAAACGTCCATCACGTCTGCTGCCGTAACGGCGCGCAGCGCGCGGATATCATCATCCAGATAGCCAGGATCGTCGCGGAAGAGATTATATTCGCCCAGCGCAATCGCCTTGCCGAGCGCGCTTTGCACTTCGTCATAAACCGCGACTTCGGCCTCTGTCTTAATGCGCTCTAGCGCCGTTTCAGGAATACCGTTGGCTTCAAAACGCGCAAAGGCGGCTTCGATACCCGGAATCAGTCCGTCAATATCCTCGCCCGCTTTGGGGCTAACAAACAAATAGGTCTCACCGGCAAGCTCTTTCGTGTAATTAAACGCGCCCACTCCTGTGGTAAGCTGCATTTCGTCAATCATCACCTCATTGAAAGGCGCTTGTTTACCTTGTGTGAGATAGGTGGTCAGGACGTTGAGCGCGTAACTATCCGGGTGATATTCCGCCACGCTGGGCCAGACCATGGTCAGCTGAGGAACCTTGGCGAAATTATCTTCGTGGATGAAGCTTTTCGTCGCGTCCAGTGAGGCGGGCTCGGCCACTGTTTTTGGTGTGGGTTCGGCCCCGGCCGGAATTTCGCCAAAATATTTCTCGACCATGGCTTTTGCTTCAGCCACATCGAAATCGCCCGTAATCGTGACGGTCACGTTGTCAGGGCGATACCACTGCGCGAAGAAATCCTTCGTGTCTTGTAAGGTCGCGTTTTCTAGATCTTCGAGGCTGCCGATCACCTGGTGATTATAGGGATGACCCTCGGGGTAGATCGCTTTGCCGATGACATAGAAATTATGGCCGTAAGGTTGATTGTCGACGCGCTGGCGCTTTTCGTTTTTCACGACCTGCTTTTCGCGGTCGATGACATTCTGGTTCACCGTATTGATAAACCAGCCCAGCTTATCGGCTTCGGCCCAGATGATCTTTTCCAGCGCGTCCTTTGGTACGGCTTGGAAATATTGCGTCATATCGGTCGTGGTGAAGCCATTCGTGCCTTCGCCGCCAATCCGCGTATTCATCTCGTCCAAACCGCCATAGCCGAGGTTTTCAGAGTCCAAGAACAAGAGATGCTCGAACAAATGCGCAAAGCCCGTCTTACCCGGAAGCTCCCGACCTGAGCCGACATGCACAGCCAGATTAATGGCAACGATCGGGTCAGAACGGTCAACGTGGAAAATGACGTCTAGCCCGTTGTCGAGCGTGAATTTTTCAAATTCGAGCTGGGGGAGGGCGTCTGCGCTCGCATCGCTATTATTCGTCGGCAAAACCGTGTCGGAACATCCGGCGAGCGCAACAGTGGAGGCAAAGAGAAGAAGGGCAAGTTTTTTCATAGCGCACTCGTTAACCCCCAAAACGACAACTGTCATTATGAAAACGCCGATTGTCGCGCGCACTATTCTTTGCCGCGGAAATATGCGTTATGGGTCGCGATGGAAGACCTATTTGTCAAAACAGGGCTGAGTGTTCCCGGCAGCGCGCTTGCGGCGGATGCCGTGAAAGCGTCTGGGCCGGGTGGGCAGTCGGTCAATAAAACCAATAGCGCTTGCGTGTTACGCGCCTATGTCGATGCGTTTGGCTGGCCGGACGGATTGCGCGATCGTCTTCTGGCCCATTCCGATCAACGCATTAGCCCCAAGCAGCGCGCCATCGTTATTCAGTGCGATACGCACCGAAGTTATCACCGTAACCTGGACGAAGCGCGCCGTCGTCTTGCGACATTGATTAGGAAGGCTCTGCATCGCCGATCACCGCGCCTCCGCACGCAGCCCTCCCGATCCGCGACACGACGGGCGGTCAAAGCGCAGAAACGCCGTAGCGAAATCAAGGCGCTGCGCGGGCGTGTGCGGGACTGGTCATAAGGCTTGCGTCTGTTGGGCCGAGTCGGTAAAGGCGCGCCGATGCAGGCGGCCTTCCCGTGTAGGGCCGCTTTTACTTTTGAGATTATGGAGGTGACCATGGCGGTCCCTAAGAGTAAGATCAGCAATTCACGCCGCGGTATGCGCCGTGCACATGATCGCCTGAACAACCCGACCTATGTCGAAGATCAGGATAGCGGCGAGCTGCGCCGTCCGCACCACATTGACCTGAAGAGCGGTAAATATCGCGGTCGTCAGGTGCTGGAGCCCAAAGCGTAATTGCGCGACATACCCGTTTTGAAAAGCCGCCTTTCAGGGCGGCTTTTTTGTTTGTTTTTCTGCAAATGGTTGACTTGTCGCAGGCACGGACATAGCGGGCGCGCATGATTACAATAGAGCACATCCACGCCCGCGAAATTTTAGACAGCCGGGGAAACCCCACCCTCGAGTGTGAAGTCACGCTCTCTGATGGGGGCTTCGGCCGCGCGGCCGTTCCTTCGGGGGCATCAACAGGCGCGCATGAAGCGGTCGAGTTACGCGACGGCGAAAAAGATCGCTATCTCGGCAAAGGGGTTCGCCAGGCCGTTCTGAACATTAACCAAGAAATTGCGGACACGCTCTACGGTCTGAATGCGGAGAACCAACGCGGAATTGACCAAATTCTGATCGAACTCGACGGCACAGACAATAAAGCGCGCCTTGGGGCCAATGCGACGCTCGGCGTTTCACTCGCCCTTGCCAAAGCCGTGGCGGATAGTCAGCACGTTCCGCTTTACCGTTATGTTGGCGGCACACACGCCCATATCCTACCCGTACCGATGATGAATATCATCAATGGGGGCGAGCATGCGGATAACCCCATCGATGTGCAGGAATTCATGGTCATGCCCGTGGGCGCGGAGAGCTTTTCCGAAGCCTTGCGCTGCGGCGCAGAGATCTTTCACGCGCTGAAAAAGAAACTCAAAGCCGATGGTCACAATACGAATGTCGGCGATGAGGGTGGTTTTGCGCCGAACCTGTCCGGCACGCGCGATGCGCTGGACTATATCCTCTCCGCCATTGACGCGGCGGGCTATAAAGCGGGCGAAGATGTTTTCCTGGCGCTCGACGTGGCCTCGACCGAGTTTTTCGAAAAGGGAAAATATGAGCTGAAAGGTGAGGGTAAAAGCCTGTCATCGACAGAATTCGTCGATTATCTCGCGAAACTGACAGAAGACTATCCTATCATTTCGATAGAAGATGGCATGGCCGAAGATGATTGGGACGGCTGGGTCGCGCTGCAAGCGAAGATTGGCGATAAAGTCCAACTCGTTGGCGACGATCTCTTTGTGACCAATCCAAAGCGGCTAGCGGATGGGATTGAAAAAGCGGCGGCGAATTCAATTCTGGTGAAAGTCAATCAGATCGGCACGCTGTCCGAGACGATGGATGCTGTGAATATGGCGCACCGCGCAGGCTTTACGGCCGTGATGAGCCACCGTTCTGGCGAAACGTCCGATACGACCATTGCCGATCTGGCCGTGGCGACGAATTGCGGACAGATCAAGACGGGCAGCCTTGCGCGCTCCGATCGGTTGGCCAAATATAACCAGCTGCTGCGTATCGAAGAGCAGCTGGGTGATATGGCGGTCTATGCGGGGCGTTCTATCCTGAAATAGGCATCAAATCCGTCCTGTCTTAACTGACGGCTAACTATGGATTGTGCATGTCAGCGATGGCATGCGCACGCTTCGTTTGACATTCAACCCGCGGTTTTCACGCTTGGAGTTGCGACGTCGCGCCCCCGTATTCGCGCTACTGGCTTTGTATGCCTATATCGGGTTTCACGCTGTGTCGGGCAGTCAAGGTCTAAGCCAGTGGTGGTCCCATCAAAATCGGTCCGACCGACTCACGGCCGAGCTCGCCGCCCTAGAGGCCCATCGTATGGAGCTTCAGAGTGCAGTCGACCGTCTTTCTGCGCAATCTTTAGACCTCGACACTCTCGACATTGAGGCCCGGCGTACGCTATATGTAGCCAAGCCCGGCGAAATCACGATTTGGCTTGACCCTTAAGCCCAGCCTGTCAACAAGCGCCGTTCGTAAAGACACAAAAAGCGCGCCGGATCGGTCATACCAATAGGCTGACAGCGCTGTCGGAGTGCATTATGGCCACAAAACGCAAAACTGCGTCGAAATCCAAAGCCCGTAAGACAAGTGCGGATGAGCTCTTGGGTTATTACCGCGACATGCTGCTCATTCGCCGTTTTGAAGAGCGCGCGGGCCAGCTTTACGGCATGGGGCAGATTGCAGGCTTCTGTCACCTCTATATTGGTCAGGAAGCCGTTGTGACAGGTTGTAAAGCCGCGATGAAAGACGGCGATCAAATGGTCACGGGCTATCGCGATCACGGACATATGCTGGCGCTGGATATGACGGCCAAGGGCGTCATGGCCGAACTGACGGGCCGTGCGACGGGGTATAGTCGCGGCAAGGGCGGCTCCATGCACATGTTCTCGACCGAGAAGAAGTTTTATGGCGGTCACGGCATTGTCGGTGCGCAGGTCCCGATTGGGGCCGGGCTCGGTTTTGCGAATAAATATACGGAAAACGGCGCGGTCAGCCTCGCTTTCTTCGGCGACGGTGCGTCCAATCAAGGCCAGGTTTATGAGGCCTTTAATATGGCTAAGCTCTGGGATCTGCCGGTCGTTTTTGTCATTGAGAACAACCAATACGCCATGGGCACGAGCGTACAGCGCGCCTCGGCCGAGACCGAGCTTTTCAAGCGCGGAATCAGCTTCGAAATTGAAGGCCATTTGGTGGACGGTATGGACGTGCTGGAAGTGCGCGATATGGCGCAAATGGCGATCGATCATGCGCGGACTGGCAAGGGGCCGATGATCTTAGAGATGAAAACCTACCGCTATCGCGGCCACTCTATGTCCGACCCGGCAAAATATCGTTCGCGCGATGAGGTCAAAGAGACTCGCGACACGCGCGACCCGATTGAGGCCGTGAAAAAACGTCTGCTGAAAGAAAAGTGGGCCTCTGAAGATGATCTGAAAGACATCGACAAGGACATCAAAGCGCATGTAAAGGAAGCGGCCGACTTCGCCATTGAAAGCCCAGAACCCGATCCGAGTGAGCTTTGGACGGATGTGCTGATCGAGGCGGAGGCGTAGAGGCTTGCACCTCGCCCAGCTTAATATCGCGGACGCGAAGTTCGAGACGGATCAGCCGGAGATGGCTGGTTTCACCGGTCGGATTGACGCGATCAATGCGCTGGCCGACCGCGCGCCCGGCTTTGTCTGGCGTCTTGCCGATGACGGGCCGGAAGATGGGGCTTTGTCTCTCCGCATGGAGGGGCACGGCCCGATGACGCTGGTCAATATGAGCCTTTGGGACAGCGTCGAGGCTCTATACGCCTTTGTCTATCAAACCGCCCATGCCAAGGTCATGCGGGGTAAGGATGATTGGTTCGAACCCATGCCGAAAACGCATATGGTGCTGTGGTGGGTGAAAGAGGGGCATATCCCTAATCTGGACGAAGCGCGGGAAAAGCTGGACATGATCCGCGCTAACGGACCATCGCCAGAGGCGTTTTCGTTCGCCCTGCCGTTCGATGAATGCGGTCAACCCATGTCGCCACCGATGGGCCGAAAGGATTGCGCCTAATGCCCACCGAAATTGCTTATCTGCTATCCGCCGTTGGCCTCTACGGATTTATGATCCTGATGCAGGCGGTTGGCGCTGTCTTATCGCGCAAGACCTCTGTGAAAGAATTGCTTGGCCCGCGTGACGCCATGCCAGCGGGCGGTCTGACGCCCTTTCACGGACGCACAAAGCGCGCCCAGGCCAATATGACGGAAAGCATGATCATGTTTGTGCCGTTAATCCTGACGGCGGCGTATCTGAATGCGTTTAGCGCGACAACGGCGCTGGGCGCGGCTTTGTTTTTCTATGGCCGTCTGGCCTTTGCGCCGCTTTATTGGTTTGGCGTGCCGGTGCTTCGGACCGTGGCTTGGGCCGTCAGCATTGTCGGTATCATTATGATTTTCTGGGAGCTCGTTGCCTAATGGCCATCGATATTCAAATGCCCGCCCTCTCTCCGACGATGGAGGAGGGGACGCTCGCCAAATGGCTCGTCAAAGAAGGCGATAGCGTGACCTCTGGCGATGTCATCGCGGAAATTGAAACCGACAAGGCGACGATGGAAGTCGAGGCCGTTGACGAAGGTACCATTGGCAAGTTGCTGGTCGCGGAAGGCAGTGAAGGCGTGAAGGTCGGCGCGGTGATCGCGCAACTGCTGGAAGACGGCGAAGACGCGTCAGCTTTATCCGCCCCAGCTGCTGCGCCTGCCGCCGCTACGCCGGAGCCGACTCAACAGCCTACGCCAGCACAAACAACGGCCCCAGCGGCAAAACCTGCCGCGAAGGATCCCGATATCCCGACCAATATCAAAATGGTTGAGACGACGGTGCGCGACGCGCTGCGGGACGCCATGGCCGAAGAAATGCGGCGGGATGAAACCGTCTTCGTCATGGGTGAAGAGGTCGCGGAATATCAGGGGGCCTATAAAGTCACCCGCGAGCTGCTGCAGGAATTTGGCGCTAAGCGTGTCGTCGATACGCCGATCACGGAATATGGCTTTGCCGGGATCGGCGTTGGCGCTGCCTTTGGCGGGCTTAAGCCGATTGTTGAGTTCATGACGTTCAACTTCGCCCTCCAAGCCATTGATCATATTATTAATTCCGCGGCGAAGACCCTCTATATGTCCGGCGGGCAGATGCGTTGCCCCATCGTCTTTCGCGGCCCAAATGGCGCGGCCAGCCGCGTGGGTGCGCAGCACAGCCAGGACTTCTCGGCCTGGTACGCCCATGTGCCGGGCCTAAAAGTCATCGCGCCTTATGACAGTGCGGATGCGAAGGGCTTGCTCAAAGCTGCGATCCGCGATCCGAACCCTGTTGTCTTCCTCGAGCATGAACTGCTCTACGGCGAGAGTTATGACGTGCCGGATATGGATGATTTCCTGATCCCGATCGGTAAAGCGAAAGTGCGCCGTGAAGGCTCTGATGTGACGATCGTCGCCCATTCCCGCATGGTGAAATTCGCGCTCGAAGCGGCGGAAACGCTGGCGGGTGAGGGGATCGACGCGGAAGTGATCGACCTGCG
>CAZSUW010000065.1:0-13594 GCA_964610115.1 uncultured Algimonas sp.
CAGACCCCGGCAATAAATGCCGGGGACGGGCGTTGGTTTTGACGGAGACGGGTTTTGGTCTGCTAAGGACAGAGGTTAGTTTGCTTTAGACCGACCTTGATTTTCTACCCCCTCAAAGCCCCAACGCTGCCGCCTGCGCTTTGCAGATCTCCCCCACGCCGATCTTGGCCAGTCGCGTCAGCTCTGCCATTTCTTCCGCGCTGAACGGATCGCCTTCAGCCGTGGCTTGGACTTCGATAATCCCGCCATCGGCTGTCAGGACAAAATTGGCGTCGGCTTGCGCGGCAGAATCTTCAATATATTCAAGATCAAGACGACAGGTTCCATCAACCACGCCGCAGCTGACCGCCGCCATGGGGAAGCGAACCGGATTGGTTTCAATCAGTCCGTCCGCGACAAGCTTGGCGCAGGCCTGATAGAGCGCGACCCACGCGCCGGAAATCGACGCGGTCCGCGTCCCGCCATCAGCCTGCATCACGTCGCAATCGATCACGATTTGGCGTTCACCTAACGCTTCAAGATCAACGACGGAGCGCAAAGACCGCCCGATCAGGCGTTGGATTTCCACGGTCCGCCCACCCTGCTTACCGCGCGCGGCTTCGCGGTTATTGCGCGTATGGGTGGATCGCGGAAGCATGCCATATTCGCCCGTTACCCAGCCGCGGCCCTTGCCTTTCATCCAGCGGGGCACATTTTCATCCACACTGGCCGTCACCAAAACATGCGTGTGACCAAACCGGATCAGACAGGACCCTTCGGCATAACGGGACACGCCGGCCTCAATCGATAAAGGGCGAAGTTGATCAAGGGCGCGGCCTTCAGGACGAATGGGGGGAGAAACGGTCATGGGAAAATCTCTTTGAAAGTTATCTTTGCGGTCTGGGCCTCGCGATGGGCGAGCCAACTCAGAAAGGCAAGAGCCCTGCTCCCCTGAAAACGCATCGTTTCCAAACGCTAAAGGACTTGCACGGCTGTCTTAACCAACCCAAATAATGTCCCGCATGACTGTCCCGACGAACATGGCGAGCGCATTCCCCCTGTCTGCGCTAGATGCACGGGCACGGGCCATATTTGGCTCGGTCGTTCAGACCTATCTGGCTACGGGACAGCCTGTGGGGTCGCGCACGCTGGCCCTGTCCGGATCCAATTTGTCGCCTGCCTCTATCCGTGCGGTCATGGCGGAGTTGACCCGGCATGGCCTGTTGGAAAGTCCGCATGTCAGCGCCGGACGGCAACCGACGCAGGCCGGCCTTCGCCTTTACGTCGATGGATTGCTGGAAATCGGCGATGTCTCTGCCAAAGAACGCCAAGAGCTAGAAGCGCAAATTGCGGCGAGCGGCGGCGATCCGGACGCTGTCTTTGCCGAAGCCTCCACGCTGATGGCAGGACTGGCCGGCGGGGCGGGCCTTGTGCTTGCGCCAGAAGACGCCGCGGAAAGCCGCCTGCGCCATGTTGAGTTTTTAAACCTTGATGACGGGCGGATGCTGGCCGTTCTGGTGCGCGAGGATGGCCGCGTGGAAAACCGCCTGCTGCCGCGCCCTGACGGTGTCCTACCGGCCAGTCTGGATATGGCGAGCAATTTTTTGTCTGCACGTTTGCGCGGGCGTAACCTATCCGAGGCGCGGGCGGATATTTTGGCCGAAATTGATGCAGGCCGGACCGCGATCGACAAGGCCGCCGCGACTTTGATCAAAACGGGGCTGGCCGATTGGACGGATGAGCCTGCGAAAACCCGCAAGCTGATCATTCGTGGACAAGCGCGCCTGCTTGAAAATCTGGACGCACAAACCGATCTGGAACGCCTCCGTCTGCTTTTTGAAGATTTGGAGCGCAAAGAAGCCCTGATCGATCTGTTAGATCAAACCGATCAGGCCGATGGTGTGCGTATTTTTATTGGAACGGAAAACCCGCTTTTTTCATTATCTGAATCGAGTGTGGTTGTGGCCCCTTACAGAGACGGCGCAGGTCGGCTAGTTGGGGCGCTCGGTGTGATTGGACCGACTCGGCTGAATTATGGTCGGGTCATTCCAATGGTGGACCTTACGGCGCAGCTGGTCAGCGAAACGCTGCACCGGCGCCCATAAAGAAGAGACGAGACAACATTATGGCAGGTGAAAAGAATATGCCAAATGGAGATATGCCAAATGGAGATATGGACGAATGGGACGCCCTAGAGGCGGAAATTGCGCGCGAGCTGGACGGTCAAAAAGACCGCACTGGCAAACGCGAACCCTCGCCCTTAAAGGGAATGGACTTAAACAAGGCGGCAGATGAGTTTCTGAAAGCCAATAAAGACACCCCCGCCGATATAGAGGCCGAAGACGACGAGGCCCCGACAGAGGACGCCTCCGCTCTGCGTATTGCAGAGCTTGAAACCGAACTGGCCACGCTGAAAGATCAGGCCCTGCGCGTGCGCGCCGAAGCGGATAATATTCGCAAACGCTCTGAGCGCGAGGTCCAGAACGCCAAGCTATACGGCGTGGAGAAATTCGCCGCCGACGTTCTATCCGTTTATGATAATTTGTCCCGCGCTTTGCATACGATTGACGGTCAGGCCAAAGAAGAGCTGGGCGATAATGCGCGTAACCTCGTCGAAGGCATTGAGCTGACGGAAAAAGAGCTGACGTCCGTGCTAGAGCGTCACAAGGTGAAAACGGTCGCGGGTGTGGGCAGCAAATTTGATCCCAATGTCCATCAGGCTGTAGCCAACATCCCGCATCCCGAGATTGAAAAAGGCCACGTCGCGGCGGTGATGCAACAAGGCTTTACGATTGGTGAGCGGACTTTGCGCGCCGCCATGGTCGCCGTCAGTACGGGGCCAGCGGGTTAAGAAGGTCACTGTCCCCGGCATTTATTGCCGGGGCCTGTTGGAAACTGGCTTCACAAGAGGATAAGTGTCGCCCGCGCTCTTCTTGTGAAATGGCCGATAGAAGACCCCGGCAATAAATGCCGGGGACGAAACATGTGTTTGACCCCTAGACCTTACATCCGCTCCGCCACGACCGTAACGTCAATCGACACGGTATGGCTGACATATTCTTCCGTGTCCCACGGGCTTTCACCGAGGTTCCACACGGTACGGTCAATATCGACTTGTCCGCGCATAACGGTTTGACCCACTCTGTCTTCCAAAATGAAGGGGAGTGTAACCGGACGGCGAAGGCCTTTCATCGTCAGTGAGCCTTGGGCCTGATAACCGGTCGCTGTCTGTGTAATCTGATCGCTTTCAAACGTCGCAATCGGATGCCGTCCCATGTTGAACCAGGTCTTGGACGGAATGGCGTCATTTCGATCTGCGCTACCCAGATCAAGCCCGGACAGCGGAATGCGGACCATAACTTGCGATCCTGCCAGATCATCTGCGTCAAACTTTATCACGGCATCGAATTCGGCAAAACGCCCCGTAAAAAATTCCCCTTGTTGTTCGGCAGAAACGACGATCTGGCTACCGTCCGGAATGATGCGGTAATTGGGCACTATGTCGGGAGTGTCAGCGATAGCGTCAGCGGGCGGGCCTTCATTCCCGCCACAGGCAATCAGCAAAAGACCCAAGGCAGAGATCGTGACGAAACGCATAAGCTCTGCTAGCGGAGTTTCACCCTCACGCCAAGGAGACAGTTTTGTCCGTACTACCTGACAGCCCCTATCGCGCCACGCCCGGCGAGGCCTTTGATCTGTCCACCCGGCCAACCCGCGTCGATATTTTTGAAAACAAAGCCGCGGCCAAGGACGCCGCCAAAAACGATGCGCAGGATATTCAGGACCTCGCCCATCGCTTATACGCCGAAGCGGACCGCAAGCTTCTCATCGTGCTGCAAGGCATGGACACGTCCGGCAAGGATGGCACAACCGAGGCCATCTTTGCGCGCACGCCGCCGCTCAACGTCAATGTCGCCGCCTTTAAGAAACCAACCAAGCAAGAGCTCGCTCACGATTTTCTCTGGCGCGTGCATAATGTCGTACCGGGGGCGGGGCAGATCACAGTCTTCAACCGCTCCCATTACGAGGATGTACTGGTGGTCAAAGTCCGTGAATTTGCCAGCGCAGAGACGATTGAGCAGCGCTATGATCAGATCAATGCGTTTGAAAAGCTCTTGGTTGAGTCCGGCACGACGATCCTGAAATGTATGCTCCATATCAGTCACGAGACCCAAGGCGAGCGCCTGCGCGAACGATTGGAAGAGCCGCATAAGCGCTGGAAGTTCAACCCCGGCGATTTGGACGACCGCGCGCTGTGGCCTGACTTCATGGACGCTTATGAAACGGCGGTACAGCGTACCAGCACACCGTACGCCCCGTGGTATATCATCCCGTCAGACAGCCGCAGCACACGCAAAGCGATTGTGACCGATTTGGTACGACAAACGCTAAGCGCAATGAAACCCGCCTATCCTGATCTGGGTTACAGGCCGGGTGATTTTGCGATTAGCTAGGCCCCTGAGAACAGCCCGCCCCCGGCATTTATTGCCGGGGTCTGGGCAAAGGACTTTTCACAAGACGTTGTCGACTTGAACCGCTCGTCTTATGTTCCAAGCTGCGAGCAGGCCCCGGCAATAAATGCCGGGGACAGCGACTTACTTTAAGCCACCAAACTCGCGCGCATCTTTTTCTTGTCGATCTTGCCCACAGGAGTCAGCGGGATTTCATCAACGAAATGGATGTGCTTTGGCACTTTATAAGGCGCCATATTGGCGCGGAACCAGTCGAGGATGCGCTTCGCCACTTGGCCGTCATCGCCTTCGCTGTCTGGCGCTTTTTGCACGAAAAGATGCACAATATCATTGCCCGGGCGGGCGGCGTCCGGCGCGCCGACCACAGCGCTTTCCGCCACATCAGGATGGGCTTTCAGCTTGTCCTCGACCTCAACCGAGAAGACCTTGAACCCGCCGACGACCAGCATGTCCTTGGCCCGGTCACAGAGAAAGACATATCCGTCTTCATCCAGATAGCCGACATCGCCCGTGAACATATAGCGGACGCCGTCAATATCGCGTAAGGCGCGGGCACTTTCTTCCGGCAAGCCGAGATAGCCCTTCATCACTTGCGGGCCGGCGGTCGCAATTTCGCCGGGTTCGCCGATCGGCATTTCTTTTGTGCCGGTTTCAACATCCATAATCTTCAGGTCTGTTCCCGGTAGGGGCACACCAATACTGCCGAGCTTATAGGGGTTAAGCGGATGGCCGACATGGCAGGGCCCGGTTTCCGTCATGCCGAACACGTCGCTGATTTTGTTCGGGCCAATAATCGCGGCCAGATTATCGTATGTCGTGCGCGTAAGCGGCGCGGCCCCCGACTTGGCCAGTTTCAGCTTGGAGAAGTCCACCTCTTTAAACCCGGGGTGAGCGATCAGCATGTCATAGAGCGCCGGCACAGCCGCGAGGACGGTTGGCGGAACCGCTTTCAACTGCCCGACAAAATGATCAATATCGCGCGGGTTGGGCAAGAGCGTCACGCGCGACCCGTAGAGAATGCCCCCAATCGCGAGTGCCAATCCCGCAATATGGAAGAAGGGGAAGGCCGAGGCATAGCTTTCTGCGTAGAGTTCGACCTCCGGATCGATAGACGAGGCCATGCGCGGATTATGCAGCACATTGCGGTGAGACAGCTCCGCGCCTTTCGGTTTGCCGGTCGTACCGCCCGTATATTGGATCATAAACGTATCATGCGGATCCACCTCGACTTGCGCGAATTGATCTGAAGCCCCCTCGACAAGGGACTGATAGGTATGCCCGCTGACGCCGGGTAAATCTGCAGCCGTAACATCAGGCGCGCCGAGGAAATCCCCGGCCCCGACACTGATCACATGTTTGAGGCCGTTTGGCACAGGTGACATCGCGGCCAGCGCTGGCGCGAAGTCTGCAAGGCTCATCAGCACATCAATTCCGGCGTCGTTGATTTGATGGACCAGTTCCGGCGGGGCAAGCAAGGGCGAGACGCCAGAGCCCCGCGCGCCGAGCTTGGACACAGCCAGCACGCCGATCACATATTGCGGAATGTTCGGCATATGAAAGCCGACCGTCGAACCACGCCCCACACCCAGCGCAGCAAGCGCATTGGCAAATTGGTTCACCAAACCGTTCAATTCCCCAAAGGTAATATCCCGATTAAAGTAACGCAGCGCAAAGGCATCGGGCCGCGCGGCCGCGTGACGTTCCAAAACACCGCCGAGCGGCGTATCGTCAAAGTCAGGAAAGCTCGCGCCGAGCTTTTTGTGAATGGCGTGCCAAGGTCGCGTCTCTGTCATATTCGAAATCCCCGATAGATTTTATTATCTTTGATACGGATGTTAGCCGGAAAAGTTGCCTGCAAAAAGAGAGGCGCGTGCGCATCACGCTTATGTGTCTTCATCCTCGCCTGTGACATCACGGCCGAAATAGGCTTCGTCCTGGCCTGCATCCAGAATACGGCGGCGAATATCGCGCGTCTTGGCAAAGCGATCGAGCAGGACGTCGCCCTCGCTCCAGCGAATGGCGCGTTTTAGCGCGGTCAAGTCTTCGATAAAACGGTCCACGACTTCCAGCGTCGCCTCGCGATTGGACAGGAAGACATCCCGCCACATGACGGGATCAGAGGCCGCAATCCGGGTAAAGTCCCGAAAGCCACCGGCTGAGAACTTCACCACTTCATCGCCGGTCACCGTTTCCATATCGATGGCCGTCCCGACCAGTGTGTAAGCAATGAGGTGTGGCACGTGACTGGTCGTGGCGAGGACCGTATCGTGCCGAACCGGATCCATGAGCGAGACACGACTGCCCAGCTTTTCCCAAAAGTCCTGCAAGCGATCAACGCCCGACGCGGCCGGATCCGTCGGGGTCAGCACGCACCAGCGCCCTTCGAACAATTCCGCAAAGCCCGCTTCGGGGCCGCTAAACTCTGTGCCCGCAATGGGATGTCCAGGAATGAAGCTGACGTCATCGCGCAGATCGCTGGCCAGCGCGTCCATCACAGACGCTTTCACAGAGCCCACGTCGGACAGCACGGCGCCCGGTTTCATGTCCGGCAAAACGTCCCTGGCCACATCCGCGATCTTGGCTGGCGGGACACAGAGCATAACAAGGTCAGCGCGCGCGGCGAAGTGATGGGCCGGACCTTCGGCGACACCGTCGGCGAAGCCGAGTTTTTCAACCGTTTCCACGACGGAGGCGGACCGATCCGCGACCAGCACCGTCTTCGCGCCGGCATGGCTTTTCGCGGCCCGCGCAATCGAGCTGCCGATCAGGCCCGCACCAATAATCAGTATCGTTTCAAAGGGGGGCGTGTCGGACATGAAGGGCGGCTTGAATTAGTCAGTAAGGATAGGCGGCAGGTAGCCGATTAGCGCGCGCGCATCCACCACGGATGCATCAGCCACTTCAATCAGTTGCAGCGTATCGGACTCCGCGCGCAAAATTCCGTCCTTTGTTGATTGGGGATTTTCACCGGGCTTGACTGCCAGCAGGCTGCGCCCGCCCGGTTTGGGATCCAACACCATATTCGCGACAGCGACCGCCTGCGGCCAATCACTGGCATTTATCCGCGGCAGGGCGGCCACGATCTTTAGATCGCTCATCGCCCCTTCTGGCCCCAGTGCCGTCCACCAGCGTTGCATCCCGCCCGGCGCCGGCAGAACGGCAATCCCTTCCGGATCAGAGGCGCAGGCGGACAGGGCGGCGCTACTCGTCGGATAGCTGAGCACGGGCAGGCTGCCGCCAAAGCGGTCCCGGATCAGGGACAAATTGGCGCGTACATCCCCTTCAAGCGCCACATGCAGGCGCGTATTGCCTTGCACAGAAATCGACGCGCTCATGAGTTCCGCCCAGATACGGGACACGAGCGCGGGCGGCGTACCGCTATCTTTGGCGGCCATCACCAGATCACCAACATGTTCATCTTCGCGCGAGGGTCGCCAAAGCTTCGCGCCTTGTTTGGCGCGCCGCACATCAGCCGATAAAGCGAGCCGCTCCGCGATTAAATCCAGCAGCGCCTTATCCACGCGGTCAATATTGGCGCGGACTTTCGCAAGGTCTGGAATGGGGGGTGTGTCGCTCATTTCTTTCGACGTTCTAAACTGGGTTGGGCGGCCGTGCCAAATATCGGCGCACGGACGCGGGCGCGATGGCCTTTATCGGGTTCGATATAGAGCCGTTTTATCGCTTCGACCATGACTAATCCGGCCAGACCCGGCCAGAGTGTTTCGCCCATGCGTTCAAAACCGCTGCTCATCTTTGGGCCCATCAGGCGTCTTACGGGCGGGCCGTAAAGCGCGCCAGAGCCCACTGTGGGTTGAAAGCCTGCCGTGCCAAGCCGCGCGCGTAATTGGGTGCGCGAGAACGGACGCCCCGCGCCAAAGGGTAAGGTTTCAGAGCGCGCCCACAGCCCGGCCCGACCTGCCGCCACGATCACAATCCGCCCTTCCGGTTCTGTCACGCGCCACAGCTCTCGCAGCAGACCGGGAATATCTTCCGCTTCTTCCAGCGCATGGACACAGAACACGCGGTCAAATTGATTATCCGTGAACGGCAGCCGCGTTTCATCCGCCACACAAGCCATCACCCCGCGCGAAGAGCGATGCGCGACCGCGCCTTGGTCGGCGGGATTAACGAACACAATCCGGTTTGCGCTTTTACGGTAAGCCGTGAGGTAAGGCGCGGTATAGCCAAAGCCGAGCGCATTATGCCCGGCCATATCCGGCCAGAGCGAGAGCAATCGCCGCAGCACCATATCGCGCGCGCAGCGCCCCAGCGGAGCGGCGTAGAAGGCTTCCAGCGTATCGGCAGTGACGCGCATAGGCTTAGCGGTAGCGGAGAGCGAGCGCGCTGAAAAGCCTGATCCGTCCGATGATTGAAGCGGCCTATCCCGCCAGGCGGCTCCAGACAGGCGCAGGGGCCGGCCTACCGAAATGATAGCCTTGCAGATAGTCCGTGCCGAGACGGCAAAGAATGGCGGCGTCCGCTTCGCTCTCGACCATTTCGGCCACTGTTTTCACGCCAACCGTCTGCGCCAGATCGACCATCATGCGCATAAAGGTCTGCTTGTTTTCATCGGTCGCTATGCCTTTAATCAGACTGCCATCGATTTTAAGGCTATCGGCCTCGACCGCCATCAAATTGCGAAACGTGGTATAGCCCGAGCCGAAATCATCAACGGCGAACTCACAGCCTAACGCCCTGACCGCGGCCGAAAAACGCGCCGCCATGCCCGGATCGTCAACCGCCACGGTTTCGGTCATTTCAATCGTGATCCGTTTGGCGAGCGGGCCCATATCCTTTAATTGGTTGAGATAGCGGTCCGCCGCTTTCGGATCGCCTAGCGTGCCGGCGCTGACATTCAGGGCCAAATGCAGATCATCCGTCTGCTGCAAATGCGGACGCGCCAGATGCAGGGCGCGCTCATCCAACTGACTGATTAGACCCAAGCGTTCCGCATCCTGCACAATCGCGCCTGCACTGATCATGCGGCCATCATCGCTGCGCAGACGCAGCAAGCATTCATGGTGATGCACGGCGCCCGTTTTGGCGCAGATAATGGGCTGAAAGGCAAGGCTGATCAGATCGTTTTCCAGCGCCGCTATAATGTCTGTGCTCGCCGTCCGTTTCGGGCCCGCGGCCGGAATAGGGCGACCATCCAGCGTGGCTTGTGTGTTTTCTAGCGCGAGCCCGACACCTTCCGGGCCGGCGGGCAGACGCATTGTCGTCAGCTCTATCTTCAGCGATATCGGCCCAAAGGCCGTGCTATATGGCGTGTCGCCAATATCGGCGTGCAGCCGTTCGCTCAAACCCTCTACATCTTGTCCGATCACGCAAAGGCCAAAATCGGTCACATCCAATCGCCCGATCGCATCAGGCGCGCGCACAGCGTCTTCCAGCCGACGGGCGAGCTGCACGACCAAACGCTCCGTGTAGTTTATCCCGTAGACCGATTCCAGATCGTTCAGATTGCTCACCCGAAGGCGTAAGAGTTGTACGTCAAATTGCGCGCGGGTCGCCAAGGCCGCGAGTGTCCCAACACGGGCCGTAAAGGCCGCTTTATTTTCCAAATGCGTGACCGGATCATGCCGCGAGGCCCAGAGCTGGCGCTCCTGCGCGGCGACCGTTTCTGTACGGTCAATCATCACGCCGATCCGCCGCAAGGATGTGTCCGCGCGTCTATCGTGCGGCGCATCTGTGGCTTGAACACGCTCGCGAATATGGCGGAGGCCGCCTTGACCGTCCCGCAGCGAATAATCGATCTCGATCTGCGCGCCGGACCAGTTGAGTGATTTATAGGCGTGGCGGCGCGCCCGCACGCCTTCTGCCGTCATCCAGGACTCCCACGTCTGTTTATCCAATGATTTCGGTAAGGCCCCAAGGAAGAAGGCTTTCTGGAAAGCGGGCGCATTGTCCAGTATGAGTGCGCCGTTTTCATCCCCGACAAACGCATAGGATTTTGCGAGCGCGAGAGCTGTCTGCGCGATATTTGTCGATGGGTCTGCTGACGACATGACATCGACGATCGCCGGATTAAAACGGGGGCGGCTATCCATGAGCTAACCGCTAGTCAGCATAGGCTGTATCAACGGCGAAGTCGCGCCGCGCACTGGCAATCGTCACCATAAACCCGGCCAGCACATCCAAGAGGCACATCGCCCCGATCAGGAAAAAGACACTGGTCGCAAAGGCAGGCAAAAGTAAAAACTCAATCAGGCAGACGATAAACAGGACAAGCGAAAAGGCGTGGTTCATCACGGCCGCGCGGCCCACGCCTGTCGATTTGATCAATTCGAAAAACAGGCACAATAACGCCGCTGCAATCAGGGCATGTCCCGGCGTAATTGCCCAATGCACGCCCGACGCCATCGGCACAGAGAGGAAGTCCGTATCCAAACGTTGTCGCATTTGCGCAACCGAGCCGAAGGTTTGCCCAGACAAGGCCAGCAAATTATAGGTGACGACAGGGATTGTCATCAGGGGAAAAATTGTCAGTGCGCGCATGGTTCGCCGCCCCGGTTAGTGAGGCCTAAACCTGCGGCAAATACGGTTAAAGATGGGTTAAATTTCTGTCCAACCCTTTGGACTGCGCCCGCGTGATAACAGCCAGCGCACGCCCCGCAAATCCGCAATCGAGACGCGCAGCCGCCCGAAATTTGTATATTTGCTTTCGCCCTCACCGCGTTCGCGGTGATTGACCTCGACATATTCGCTTTCATAGCCCTCGCGCTTCATCAGGGCGGGCAGGTAGCGATGGATGTGATCAAAATAGGGAAGATCTAAAAACGCATCACGGCGAAAGACTTTCAAACCGCAACCCGTATCATCGCAATCATCCTTTAAGAGCCGCTTGCGCACGCCATTGCCCACTTTCGACCCGACACGTTTTGCCCATGTGTCGCGGCGTTTCACCCGCTTACCGCCGACCATGGCCAGACGGTCCGGCGCATCGCGGCGCGTCAGCCGCTCTAGCAAGGCCGGAATATCCGCCGGATCGTTCTGTCCGTCACTATCCAGTGTCGCGATGATCGGCGCGCGAGCCGCTAGAATGCCTGTTCGAACGGCGCGGCTCTGCCCCGCATTCTGACCATGGACAACCACCCGAAGGGACGGATAATCGTCTTTCAACGCGATCAAGCGTTCGCGCGTATCGTCTGTGCTGCCATCATCGACGACCACGATTTCATGGGGCGCCTCACTTAGCGCCGCGGTGATTTCCGCGATCAACGGACCCAGATTGCCGGATTCATTATAGGCCGGCAAGACAACAGACACGATAAGCGGAACTGTCTGAAGAGAGGGAGAGGTCATATCCGCTACATGCCAGCCGTTGCGTGCCGCGACAACAGGTCGTAGGGGCCGAACACATGTCGGACACTCCGCCAAATTCCGCGTCCACAAAGCGTCCTGTCATTAAAAGACGATGGCACATCTTACTGCTGGGCCTGCTGACGTTGCTTATGGCCTTACCCGGCCTGACGTCGATTCCCCTGATTGATCGGGATGAAGCCCGCTACGCCCAATCTTCTGTCCAAATGGTCGAAAGCGGCGACTGGGTAGAAATCCGGCTGGGCGATGAGGCCCGCAATAAAAAGCCCGTTGGCGCTTATTGGGCGCAAGCGCTAAGTATAATCGCCACAGGCGGGCTAAAAGACGCGCCGGGACAGACGCTCTGGGCGCAACGCCTGCCCAGTGTCATCGCCGCGATCATCGCTGTGTGGCTCGCCTATCTGGCCGCGATTCCCATGATTGGGCGACGCGGCGCCTGTCTGGCCGGGGCGATGTTGGCGACATCGCTGATCTTTGTGTTTGAAGCCCATATCGCCAAGACGGATGCCTTGCTGCTAGCCAGTTGCACCGCCGCCTTTGCCGCCTTGTCCCGTCTGCGCGCAAACCGACCGCGTGGCATGGCTTATCTGTTCTGGGGCGGGCTCGGCGCGGCCACGCTGATTAAAGGCCCCGTTGGCCCGGCTATCGCAATCCTCGCTCTGATCATTTTGTTCCTGTGGGAGCGCAAAGCCCGCTGGGCCAAACCCCTGCTCAACCCGCTGGCGATTTTGTTATTCATCATGATCGTCGCCCCGTGGCTGATCGCCATTGGGATCGCGACAGACGGACAGTTTTTTGCCGACAGCCTCGGCACGGATTTTGGCGGCAAAATGGTCGGCGCGGCGGAAAATCATGGCGGCGTGCCGGGCTATTATGCGGCGACGATCTGGATCTCGCTTTGGCCGGCTTGCCTCTTTTTGATCCCGGGATTGGTGTTTGCGTGGCAGGCGGCCCGACGCGGGGGTGATAGCCTTCCCGCGCGCGGTATGCGTCTGGTCCTTGCCTGGGTCGTGCCGTTCTGGCTGATCCTGGAAATCGTCCCGACCAAGTTGATCCACTATCCCCTGCCCCTCTTCCCCGCACTGTGTGCCGCCATGGCGGGCGCGGCGATGGCAATCGCGGGCGGCGGGGTCTTTACCAAAACCCGCTGGGTCTCTGGCGTTCTGTTTATTGTCGCCAGTGCCACGGTCATCGCCATTGTGGCGAGCGTTCAAGTCGCTGTCGGGGATGAGCGCTTTGATTATCTGACGTTCGGCATTGCGGCCGCGTGCGGGCTGTTCGCTTTAATCGCCGCAATCGGGCTGTTCACAGCACGGTTGCGGCTGGCGGTCAGTAGTGCGGCGCTCGCCGTCATTCCGCTTTCTGTCGCGACCTATTCCCACCTGCTCCCGAACGTTGTCGATGCACGTGTATCAGAACGCATCGCCGCGAATAGCCCGACCCCGATCCTCTCCCCCACTTATGCCGAAGCCAGCCTGCGCTATTACGCGGGAACAGACGCGGTCCGCCTGGGTGATGATGCGGATTGGGCGGATTGGCAGAGCTGGCGCTCTGGCACACTCGCGCTAGATCAGCGGCAGACGCCGGACCTCATCAAGACCGTGCAAGAGACAGCGACGACAGACGGTATTTGCCTGAGCCAAATCAACCGGATTGACGGGATTAATTATAGCCGCGCCGCAGAGGTGGAGATCATCCTCTTCCAGCAGATCCCCTGCTCCAATCGGTCCCCTAACGCCGCCAACTAAGCCAGACCGCACGGCCTAAGATTGCGGCGGCCATTAGCGGCGCGCCTATGATCGTGCCCAGCTTTGCGCCCA
>CAZSUW010000066.1:0-12888 GCA_964610115.1 uncultured Algimonas sp.
TGCGCGCCGACGTGAATGTGTCTGTGCGCAAACCCGGTGGTGAGCTTGGAACGCGCTGCGAGATCAAGAACGTGAACTCGCTGCGCTTCATTCGCCAAGCGATCGAATATGAAGCCCGCCGCCATATCGACATCATCGAAGCGGGCGGCACGATCGATCAGGAAACGCGGCTCTTTGATAGTGTGAAGGGCGAAACGCGGACCATGCGCTCTAAAGAAGATGCGCATGATTACCGCTACTTCCCCGATCCAGATCTGTTGCCGCTGGAGCTAACCGACGAATTCATCGAGAAGATCAAAGCGGATCTCCCCGAGTTACCGAGTGCGCGCAAAGCCCGCTTTGTGAGCGACTATGGCCTGCCGGATTATGATGCGGGTGTACTGACGGCGGATAAGGCGAAGGGTGACTATTTTGAAGCGCTTGTCTCCAAGGATTCTGGGGGTCGCGATGCCAAAATCGCGGCGAACTGGATGATGGGTGAGCTGTTTGGCGCGCTGAACAACGCCGAATTAGACCTAGACGAGAGCCCCGTCTCATCTGACGCGCTGGGCGGGTTGCTGGACCGGATTGCGGACAAGACAATCTCGGGCAAAATCGCCAAAGATGTGTTCGCCAAAATGTTTGCGGGTGAGGGAACAGCGGACGACATCATCGAGCGCGACGGCTTAAAGCAAGTCACCGATATGGGCGCGATTGAAGCTATGGTCGACGCGGCCATTGCGGCCAATGCGGGGCAGGCGGAAAAGGCGAAAGAGAACCCGAAACTGCTCGGTTTCTTTGTTGGGCAGGTGATGAAAGCCTCCCAAGGCAAAGCCAATCCGCAAGCGGTGAACCAAATGCTGCGCGAAAAATTGGGGTTGTAGAGTGTCACAACAGTCAAAAGACGCAGCCGAACAACAAATTCGAATCGTTTCACTCGCCTTATGGGGCGGTGTTTTTGCCTTTGGTGTTTTGGGCCTGCTTTTTTTGTTTAACATCATCCCCACGGATGCGCCCTACTTGATTGGTGGCGTCATGCTTGTCTTCGCCGCTATAGACGTCCTGGTGATCAAGTGGCTGACAGCGAAGATGCGGCGGGACGCTGGGCTATAAAGCGGGGCTTTAGGGCTGGGCTTCAGACTTGGGCTTTAGCAAAGTTCTGATAGCCACATTCAGGCCTTGCAGCGATTTGACGTGACTGTCATCTTAGAGGTGTCTCCAATCGCTCTAGGCCCGTTATGTCTCTGTCCACAAGCCCAAGCCCGTCCGTCACCGACGCGCTAGAGACCCGGATAACGGTTCGGGATTTTCTGGATAAGCCGGTTTCAGCGGACGTCTTGAGCGCGATCTTGACCGCCGCCCTGCGCAGCCCCTCCGGCGGAAACCTGCAACCGTGGAATATCCATGTCATGCAAGGTGACACACTGGCGGAGTTTACAAAACGCGCCATGGAACGCACATTGCGAGGCGATCAGGAAGAGCCGACCTTCCGTGCCTATCCCAGCCCCTTATGGGAGCCGCATCGCTCTTGGCGCTATAAGCTCGGCGAAGACATGTACGCGCTTCTGGGTATTCCGCGTGAGGATAAGCCAAGACGTCTTAAATGGTTTGCTGAAAATGCTCGTTTTTTTGGCGCGCCTGTTGGCCTGATCATTACAGGCGACACACGCCTAGAAATGCCACAACATATGGATATCGGGATTTTGCTACAGTCAATCATGCTTCTGGCGCGTGAACATGGCCTGCATACGGCCCCGCAAGGCTGGTGGCGGAATTGGACGAGCGTCAGCCACGAATTGCTCGATATTGCTGAAGGGCAGCACGTTTTAGTCGGTCTGGCGCTTGGTTATGCCAACCCAGATGCGCCCGTAAATGCGCTCAGAGCCGACCGCGCGCCGCCAGAAACCCTTGTAAAGCACTATAGCTAGGATTTTTTGAAAGTTTTTCCTTGCTGAAAGGTGAATCTCTATACTTGTTTCAAATAGGCTTAGTCTGATGTAATCATCGCTCTATATTTGAGTAATACAAAGTTTTATCGCTTTTATAACTCATTTTTACTCAAAGTAATAAGTATAAATCTAAATTAACCGCATTTCTGTTTACGGCTTGTTAGGCCAGACCCGCAACACATGTCTTACGCAAAGAGATCGGGACATACCGATCCGAAGCAAGCGTCCTAGCCCGAAGGTTAGGTGAATGGACATGAAGGAGGGCGAAATGGCCTTTACAACATTAGAAGTCAAAGAGGCGACGGACGCCGTCTTAGACGCAGCAACCCGCGACGACCTGTTTAAACTGGGTTTGATCTACAGCACAGACGTCGAAGATCGCGGGCCAGACTTTATCGAAGCGCATAAATGGTTCAGCTTGGCCGCTATGATGGGGAGCCAGCCGGCGAAAGCCTATCGCGACGAGATCAAGTTGGAAATGAGCAGCGAAGACCTGACGCTTGCGCAACGTGCGGCGCGCGGATGGCTCGCTGAAAACCGCGCAAGCCTCGCCGCTTAAGTCAGTTTATTGATGTTTCGTGAGACGTTAGGCGCGTGAAAACGCGCGCCATCGGCTTAAGGTGTGATTACCGTTGTACCGTTTCCACCGCCTTGGCCAAACTGATAGCTCAGGTTGAAATCAACCGGCAGCGTCTCACGGAAGGCCTGCATAAACTGACCAACTTCTGCAATCGTATTGGTTGGAACAAAGACAATGTCACCCCGGCGCAGCTGGATCGTGTCATTATATTCGTGGATGTTCAAAAGTCCGCCACGCAGATTGACTGAACGCATCATCATGCCACCATTGGGTGCGCGGCGCAGAACAGCAACATGCCGCCCTTGAGCCGCCGGTGACATACCCCCAGCCATAAGAATCGCTTCAAGAGCGCCCACACGCCCGGGCAGTGTATAGGTTCCGGGCTGGCCAACTTGACCCCCAACATAGATTTGCTCTGGCGCATAAGCGCGCGGTGTGACGGTGATACGCGGATCGCGAAGCTGTTTGCCAAGCTGCGCGGTGAGGGCAGATTGAACCTGCTGAAACGTCCGGCCGGCCGCCATAACAGGCTGGCTCATCGGCATGACAACCCGTCCGTCTGGTCCAACGGTCAATGTGCGGGACAGTTCTGGCGCACTTGAGACAACGATATCGAGCTGATCACCCGGGACCAGCGTGTAGGCCGGCTCCCAATTCACCCATTGCTGGAACATTCCCGGCGGAATGTGCGGCACTTGATAGGCTGGATGGCGCTGATCCCGCAGGCGATGAAAGATATTCCGGTATTTCTTCGCGCCCTTATCTTTCGCAGTCATTTGGTAGCGGCCGGAATGCGTCATTTGCGGCGCGGACTGTGGGCCTGCTGCGGTATAGGCCGGCACATGTTGCGGGTGGGCATGCGGTCCGCCATAGCGGCTTTGTGCTGTGGCCGCAGTCGACAGCAGCAAAGCACAGGCAAAGCCGATAGATAAGGATTTAGGAGTTGGTAACGTCATTTCGAGGCTGCCCTTCAACATAATGTCGTAGTTAACAAGAATGGATAAGGAATTGTTAAACGCTGGAGCGCATTAACCATGAAAGCACGTCAGATTCGTCGTGCAGGCAAAAAGGCTGTGACACATGGGATTGTTCAAACGGAACACTGCGTCATCAAGCGCTCGTGCAGCATCTATAGGCGCTGAACCGGCCTATCAGGCCAGTGCGTCGACTGCGCCTAGGGCGGCTGACTTGACGGTGGGTGATTATGCCAATGGTATTCCGAACATCAAACTGGGTGCAATGTTTGGGTCTCTTCTGCGACAGCTTTTATGGGTGATCCCTCTTTTCATACTTGGGGCCATTCCGGCCTGGATGCTGACGAAAGATTTCAAGCGGACATATTCCGGCGAAGGCACGATCATGGTCCAAATCGGCGATGAATATGTTTATCAGCCGATTGCGGGCAGCAATGCACAAAACCCGGTCATGCAAACGCCGGACACGATCACGCTCAACGAAGTCGCCATTATAAAGAATCCTGAAGTCATGGACCGGGTCTTGGGCGAAATTATGAGCCAACCCGGGGGTCTGACCCGTTTTGCACCGGATATCGCAAGAAAACTTAACCGTCCGTCTGACACACTTGAATATCAGCTCGCCTATATGGAGCTGCGCAAGCAGATGGATAGTGACTTCTTTGTCGGCGCGCGTCCCAAAAGCTCTATCATCGACATGTCTTACAAGCATGAGGATCCGCAGTTAGCGGTCTCTACCCTGAATGCTTTGATGGACGCCTATATGTCCTATCGCCGGACTGTGTTCGTCGAAGGGGCAGGGGATCTGATCGCGCAGCGACGTGAGGACACGGAAATACAGCTTAAGCAGGTCGATCGTCAGATCAGTGCCTTCCTGCGTGACAATAATATCTCGGATTTTGATTCGGAGCAGAAAGGTGCGGCTAAGCGGACGGAAGACCTCAAAGCCCTACTCAATACAGAGCGCGCGCGGATTGTTGAGACCGAAAAAGCGCTGGCAATCGTCGAAGATCAACTCCGGCAAGTCCCCGCGACCATCAATCTTTATGTCGATGATCGCGCATCCAATCGGATTGCGCAGGCAGAGCTGGAGCTGAAGCAACTCTTAGCGAAATATCTTCCAACGTCTGACCCCGTACGTCAAAAGCAACGCGAACTTGAAGAATTGAAGAGTCTTCTAGCCGCGAATGGTGGGCAAGCCACAGGCGGTCGTCGTGTGGGCCCGAATACGGTTCACCAAGCGCTGCTCACCCGTCGCAATACCTTGCAAGCCACTGCCAATAGTCTGCGCGAAAAAGAGTTTGCTTTGCAGCGCCAACTCGACTCTGTTGATGCCAAACTCGCCCGCCTGACAGGACTGTCACCGGCTTATAATGACCTGTTGCGCGAGCGCGATACGCTGACAGATCGCCTTAAAACCTATCTTTCCAAGGAACAAGAAGCGCTGATTAATCAGTCACAGGCGGAAGCGTCTGCTGAAAATGTTCGTGAAATTTCGCGGGCCACCTACCCGATTAAAGGCCGTAACATGCGGGCTTTGACCTTTGTGCTAGCGATGATGGCGTGGGGCTTTACCCTGTTCATGCTCGCTCTCTTCCGGGTCTTTGCGGATCCACGCCTTTATGCCACGCCACTTGGGGTGCGGGCGGGGACCCTGCCGCAGGCAGACACCCAGCAGGATTTTGAGCCTATCCCAGAACCTGTCCAGCCTTATGCGCCCGCGACACCAATGCCGGATGAATATGCGCCGGCTGCACAGGCTTATGCGGACGCGCCAGCCCCGTGGCAGGCGCAGGAATGGTCGGAACACGGCTATGGTGCTGCAGCTGATCCTTATGCGCAGCCCGCTGCCTATGATCCAGCGGCCTATGACCAAACGGCCTATGCCCAGCAATCCTATGCGCCGACAGCAGACGGGACGGTTGCTTGGGCAGAACCGACTATGGAGGCCCCAGTAAATGCACCGGTAAATGCGCCAGTTGCGCCTTATGGGGCTGGCGATAATCCGTATATGTCTGGCAATGCATCTGCGGCGCCCTTGCAACCGCCACAAGGCTAACCATTGGTGGACTAATCACCAGAGGGCTAATCGCTAAAGCGCTTAGCGCGCTTTGCGTCCATAAAGCCGGGGCGATAATCCATCCCACCAGAGAACTTTGCCGACCCCTTGGGCCATGCGGCCCAAATGACCAATGGATGAAGGTCGGCGGAATAGGCGTTTGATGGCATAAAGTGGCGCATGCACCAGCGCCTGTACGGCCCCTACACCCATCCACTTCACAACCCGCAAGGCGTTTTGATCGGCAGCATCACGGCTTGGCGTTTGACCAAAGGCGAAATGACGGGACCAGACATAGGACGGCGTTGCGCGGTGGGGTGGGACATGTTCCCAGGCCTTCGTCTCCGCGCACCAACCGACCGTGCCCCCCTGGGCCATGATATGCGCAAAGAAGGCATCATCTTCGCCGCCCACTTCGTTAAGTGCCGGGTCGAAAACAGGGGTGGGTAATTTTAGCCCTTCAAGGTCAATGAGGCATCCGCCTGTGCCAAGTGTTTCTGTGACCTGTCGTGTTGGTCCATCGAAAACGCGCGAAAAAAGCGGGGCGAGCCACGGCTCCCATGCCTCTACGCCTTTCGGCAATTTCGCGATAGCGGGCGCAAATGTAATAGCGGTTCCGAGCGTCTTGGCGCTGTCCATGATAGGGTCAAGGTAAGGCGGAACGACTTCCATATCGTCATCAAGAAAAAGGACGAACCGTGAGCGGACACGCGCCATAGCGTTATTGCGCGCATTGGATACACCGGGTTCGGGTTCAATCGCGTAATCGACTTTGCGCCCTGTTTGGGTTGTGAATGTGTCAATAATCCCCTTGGCAGAGCCGTTCTTGTCATTGTCGGCGACGATCAAGATCACATCATCCCGCTCGCCAATATCCGCGTGGATACTATTCAGCAGGCGCTCCAGATCGCTGGGCCGCTTATAGGTTGGAATGACAATGCTAATTGGAGGGGCCATCAGACCATACGCTCCAAAGCCTGAGCTACGGGTAGAACTTCAACGTCCGCGTCTTTGATTGTCGTAATGAGGTTCGCGAATTGATCTGGCGTGCAGCCAAAATCTGAACAGTCTTCCCGCACATCGTGAGTGAATAGGATCAGCCATTCGCGCCGCAGAGCCGCGCGCTTCACTGCTGCAAGTGCGGCCTTCATTGTATCGCGATAAACGCGCTGGCTTGCGGCGAGGCTAAGGTCCAGTGTCGTGTCGCTCGGGGCGTGAACTCCACGCAAAAGGCCAAACTCCTCACGCAGGGCGCGTTTCAAACTCGGTGTGACCTCGCCATAGGGAAAAGCGAAGGTCGTCGCTGGGGGCAAGCCGGCCGCCTTCATGGCCTTGCGGTTTTTGGCGATATCTTTGCGGATCGCGTCAACGCCTTCGGCCAGCCCGTCCATATGCGAGAAGGTATGATCGCCGATTTCATGGCCCCTAGTATGGGCGGCGACATAATCTTCGGGCTGCATATGGGCGCCGAGATGGTTGACTGTTTCACTGAGGCCAAAGCTGGCATATATCGTCGCGCGCCACCCTTGCGCCTCAATCATGGGCAAGGCGCGATCTCGTACAGAGACAGGGCAATCATCGAAGCTAAGACTTACAATGCCGCGGTCTAATTTGGGGCGGATAATATCCCGCGCCATTATCCGCGCGCTACGACGGCGGAGTTTGGATAAAAGATCAGTGCGTGGCACATAGGGCTGTGAGATTGTCAATGCCGCGCTCATTGCATTGCCTCTGCATAGTGCGAGGCGCGCCAGAGTTTTAAGGCAATGACGCGAAAGCGGGTCGGCAATCGCTTCAATCTAACAAGGGCGCGTAGGGGCAGGCGGGTGAGCTTGTGGCCCGGAACATGACGCAATCGTGTGACAATACGGTAGAGCGGCAATCGCTGCGCCAGGTCCGGATGGATTTCGGTGAAACGCCTATAGTTCGGCCCACTGCTTGCAAAGCGAGAGAGTAAGGTCTCCGTTGTTTCGAGGCCAAGATGTACGGCCGGGTTATTCAAATGAACTAATTGGTAGCGTTCGCTTACCCGGGCGGCCCACTCGCTATCTTCCCAGCCCCAACCTTGAAAGCCCGGATCGAACGGCTCCGCGAGAAGTACCGATTTCCGAACGCAGAGATTTGACGAGGCCACAAATTGCGGGCCGGCTTTCTGGCGATCTTCCGCGGACAGACAATCCGAACTTTGGCTCAGGACGCGGTGCAAGTCCGTATCGGCGTCCTGCGCGCGCTCCTCAACTTGGAAACCACCGAAGAGTATATCGGCTTGGCCTTGGTCGATTGCCTCCAGATAGCGATTGATAAAGTCAGAATGATCGACCCGCATATCGGCGTCTAAGAATAGTACCCACTCCGCCTTTGCGAGGTCTTGCAAAGCGTTCCGCGTTACTGAGCGACCTCTGTTTTGTGGGGCGGTGTGCAGTGTGCAAGGCAAGCGCATTTTATCGACACAGCTTTGGGTCTGTTCGGTCAGCGTCGTATCCCCGCTACCATCGTCCATGATGAGGACCTCTACGGCGTCACGTGAAACCGACTGCGCGTCGAGCGAGCGTAGCAGGGTGCGCGCATCATCGTGGTAGAACGGGATGAGTATGGAAAGCCGGGGCGTAATCATTCGGCGACCTCAAGAGTTTCTCCGCGTGAGCGAAAACGCCCAATGATACCACGAATGAAGGTCCGGCAGTCTGCCGCGTTCACAGCCCAGCACGTCAGGAGGTAAGCCAATCCGCCGACTGTCGCTTTTACCATCAGTGTGAAAAATCCTGGGGTAAAGCGGCCCAACGGTAAAGCCATGACGACGACGGCCATCACAGCACAGGCGAACGCGACTTCAGCAGAGGCCCGTAGCGGCCAAGGTAGGGGATAGTGCCGACGCGCCAGCAGGACGGCGAGGACGAACGCTAGACTATAACCGAGGAGGGTCGCGACGACGGCGCCCATAAGACCGAATTTCGGGATTAGGATGATGTTGAGCGCAATGTTCAGAAGGACGGGCGGCACCATCACCCAGATGAACTCTTTCGTTTCGCCTGAGAACATAAAGGCGCGCTGGACATAATAGGTGATCAGCCCGTTGATCAGGCCCGAAAACGCGATGAAAGGCATAACCGTGATGGCTTGATCGCGGACACTTTCGCCCAGGATAAAGCCTGCATCTTTTGAAACCAGCGCAATCCCTACGGCGGCGGGCATGGCCAGCCAGATAAGGGAGGCGCCGTAATCCCGCATAATGACGCGGGACCGGTCTTTACCGTGTTTTTCAAAGGCCGTGATCGCGACAGGGGTCATTGCCATGGATAGCCAGATGAACAGAATATCCAGCGACCGGTTCGCCAAATTATAACCGGCATTATAGTGACCAGCCGACGCTTCGCCCATGAGCCAGGCAATGATGTAAACATCAGAGCTGTTAAGCGCATAACCGAGCAAAAGACTGATGCAGATTGGCAGGCCATAGGCGGCGTAGGTCTTGGCCATTTCTGGCTTGGCTTTTCCCCCTCGCTGTCGTTTCAGCATGAAGGGTAAATCGAATAAAAGACCAAAGACCAGGCCGATGATGATCCCAACATAGGGACCACTTTCACGCAGAGGTGTTAGCACGACGAGAGCCATGCCAAGCGCAAATGAGAAAACCGTCATCCCGGAATAGGCGATGCTATAGCGCTTAATCCTGTGGGCGGCTTTATGGGCCTCCATGCCCAGATTGAATAAAACTTGTAGGCAGGTTGAGCTTAACGCAAAGGCGAGCACCGTTTTCATCGGTGTCGATAGCGGCAAGACGTAGAGAAGGCTTAAGATCACAATCAGACTGATCAGCCCGACGCTTGCCCCCATTGTATAGAGCGTCCGTAAGTGACCAGCTACATTATCTTCACGTTCGGCGCGCGCCTGAAACCGTGCCATGGCGGCTTCCATCCAAGTGAAGGCCCCCATATGCATGAATTGCATTGTAATCATCGCGATGGCGTAACGTCCGAACTCTTCTGGTGTGAGCAGGCGGGTTAAGACCACAATCGTGCCAAAACTCACCAAGACATTGGCGAGATTGACTGGCAGGTAAGCGAGGACTGTACGTCCCAATCTCATCGGATCGCGTCCTTGTCACCCAGCAATACTGGCAAGGTTTTTAACATAATCGCGACGTCCCACAGCAGGTTAGCGCGTTCGATATATTCAACATCGAGCTGTACCCGGCGGGAGACGTCCTCTTGATTATGCAGGGGTCCGCGGGAGCCGTTAATTTGCGCCCATCCCGTCATGCCGGGTTTGACCTTGTGACGGTGCGCATATTCAGCGACCAGATCCATACTATCGCGTCCGGCGGTTTTCATACCGACGGCGTGTGGCCGCGGGCCAACAAGGCTCATATCGCCTTTGATCACATTAAAGAGCTGCGGCAACTCATCGATCGAGGTCTTGCGGATGAAGCGACCAATCCGGGTAATGCGCGGATCATCGGCTTCTGTCTGCCGCTTGGCTTCAAAATCGCTCATATCTGTGCGCATGGAGCGGAATTTCCAGACCTGGAACACACGGTTGTTAAAGCCGTGACGGGGCTGTCGGAACAAAATTGGGCCCGGGCTATCCAACTTGATGATCAGCGCAATGATCGCAAGGGGAATAGCAAGACCAATAAGAGCGACAACACTAATCCCGATATCCATGAGGCGTTTGAGCGCTGTATGATGGCCGGATTTGGGCTGTCCCGTGACATCGTTTAGAGAGATTTCGGCAATATCGGACAAGCGCTGCTTAACGTGATCCAGGCTCTCAAAGCTGTCAGACACATAAGCAATGCGGTTAGGGAGCAGGCGCACTTTTTCGACAAAGTCGCGTTTGCGGGCCTCGGCGGCATTAGGCAAGGTGACAACGATCCGGTTGACATAGGGTAAGCCTTCCCAGCCCAGCAAATCTTCAATCTTTCCGACAACGGGAACACCGTGAATGTTCAGCGGGGCCCGCGAAAGCCGCTCATCAAAAATGGCAATGATATCCAACTCTTTCGTCTTCGCGTTCTCTTCAATAATCCGGCGCGCAGACTCGGTCGCGCCCAACATCACGACGGTCGGGGCTAAGCGCCCTTTCTCGTGCAATTTTGTCAGCTGCAAAGCATAGAGTGCGTGCAAAATAAGGAGCAGGGCGATCGCGCTCAGTCCCGCGCGCGCGAGTGTATCGGGCAGGAATGTTTCCGGACGGAAGATCAAAGCGATAGCCAGCCAAGTCCCTAAGGCGGCCAAACCGGCGACAAGGACCGTCTTGATATGCTCGCTCATGGTTTCTGTTGGTTGAAAACGATAAGCCCGCGCAAAATACATCATGAAGATAAACACGCCAGACCCGAGCAGTGAAGCCGCGACGGGCGCTAAGGTTCCGCGGTTGTTCACCCCGATATACCCATTCCAGATCCCAATGGCGATCACCGCAAGAACAGCAATAACATCAATGACTTGAAGGCCAAAGCGGACGGCGTTCATATTCATTTGGTGGGCGGGAACCGTTAAGTCGCCAACCGTTTTCCGTCGGCGTCGGCGCTCAACTTTGGGCGCGTTGGCGGGTGTGGTGACCCGACGCTCATCGCCTTGCCGCGCTGGGCCACGGGGCGTTGGTATCGCCGACTTTTTCGCGTCAATCGTCTGTCTTTGGGTCTTGGCCATTTTTATCCCACACTTCACCTGTCTCAATCCGTTACAGGAACGAAACAAACATCTCGTAAACGCCGACTGTGACCGGCAGTTTTTATGCAGCATGCAGGGATAAGGCCGTAGGACGTGGCCTGTGCCGCTTCGGCTCTGCTTGCGGAGTTTTATCGTAAATAAATCGCTAATCTCGGCACGATTTAGCTTTTCGCAGTTGGACAGGCTTTGAGGCTTGCCGCCAAGGTCTCACGCGGCTAGACGCGGCGATGGAGACGTGGCCGAGTGGTCGAAGGCGCTCCCCTGCTAAGGGAGTATGGGTCAAAAGCCCATCGAGGGTTCGAATCCCTTCGTCTCCGCCACTTTTCTTGCGAATTCGGAACGAGCAATTGGTCACTTTCCGATTGCAGTCCTATTTCTGCCGTTGCAGTCCTATTTCTGCCGTGCTGAGTGGCAAAATCATCAGTTTACATTGCAACGACGTTTACCCTCACACGTATAATTTCTATTAGGGCCATGAAGGTCGGAAAAGGGATTCGGTCATGGCTGACACGCTAGACGCTAATACGCCTTCGGGCGCGCCATCGGTTGCGGCCGACGGGCAAGGGCCTGAGGGCGAGAAAAAGCTCAAAAAGAGCCTCACTCTGTTTGATGTCTATTCTATCTCAACCGGGGCTATGTTTAGCTCGGGGCTCTTCTTGCTTCCCGGCATTGCGGCAGCGACAACAGGCGAAAGCGTTTTCTTTGCTTATTTCCTAGCGGGCTTTCTGATCCTGCCGGCCATGTATGCCATGGCAGAACTTTCGACAGCTATGCCGAAATCGGGAGGGACATACTACTTTTTGGATCGCGCCATGGGCCCACTGATCGGCACAATTGGCGGTCTTGGCGCCTGGGTGGCCATGGTGTTTAAGAGCGCTTTCGCACTTGTAGGAATGGGGGCCTATATAGGGATTTATCTTGATCTTCCTTTCACTGTCACAGCGATCGTTCTTGCCGTGGCCTTTGGCGCACTCAACATTTTCGGGGCAAAAGAAACCACAGTTTTACAGCGATGGTTAGTGACCATATTAGTCAGTGTTTTGGTCGTTTTCACCCTTTGGGGCCTGTTTGCGGCGTCACAACAACCCAATGGGCTGTTCGCTCTTAACCCTGATTATGATGCCTTTTTCAAAGGCGGATTTGTCGGATTGGTCTCTACGATTGGTTTGGTTTTCGTTTCCTATGCGGGTCTAACAAAAGTCTCGTCCGTGGCGGAGGAAGTTCAGAATCCTGATCGCAACATTCCTTTAGGTATGACGCTGTCTTTGTTGACGGCCACAGTGCTTTACACGGCAGGGACATTCGTTCTCGTCAAATTATTAGAGCCCTCAGCGCTCTATGCGAGCTATACACCGATTGCGGATGCCGCCCGCGTATTTATGAATCTGCCATACGATCTGGGCGTGATTGCGATTATCATCGCCGCCATTGCGGCCTTTGCCTCAACGGGGAATGCCGGTATTCTTTCGGCTTCGCGCTATCCGTTTGCTATGGCCAAAGACGGGCTGATGCCCGCGCGTTTTGCAAAGCTCGGAAAATACCAAACGCCGACTTTTGCCATCATCGTAACGTTCGGCGTGATGTGTGCCGTGATTGCTCTATTCGACGTCGAAAGCGTCGCCAAACTCGCTTCCGCCTTTCAGCTTCTCTTGTTCATGCTGGTCTGCGCGGC
>CAZSUW010000067.1:0-12695 GCA_964610115.1 uncultured Algimonas sp.
CGGGGTGCTGTGGGCCGAAATTGATCGTGAAACGACGATCCTGTTCGTCAGTGACTAAGGCTTCAGTTGTCGCCATTATTCCGCCGCCTCCAAAAACGCATAGGCCACATCTTCAATCGCCAGGCATTCGCGCACCTCAGCTTTAACCGCTTCGAGGAGATTGTCGGATGCGCCGAACGCTTTTCGTCCGAAGTAATTACGGCGCTCATATTGGCTATCGATACGATTTGCGTTGCGCCCACGCTTTTCCACCTGCCAAACCAATATCCGACGCCAATGCGCCCGGTGGTCGTCGATCTTGATAGCGATATAGTTGTCGTTCTGCCCTGGCACAGTCACTTGCGGACTGCGGATGACCTCGACCAATGTCTCCAATGAATACTCACAATCCGCAATGCGCTCCAGCGACAAGCCATCAAACCCTTGGGTTTCTGCCGCAAAGAGATCCGGTGTTGAGGCCAACGCGGTTGGTGCGAACGAGAAGGCCGTTAAGACAGCGATGGCAGCAAGTTTTTTCATCATTCCGCCGCCTCACTCTTCTCATCACCCGGCAGGACATATTTCGCACCTTCCCATGGGCTCAGGAAATCAAAGCTCCGATATTCTTGCTGCAGAACGACGGGTTCGTAGACGACTTCCTTGCGCTCGTCATCATAGCGCACTTCGACATAGCCGGTCAGCGGGAAGTCTTTGCGTAGCGGATAACCCTCAAAACCATAATCGGTCAGGATGCGGCGCAGGTCTGGATGTTGATCGAAAATAATCCCGTACATGTCGAACGCTTCGCGCTCATACCAATCGGCATTGGGAAACAGCGAGACGATGGACATGACGGGTGTCTCTTCATCCGTCGTGCATTTCACACGGATGCGTGCGTTATGCGCCATAGAGAGGAAGTGATAGACCACATCGAACCGGCGGGCGCGGGACGGATAATCCACACCGCAAAGGTCAATCAACTGATTGAATTTACAGATCGGATCGTCGCGCAAAAACGCAATGACGTTGAGGATATCCGCACGGCGCACTTCTAAGGTCAGCTCGCCATGTGCTTCGACCATAGCTGTGACAGCCTCGTCATGATGCGCGCTGATATGGTCCTTAATGTCAGCGAAGTCTGTCATCGAATGATATTCCCCTCGCGACGGATTTTGCGTTGCAGCTGTAAGATACCGTAGATCAGACCTTCTGCGGTCGGCGGACAGCCCGGCACATAAACATCTACCGGCACGATCCGGTCACAACCGCGCACCACGCTATAGCTATAGTGATAATAGCCGCCGCCATTCGCGCAGGACCCCATAGAGATCACATAGCGCGGGTTGGGCATTTGATCATAAACTTTGCGAAGAGCCGGCGCCATTTTGTTGGTCAGCGTACCCGCCACGATCATCACGTCAGACTGCCGTGGGGAGGCGCGCGGCGCAAAGCCAAACCGTTCGAGATCATAGCGCGGCATTGAGGCTTGCATCATCTCCACAGCGCAACAGGCCAAGCCAAAGGTCATCCACATGAGCGAACCTGTTCGCGCCCAGGTGATCAAATCGTCAGATGCAGCCGTGATAAAACCCTTATCCGCCAATTGATCGGATAAACCGTCAAAGCCTGCATCATGTAGGCGCGGGTCATAATTGGGATCACCCAAATCGCGGGCCGCTGAACCAAAAGCGGGTTGGTCAGGTGTTAGAATATTCGCCATGATAAACTCCTAATCCCCTGCCCTTATTCCCAATCCAGCGCACCGATCTTCCACGCATAGGCAAGCCCCGCGAAGAGCTCGAGCAGGAAGATCGCCATAATGGTCCAGCCATAAACGCCGACAACATCGAGGCTCACGGCAATCGGGAAGAGAAAAGCCACTTCAATATCGAAAATGATGAAGAGAATAGCCACGAGATAGAACCGCACATCGAACTTCATGCGGCTATCGTCAAAGGCCTCAAAGCCACACTCATAGGTCGACACTTTTTCAGCGTCTGGGTCCGCCGGGGCCACAATGGTCGGAACGAGTAGAAAAGCGACTGATAAGGCCAGTGCGATGCCGAACAAAAACACCATCGGCAGATATTCGATTAGGAAGTCTTGCATGACACCTCAGTCGTGTTGTCGGTCAGCCGCTTCAACATGTGACGAGGACCAACCGGAATCGCGCGATACCTAAAGAGAGGACGTTCGGATTGCAACGCGGTAATCTGCGCAAATATGCGGTTCACCTATGCGGCGATTTGTTGCGAATGGGTCGCAATTACAAAGCGTTAGCCGCCATCATGGTCCGGCTCTCCGGGCCAGACCGTTATGCGGGTGAGAAGCCCGGCATCAGAGACATCCTTTTCAGAAATAGTCGCACCTTGAACGCTCATGCCGGCACGATGGATACTGTTCCCATCCCCACTGACAAGATGATGCCATTCGGGCAAGTCTTTACCTTCATTTAAAAGTCGGTAGGCGCAGGTTTGCGGCATCCACTGCAATTTTGCGATCGAGCCTGGTGTAAGCTTCACACAGTCAGGCACATGTTGTTTCCGGTTCACATAGTCGCGGCAGCGGCACGTCTCATTATTGAAAAGCTTACAATGCACATCCGTCAGAAGAATGTCGCCCGTATCCTCATCTTCGAGACTGATCAAACAGCACTTCCCACATCCATCACAAACGCTCTCCCACTCAGACGGACTCATTTCTGACAAAGTTTTGGTCTTCCAGAACGGTGTTTTGTCGAGTGGGGGCATGATTTGAATGATTGAAGCCGATGACCAAACGCGGTTAAGCGATGCTATGGCGACCTATCGGGCCGACATCAATGTAGAGCAGCAGCGCGGACGGCGCAGGAAATCGACGTGGGTGCTTGCAACCTTGCTTGTTTTCACGGCCTTTTGCACCACGGCTTTTTTCCTCGGTCGCAACTATATGCTCGACGGTCTTCCTGACCTGCCAGATAAACAGACGATGTGGCAGTTCAATGTGGTCGAAACAATCACAGTGCTGGACGAAAACGGTCGTATGCTGGGCCACCGTGGGCCTTGGTTAGGTCGCCCGCTAAAGCTCGACGAAATGCCAGCTCACTTGCCCAATGCTGTGCTGGCGATTGAAGATGAGCGCTTCTTTGAACATGAGGGCGTAGATAACCGCGCTATTATGCGCGCCATGGTCAACAATTTCCGCGAAGGCGAACGCGGTCAAGGCGGTTCCACCCTCACCCAACAGCTCGTCAAGACGATGTTACTGACGCCTGAAAAAACCTATCGCCGAAAAGTTCAAGAAGCGATCTTGGCGCGTGACATGGAAGCGGTGCTGTCTAAGCCCGAAATCCTCGAACTTTATATGAACCGGATCAGTCTCGGCCCACAAATTTTTGGGGTCGAAGCCGCCGCGCAACGATTTTTTGGCAAAAGTGCCGCCGACGTTAGTTTGGCCGAAGCCGCCATGATCGCCGGATTGGCGCAAGCACCGTCCAGGTATAATCCGCAGCGCCATTATGAGACAGCCTTAAGACGCTCCCAAACTGTGCTATCGCGGATGATTGCCAATGGGATGATTACTGAGGCGCAACGGGCGGAAGCGATCGCCAACCCGCCAGAGATTGTCGACACCGCCAATGACGTTATCGACGCCAATATCATGGGTTACGCCTTCGACTTTATTACGAAAGAAGCCCAACAACGCGCAGGCTTGAAGCATAAAGACCTCGTCGTCACCGTCACACTTAATGCGGAAATGATGGCGGCAGGCCATGATGCTCTGTCAAATACTTTGGAAAAATCGGGACAATCCAAGAAGGCCTCGGAAGGCTCACTGGTTGCTATCGACAACAAAACCGGGGCCGTCTTGGCCATGATTGGTGGCCGTGATTATGCGAATAATCAGTTCAATCGTGCTGTTCAAGCCCAGCGCCAGCCCGGCTCTAGCTTTAAAGCCTTCGTCTATGCTGCCGCTTTGCAAGAAGGGTTTACGCCCGCGACGGTCCGCGTTGATCAGCCGACCAATATTGGCGGCTGGGAGCCTGAAAATTATACGGAACGTTATCGTGGTCCCATGACAGTACGCGAAGCGCTAAAACTGTCCATCAATACGGTTGCAGCGCAGATCGGCTCCGAAATCGGGCCCAGCCGTGTTGCGCAAATCGCCAATCAATTCGGCATCCAATCGACCATGCGGCCAGAACTTTCCCTGTCTTTGGGAAGCTCTGAAGTGAACCTCCTCGAGCTTACGGGCGCCTATACGGTTTTTGCCAATGAAGGACTGCGTCGGCGTCCGCACATGATTACGCGAATTGAAAACACATCCGGTGACCCGATTTACACCTATAGACCGTCTGAACCCACACGGGTCTATCCCCTACCCTATGCACGTCAAATGACATCTATGCTGCGCGACACTGTGGAGACTGGGACGGCTTATGGGGCAAAGCTTGGGCGACGGCCCGCGGCAGGAAAAACGGGTACATCGCAAGATTACCGTGATGCTTGGTTCATCGGCTTCACCAATCAAATCACGACTGGGGTGTGGATTGGCAATGACGATAACAGCCCAATGCGCAATGTCACGGGCGGCCTTTTGCCTGCGGATACATGGAAAGCCTTCATGTTAGCGGCGCATAAGGGCAAATCTGTCGAACCGCTCGCCGCGCCTGATCCGCTCATAGATGACGAAATGGCTCAACAGATCACAGCCTATTATGAAGGTCTCGCCCTCGCCATGACGCAAGAGCGTGATCTCGCCGCAGGCGTCGGGGGCGCATCAGCCGGACGTTAGCTTTATTTCGTGACGAGAAACCTCGAAATGGCCAAAGCCTTGTTAAACCTTAATCTTGCTTTCAACGCTTCGTAAGGGTTTTCAGTGTTTCTTCCCCATCGGGAACGATGTTACTTATTTATGAAGATTGATATGCGCTTCGGGTCATTCGCCATACTGACATTTATGGGTCTATCGCTCTCTGCCCTAACGGCATCAGCGAACCCCGCTGAAACGGTTATATTTTCATCCGAACGCTTAGTCGAGCCAGATGATGGCACGTACAAAAAAGTCCCGGTCCAATCGACGGATGAATGCGCGGCGCTTTGCAAGGCCGACCTGAAATGCCGCGGCGCGGTCACATATCAGCCAGACGTCACAAAGCCCGAGGCGATTTGTCGTTTGAACAATGGATTTGGGGCCAATCCCGTCTTCCCGCAAACCCCTCCAGAACCCCTTGATCACGAAGCCGCAGTCAGAGATCTCAATGCTTATCGCGCATCTCACGGCCTCTCCCCGGTGCGATTGGACATAAAACTAAATACAGCCTCAGAGATCCACGCAGCTGACCTCGCCCAAGCCGGTATCATTAGCCATGAAGGGACAGATGGCTCCACACATGGAGATCGCGTTCACCGCGTGGGCTATAACTTCGTAATCGCCGGAGAGAACGTCGCGACGGGTCAGCGAAGTTGGGAAGACGTCTTTCAAGCCTGGAAAGACAGCCCAGGTCACAACGCCAATCTGCTGCGAGAAGATGTGTCAGATTTTGGGATAGCCCTCGTTTTCGAACCTAAAACGACCTATTCAACCTATTGGGCTATGCTTGTCGCAACCCCGATGGAGGACGAGTAATAACAAGCCGCCAGAGGCAAACGAAGATTGGCTTCAAGCTCATTAAAACCTGACGGACGTTTCGGCCCCATCCAAATCAACCTGCCGAATGTCCTGACCGAACTGCACTTCGTAGCGACCGCGCATGCCGCGGATTGTCGCTCGTCCGAGCGCATCTGTTACAATCTTCGTGTCCGTCCAGAAGGTCCCAAAGACAAGATCGCGCCACGCGTGATAAGCGGGCTTCGGTGTCCAATTCTGTTCTAACATGGCCGCATTTGGCTTCCAATGATCCCCCTCCCAAAACTGCCAAAATATAAAGGCCTCGACGGAGGGAACGGAAAGAGCGGCCAGTACCATGTCACGTGTGTAGTCAGCTTGCGCGCCCTCATCGAGAGTTTCGACATCAAACTCTGTAATATGAAGTGGCAAGCTATATTCGGCGAAACCGTCCATGATCTCGATCAGGCGTTCCGGCGGGGTCAATCCTGCCGAAAAATGGCCCTGAAAGCCAATCCCGTGCAAAGGCAAATCCTTGGCACGCATCATCTGAATCCATTTATGGTAATAGGCTATCGCGGCTCTGTTTTCGCCGCCATTATTGAGGATCGCGTAGTCATTCACAAAGAGCCGAAGATCTGGCGCCAATTCATGCGTAAGCCGAAACGCATCTTCGACCAGAGTCGGATCGCCATTCTCTTGAAAGAAACGGTTCACCCTTACCTCATTGACCATATCCACAGCGATAGGCGCCTTGGCCGCATCCCGTAACGCTGGCACGACGTCACGGATATGGTTCATGACAAGGGCGCGACGTTTTGCCATGGACATCTCGGCAAGGATACGGCTCGGCATATAGTCTTCGCCCGGCCATATGACGGGATGGGCTCGCCAATCCAAACCGCGCTGAGTCGTATAGTTGATCATCTGCCTATAGCGGGCCTCATTCGATCCCTCGCCATTCCAGCCCCAATCCTGCCAGTAGATTGGCAAGGTTGCTGTGTTGAAATTGGCATCAAAAATTCGATGCCACTCACGTTCATCCGCCGTCTCAGGGTCGTTATATGCGTGACCGGTGAAACTTCCGAAATTGAACGCATGATCTAATTGCCTGATGGAAACCGTGGCCCCGGGAACGGGCGCGCCGTTTTCGTCCCGGACTGTCACCTTCAGGTCGGCTTTGCGATATTGATCAATGCGCGCCAGTGCCGCTGCTCGCCACGGTGCCTTGGCGTCTCGACCCGCATAATTGATCTCGTTGCGCGGCAGGCTCCCAACATCCGTACCCTTGGGAAATTTGAAGACATAAGCCGGGCCCAATCGAACCGTTTGCGGTATGAGGCCCAAGTGAAACGTCAACCCCGCTGGACCCGCCTCAATATCTTCGCCTGACAGACCCGGAACATAATAGAGCGCCCAGTCGCGCGAAAGATACGCGACACCCTCTGCGGCACTACTATATGGTTCTGCGCTTTGCTGAACGCGAATGGGCTGAATAGCTGCGGTTTGGGATTCGTTTCGAGCCTCAATGGCTTTCGCCCACAGCGCCACGAGAATAACGTCGTCTTTTACGATGTCTTCTGTGAGGGCCCAGTTGACGCCCGCACTCCAGCTTTCAAGGCCTGCCCGCTCTGTGACGACCTCTAAGGCCTCACCCCCTGGAACGGCTCTGTCTTTTACGATGCGGGCAGGCCCTTTTCCGTAATATGCTTCAACGTTTGGTGATGGCACAGAAACCAGTCTTGCGCCTGCCGGTAAACGCGACCGGAGGGCTTCCATATCTTTCTCTATAGCGCGGGAAAGCTTCACTGGAACCACAGGTTTCGACGGTGCGGGCTTTGCCGAAGAAGCACCCGAAGAAGACGCCGCATCACCGCGCGGCAACATAGCCGATGGGTCAACCGCACCCGGCCCCAAATTCAAGATGACGGCAGGGCCTAAGTCTATCGTTTGCTTGGCGCCCGCAATTTGTAAGCTCAACGCCATTTCGCCGGGCCGATAAGACTGAAGGGCTTCGCCGTAAATTGAGACAAAGCGCCATGTCTGGTCTAATTCCAAGCTTGCATTGGCAAAGGCGTCATACGGCTCACGGGTCAACTGTAACACGGCCGGGATTTTGGCCGTCATTTCTCCGTCAGGAATCTTGACGGCCCGCGCCCAAAACGACGCGCTAATAACATCGCCCGCAGCAATGGGATTTGCGTTCTGGATTTGAGCGCCGGCGTCCCAGACATTCGCGCCTTTGCGAGATATCTCTAATCGAAAAGCTTCGCCGTCGGGGACACTTGCAGCTTTAACAGTCTTTGAGCTGTCTACACCGTAGGGTGCCCAGCTTTCAATCTCAGGATGACGGACCACCGCACTGGCACGGGGCAGTAATTTATAAACGCGAAGGGTTTCCGCCTCGAGCGGTGTAAGGTCTTGCGATAACGTAGGACTAACGCATGCAATCCACGTCAAAATTGCAATGCAAACCACTCGAAGCATAAAAACCCCTTACAGGTCGTAAGTGCGGATCGTTTTGAGACTCGTTGCAACGGCGTCTTTGACGGGTTCTGAGGGTGAGTCATGTTCCGCGACAAAGTATTCAATGCCTGACACCTCTCCCATACCCAGCCAATCCGCCAAAGGCAGATCGCCTTCTCCAACGTTGCGCATCATGCTGCCCACAATCGCCTCGAAATTGAGATCGGGAGGGCCGTAAGCCGCCGCCGCAGCGTTATCGAGGTCCTTGATATGGCATAATTTAAAACGGCCCGGATAACGCTCAAAAAACGCTGGAACATCTGTGCCACTTAGCGCCGCCCAGAACATGTCCAGCTCAAATGTGACGAGGTCCGGATCGGTCTCTTGTAAAAGGATATCCATCCCGTGACGCGGGCCGCCGAGATCAAAGAATTCGAATTGGTGGTTGTGATAAGCAAATGTTTGGCCATTCTGCTTCAACACTTCCCCTGCCTGATTAAACGCCTCGGCGAGCCCTTTATAGCCATCGGGACTACGAAACTCTTCCGGGGCCCATGGTACGATAAGATACTGACAGCCGAGCTCCGCCGCGAGATCAGAGGCCTTTTGCGTATCGCCTGTGATCATTTCCAAACCCATATGCGTGGCCGGAACGTCAAAGCCGACATCTTTCACGATACGCTTGAAATCTGCCATTGAAATCCGCGTAAAATCACGGTCATTGGTTTCGATGAAGTCATAGCCAACGTCTTTAAGCATGTTTAGCGCCGACCGCGTGTCCGCTTCCATCGCATTGCGGATTGTATAGGTCTGAATTCCGACACGCGGCTGCCCGGCCTTGCGCGGGTGTAGAACATCTGTCTTGCCTGCATCTTTAACCCCCTCCGCTCCCGTGCAGGACGAAAGGTATAAGGCAGACGCGGCTCCCGCCAGCATATGGCGTCGGTTAAGTCTCATCATCTTCTGCCTTAAATCTCACCAGCCTGCATCAAGTCTGCGGCATGGTTCGCCGCCCGTGCCGAAAACGCCATATAAGTCAGAGACGGGTTCTGGCAGGCGGCTGATGTCATGAAGGCGCCATCTGACATGAACAGATTCGGCACATCATGGGCTTGGTTCCATTTGTTCAAGACAGAGGTTGATGGATCGCGTCCCATGCGGGCCGTCCCCATTTCATGGATCGCATTTCCGGGCGCCCCAAGCGTCTCTTTCGTGATAGTTCCAGCACTGGACGCAACAACAGTCGCGCCGACAGCTTCCATCATTTCCACAGCATCTTCAGCCGCTTGCGCCACGGCGTTCACCTCATTGTCGGTGTAGCGACAATCCATAACAGGAATTGGGAAACCCCATTTATCTGTCTTGGTGGCGTGCAAGCGAACATGGTTTTCAAAACGCGGCATCGTTTCGCCAAAGGCGCCGAGCCACAGCGACCATGGCCCTGGCTCCCGCACCGCGTCTTTCAAGTCTGCGCCAATACCCGCTTCGCCAGCGCGACCGCCCCAGCCCATACGCAGAGCGTTGCCTTGGAAGCCAAAGCCACGCAGATACCCTTCACCGTCTTCTGTGTGGTTGCGGTAGCGCGGTATATAAATCCCGTTTGGCCGACGACCAAAGTGATGGCGATCAAGCATCCCGTTATAAATACCGCGTGCATACGCCCCGCCGACATGACCGATCAGGTTATGCCCAACATGGCCAGAGCTATTCGCCAAACCATTTGGCATAGCTTCAGACTTAGAATTCAGCAGTATCATCGCAGACGGGATCGCTGAAGCATTCAGGAAAACCGCTTTGCCCGTAATCTCAACAGGCTCCATCGTTTTGGTATTTACACCGCGGACACCCGTCACACGGTTTGCATCCGCGTCATAAGTGAGCTCATGGATGGCCGTATCAGGAATAAGGGTCAAATTACCTGTTCGTTCTGCCGCCGGAAGCGTGGCGTGCTTCGAACTGAAATAGGCCCCAAATGAACACCCCCGAAAGCAATGATCACGCGCCTGACATTTACCGCGGCCAAGGGAGAGTTGCTCTTCTGTCGGCTCCGTCAGATTAGCGCAACGCCCGATAATCATTTTGCGTGTTGGCCACTTGGCCTCGATCGCTTTCTTCCACTCTTTCTCGAGCGCTGTCATCTCGTGCGGGGGCTGGAAGGTGCCGCCACTGGGCAGCACCTCTATGCCGTCATCATTACCAGAAATGCCGGCAAAGGTTTCCGCATAATCATACCATTCTTTCAGGTCGGCATAGCGGACTGGCCAATCAACGCCGTAGCCATCTTTCGCATTCGCTTGGAAATCGATCTCAGAAAAGCGATAGCTCTGACGCGCCCACATGATGGAGCGACCCGCCACATGATGGCCCCGACGCCATTTATAGCGCGTGCCTGGGGCTGTCTCATAGGGATGCTCTTTATCTTTCACCCAGAATTGTTTCGTATAGCTGTGAAAAGCGTAGACTTCCGATTGGATCGGATAGTCTTCACGGTGCTTGTCCGACTTCCAGTTCAGATGTTCCATCTCCCACGGATCCATCATGTCGGTATAGTCTTCGACGGGGTCGAGATCGCGCCCCCTCTCGATCACAGCGACCTTAAACCCGCGCTCGCAAAGCTCTTTCGCGACCCAACCTCCGGACATGCCGGACCCAACAACGACAAAATCAAAATCCGCCATGTCTATCTCGCCCATGCTTTCGGAAAATCAGTGATGGGTGCATCGGCAATCCATGCCCCTGGAACGGCCTCATAGGCTAATTCCTGCGTCGCCCCCGGCTCACTCATATAATACGCTGTCGCCACGGTGTTTTTGAACGCCTTATAAAATTCGTCCTCGACCCCACCGCCGTAAACGCCTGCGTCATAGGTTTTCAGGGCGGCAAGTTTGGCCGCAGCCGGTAGCGATACAAACGTTTCACCTGCCCGCTCATCGAGCGCGCCAATCAGAGAGGCGAGCCCGGCTCGACTGAACTGTCGGAACCCGTCATCGCCCCACACAGAGGCCAGGCCTTGGATTACATCGGGAACACCTGCCGCAACCGCTCCGGGCGTGTTAGTCGTCGGGATGATCGTATCGGCAATGGCTGCAATCTGGGACATCTCTGTTTCAGAGAAGAAACTCGTCGCGCTGGCATAGCGAAGGAGATCAACGTCCCCACTCACTTCATTGGCGGCATTCCCGCAAGCCGCGAGTGACCCCGCCGCCGAAAAGGCCAGCAAGGTCGCAACAGCATCGCGTCGGTTGAGTATGGGACTAGTCATGTGTGGTCTCGCTTACGAAGCGTTTGCGGATGAGGAAAAGAATTCCAAAGGCGACAATGAGCGCGAGAGGGAGATATAAGATCTTGCCTAAGGCGCCTTGTCCGGCGGCAAGCGTCGCGGCGTCGCCAGTAAGACCCGCTGCGGCCGCCGCTTCTGCGCCGCTATCAATCCAGCCACCAATGATAGCCGTCCATATGGAGAAACCAACCATACCCATGCCTCCCACAACACTCATACCCAGGGCGCCAGTATCGGGTAGGTATTCAGCTATGAAACCGATCATCGTCGGCCAGAAATAGGTGATACCAATAGCAAACACGATCGCCGCGACATAGGTCATGCCTCCTGTCATAGTCGACAGTAAGAAAATGCCGAGCGTAGTGACGATTGCTGAAAACAAAAGCACGCCAGTGGTATTAAACGCATGGACGAGTGGCCCAGCGAAGAACCGACCCAGCGCCATGATGACAGAGACCAGCGCCAGTACAACCAGTGGCGCAGCGCCAGAGGCTTCCAGCAATCCGCCAACCCACCCATTGGTCGATAACTCGGTCGCCGCGGTCACGGTCATGATCAGACACATCACGACGAATAAAGGGGTCAACATCGCTTTGATATTCGCCGCTGTATCTGTCTTGGTTGTCGTATCAGCTTTGACGTCGGGGAAGCGTGTCGTGAAGATCATAAAACCATAGATAATCGTCGGGAGTAACATGACTGCGACTTCGACTTGCCAAGTTGGACCGGCTTCTCCGAAGACTTGCTGGATCCCGAAAGCGACGAGGGCACCAATCGCCAAGCCCCCCGGAAACCAGACATGAAAGCGGTTAAGAATGGTCGTTTTGTTTTCCGGATAAAGCTCCGCAATCATCGGATTGCACGCCGCCTCAACCGAACCATTGGCAAAGCCGATCAAGAATGTTGAAATCGCAAATAGGGTGAAATCACCCGATAGCATCCACAGCGCCAAGCCCAGCAAGTGACCCAAAAAGGCAATGATCATCAGGGTCTTCGGCCCGACACGATTGTATATGAGCCCGCCAAAAACTGTCGCGATTGGAAAACCAAAGCCGAACATAGCGGCCGCAATGCCGATCTGCTGGCCCGTCAGGGCAAACTCACCCTGAAGCGTCGTCATCATGCCCGCACGGATCGCAAAGGTCATGGCGGTCACTGTCAGGGCTACGCAGCTGAGAATGAAAAGTCTACGCGCCGGAACGTCCTGCGCGCCGTAACCCGATTGCGGACTGGCCTGTACTGTGTTCGCCATTATTTTCCCCTTTTAGCTGACGCGCCGCTGTTGCGATCCCGTCGATATATATATTGTCTTATGCGCGCTTGCTTTAGTTATGTTAGCCCCAGCATTTTCCGGTTAGCTTCGACGCTGACATCGCCGCCGGCG
>CAZSUW010000068.1:0-11417 GCA_964610115.1 uncultured Algimonas sp.
CAGATGACGAAAGACTTGGCGCTTCTGGTCGGCGATCAGCAAGGCTGGCTGACAACAACCGGTTACCTCGAAGCCATCGACGAAAACTTCCAGAAAAAAATGGCCTAAGCCACACTCTGTCGATTAGAGTAAAACGTATAGAAGCCGGGTGTTTCCACCCGGCTTTTTTCTTTGGCGGATCATATCTCTGGCAAAAAAGTGACTTTCATTTAGGCCCGAACCCACCCTAAAGGCGACCTATGCAGCGGCTTATTCTATCCCTCTTATTGTCCAGCGCGTGGGCGGGCCAGGTGCTGGCCCAATCCAGTGATGGGAGAGATCGTGACCCTATCGATATTCGCCTTGGCGCGGCGCTCGCGACCATGCCGGAATATTCTGGGTCTGCGGATCAAATGGTGCGAGTGTTACCCCTTGTCAGTTTTGACAATATTGCGGGCTTCGAGTTTTCCGGCCTCGCGCTCACCTACCCCCTAATCGACATTGGGCCGGGCCAAGGCCCTGACGGATGGTCCGTAAAAGCGGGGCCACGGGCGGGCTTTGATTTTGGCCGTGACAGCTCTGACAGCCCGACCCTCACGGGCTTTGAAGACATTGATGCCAGTGTCCTTCTCGGCGGCTACGTGCGCGCGACTTATGGCGTTCTGGGTGTGCGCGTGGATGCTGGCCAAGATGTTATTGGCGGCCATGACGGCTTTATCGCAGATATTTCCGTCGGCACTTATATTCCGCCAGGTCTGATCGCTGAAAACCTCGCCTTACAGCCCGCCCTGACGTTAAGCTGGGCCAACGCCAATCACAATCAAACAGTCTACGGGGTTACACCAACCCAGGCTGCCGCCTCTGGCCTTGCCGTGGATGATATAGACGCGGGCTTTCACCGCGCCAGCGCCAACCTACTCGGGTGGTATGATCTGGATGAGCGGTGGCAGGTCTTCTCGATCTTATCTTATCGCGAATATTTGGGGGAGGTGCGTGATAGCCCTATTTTGCGCGCACCGGACGGGGCAACATCTGATGTCTTTGGCATGCTGGGACTGAGCTATAAATTTTCGCTCTGATGCGCAAGATTTTGGCTAAGAGCAAAGGCTCTCAACCTGACCGTCACCATCAATAAAGATGTGCGGATTAAAGACCGAGCAGCAGGGCGACCAAAAAGGTCAGAATCGCCAGCAAGATTGTTTTCAAGGCTTCCAACATAGCGTCACGCTATCACAGAAACCCTAACGCGGTCTAGCCATATAAAGACCTGAAACCCTGAAAAGCGTGTCATAGTGAACGCGACATTGTCTCACTTTCAACAAACCATGACCTTGAAAGCGAAAATTGCGCAAAATTTTTTCTCGCCATGACAAGAGCCTCAATCGACGATAAGCCTTTCAAACAAAAGCGCGGCGGGGAAACCGACTCATGTACCTTGGAATCGATCTCGGCACGTCAGGTGTCAAAGCCGTCATCGTTGATGACGCACAAAACGTTCTAGGGCAGGGTCACGCATCCCTCACGGTCTCTCGACCTGAACCGCTTCATTCCGAACAAGACCCCACGGATTGGTGGGAGGCAACCCAAGCGGCTGTCATGCAAATCGACGCGAAATTGCGCTCGGGCGTGCACGCCATCGGCTTGTCGGGACAAATGCACGGCGCGACCTGTCTGGACGCAGCGCATAACATCGTGCGCCCGGCCATTCTCTGGAATGATGGCCGCTCTGCGGATCAATGCGCCGTTATGATGGCAGAGATGCCGGCCCTGACTTCAATCACAGGCAATCTGGCCATGCCGGGTTTTACCGCGCCGAAGCTGCAATGGATGCGCGCGCATGAACGGGACGCCTTTGCCGCAACGCAGCATGTGCTTTTACCAAAAGACTATGTACGCCTTTGCATGAGCGGCGATTTTGCCTCTGATATGTCAGACAGTGCCGGCACGCTCTGGATGGATGTGGCGAAGCGCGATTGGTCGGATGCTGTGTTGGACCTCACAGGCCTAACCCGCGACAACATGCCGACCCTTTTCGAAGGCAGCGAGGCCACGGGTCAGCTTTCCGCGAAAATAGCCACCGAATGGGGAATGGCCCGCGTGCCCATTGCCGCTGGCGGCGGAGACAATGCCGCTGGGGCCGTGGGCTCAGGCGTTGTGGCGCCGGGCGACGGCTTTGTCAGCTTGGGCACATCGGGCGTGGTCTTCCTCGCGGACAATCAATTCCGCCCAAATACAGACGGGGCAGTTCATACCTTTTGTCATGCCCTGCCCGACCTTTGGCATCAGATGAGCGTGATCCTATCAGCGGCTAGTGCTGTGGACACGGTCGCCCGCCTCACCGGTTATGCTAATCCGGGGGCTTTGTTTGACGCCGTAAATGCACGAGCGGAAGCGAGCACGGGCACCCTCTTCCTGCCATACCTATCGGGTGAACGGACTCCGCATAATGACCCGCACGCAAGCGGTACGTTCTTTGGCTTGACCCATGAAGATACGCCAGAGACGCTGGCGCAAGCGGCATTAGAAGGCGTAGCCTTTGCGCTGGCGGACGGTGTGGATGTCTTGCGCGAAACGGGCGCGCAGATTGATCAGCTCTCGCTCATTGGCGGCGGGTCGCGGTCAGCGTGGTGGGCGACCGTTATCGCCAGCGCTATGAACGTCCCGCTCGCGATCCGCGATGCGGCGGCTGTTGGTCCGGCGTTTGGGGCGGCGCGATTGGCTCGTTTATGTTTGGGCGAAGATAGTGTCACAAATGTCTGCACTGCGCCGGCGATTACAAATGTCATTGAGCCAAATGAAACCCTGCGAGACCTGTACGGACCCCGCAGGGAAACTTTTTCCAAGCTTTATAAAGCGACCCGCGAAGTGCGCTAGGCCGCTCTATGCGGTGTTCTACCAGAACACCGCATAGAGCGCGATCAGGATCAGAATGATCGCGACCGAGCTGATATTGAAGCCCGTCGTCGTTTTCATCTGCACATCCCCGAGCGGCAGAAGCTGATCTTCGCGGGGCTTGGCCGTCAGCGCACTCAGCACCAGACCCGCCAACATGCAGAGCAGGAAGACCACCCAAATGCGGTTGACGAAGCTGAAGTCTGGCAAGACAAACTTGAACACAAGCGAGACGACAACTGAGACGATCAAAGCAGCGAAGGCGCCTGTGCTGTTCGTGCTTTTGAAGAACATGCCCAGCAGGAAGACCGCCACAACACCCGGTGCGATGAAGCCCGTATATTCCTGTACCGTCTGGAAGGCACTTTCAAACCCGCCGAGGAAGGGCTTGGCCGCGAAGACAGCGATGATCATGGCCAGTACAGCAATCGCCCGACCAATCGTCACGTAATGGGTTTCTGACTGATCAGGTTTCATCATAGATTTATAAACATCCATGGTCGCAATCGTGCTGATGGAGTTCACCATGGAGGCGAGGCTCGACACGATCGCCGCGATCAAGGCCGCGAAAATCAGGCCGCGTAGACCCGCAGGCATGATTGACATAATCGCAGGATAGGTCCGGTCTGTCTGGGCGGCAATGGCGTCACCATCCAAACCGGAGCCGACAAATTCCGGCATGACCAGGACCGCTGCAGCAATCCCTGGCACAACAATGATGAGCGGCATGATCAGCTTCAGCGACGCCGCGAAGACGAGACCTTTTTGCGCTTCCTTCAGGTCTTTCGCGCCCAGTGCCCGCTGAATGATATATTGGTTAAAGCCCCAATAGTTCAGGTGCAGGATCCACAGGCCGCCCAGGAGCGTCCAGATACCGGGCAGCGTATCATACCCCTTCTGACCCGGCTCAAAGATCATGTCGAACTTCTCGGGAAGCTCATTATACATGCGGCCCATGCCGTCGAACAGCGAGCCGCCGCCGATCATGGAAACGGTCAGCCAAGCGATGATGATCCCGCCAATGATCAGAATAACGACCTGAATTATGTCTGTCAGCGCCACCGCTTTCAAACCGCCAAAGATCGAATAGGCAATCGCAAAGGCGCCCAACGCCGCCATGGCCACAATAATGTTCAATCCTGTCAGCGTCTCAACCGCCAGTCCCCCGAGCCAGAGAACCGTTGTGAGGTTCACCAGCGTGTAGAGCGCGATCCAGTAGATCGACATGGTCGTTTTCACGCCCGACCCGAACCGCTGATCAAGGAATTGCGGCATGGTATAGATTTCGCGCTTGAGGAAAATCGGCAGAAAGAACTTCGCCACGATGATCAAGACCAGCGCGGCCTGCCATTCATAAGCGGCAATGGCGAGGCCAATGCGAAAGCCCTCCCCGCTCATGCCGATAATCTGTTCGGCGGAAATGTTCGCCGCAATCAAAGACGCCCCAATCGCCCACCAGGGTAGTGACCGCCCCGCGAGGAAGTAGTCTTCGGTTGTCTTCGTGGTCCCGGCCGGTTCTCGCGAAACATAAATCGCAACCGCAAACAGGATGACGGCATATAAAGCCAGGACGATAAAGTCCAAATTGGACAGTGCCATGATATTCCCCTCGTGAGCGGGTGGCTCTTCATTGGCCGTTCCGCGACTCCCCTATGTTGGCGTTATCATGCCCGTTGCCACGGGAGTCAATCACTAGCCGTAGTCTATTGCCGCAAGGTCGTCGCGCGTGGCCGGATGTCATAAGACAAAGCAATCTGCTTAGGCTCTTCCTCAGGCTCCCTTACGCGCCGCAATAGAAGACCGACCGCGGAATCCGCCATTTCAGAGACTGGCTGATAGACGCTTGTGAGAGCGGGCGTCATAACGGTCGCGAGAGGCGTATCGTCAAAGCCCGCAATCGCGAGATCATCCGGCACACGCATTTGCCGGCGATAACTCTCCGCCAATACGCCTGCGGCCATATCGTCATTGGCTGCAAAGATCGCGGTCGGAGGACGATCCAAGTCTAGCAAGGCGGACGCGGCTTCCCGACCAGATTCAAACGTGAACGCACCGTCCCGGACCCATGTTTCCTCACGCTCAATCCCAGCGGCATTCAGCGCCTCACGATAACCGACTTCTCTTTCTTTCGTTTGGGCGAATGTTTCGGGGCTACCAATAAATCCGATGCGGCGGTGGCCTTGCGCGATCAAATGCTCTGTCATCTCTTTTGCCGCAGCGCGGTCATCAATAAAGACGCAATCGCCGCGACGAGACCCTGCCACAGCGGCGATCTGAACATAGGGTATCTGACGCGCTTCTAGCCCGTCGAGCAAAGCTTCGTCTTCGCAAAGAGGCGGCGGCAGGATTAAGCCCGCCATCGCTTTTCCGTCGCCCCGCAAAAGGGGCGAAGTGTCGAGCGTATCAAAACTCGCAACCGCCAGACTATAGCCTTCAGCCTGACAGCGCTGTATCGCTCCCCATTGTAATTCCGAGAGATAAAACCGCGACGGATTGGAAACGAGCAAACCTATCCGGCGGGATCGTTTCGTGCGCAAATTACGCGCATTATGATTGGGGCTGTAGCCAAGCTCTCGTATAGCCTTCAGGACCTTTTCGCGCGTCGCGGCCCGGACGGTCGTCTCTTCATTGATGACGCGGCTGACCGTTTTAAAGGAGACGCCCGCCGCTGCTGCCACATCTAGGATCGTGACATTCGCCTTATGTATTCCTTTTGGGCTAATCGCCTTCTCCCGCCTGCAATAGCGCCTTAAACCGCCGCGGCGCTACGGCGTCGTTCTAGATTCCGGCGTTATTGGCCTTGGTCCATATTGACAGGCCTGCCCGATAATGACAACCTTGTCAAAAATAAGAGTTGTCGGTTTATTCGCCGCACTGGGAGAGCTATTCAATGTCCGGTTATTTCGATCACATCACCCCGATTAAGTATGAAGGACCAAATAGCGACAACCCGCTGGCCTTTAAACATTACAACAAAGACGAATTTGTTCTCGGCAAGACAATGGAAGAACAGCTGCGCGTCGCCGTCTGCTATTGGCACACATTCTGCTGGGACGGGTTTGACGTATTTGGCGCGGGTCCATTTGATCGCCCTTGGCATACATTAGACGGCCAAGCGGGCGCGGAAGCCAAATTGGACATAGCCTTTGATTTCATCAGCCGCCTCGGCGCGCCGTTTTTCTGCTTCCACGATGTCGATATGATGGCCCCGGCTGAAACCCCGCGCGAGCATGTCGAAAACCTCAAAGCCATCATCGACCCGACGCAAGCGAAAATGGAAGAGACCGGCATTAAACTGCTTTGGGGAACGGCGAATATGTTTTCCCATCCACGCTATTTGGCCGGGGCGGCGACCAATCCTGATCCGGACGTAACGGCCTTTGCGGCTTTGCAAGTCCGCGAAGCCATGAATGCGACACACCGACTCGGCGGTTCGGGCTATACGTTTTGGGGGGGACGCGAAGGCTATGACAGCATTCTGAATACTGACCTGAAGCGCGAGATGGATCAGCTTGGGCGCTTCCTCAACATGGCGGTCGAACATAAGCATAAAATCGGCTTTGACGGACTGCTATATATCGAACCCAAACCGCATGAACCGACCAAGCATCAATATGACCGCGATGTCGGGACGGTTTACGGCTTCCTGAAAGCCTATGGTTTGGAAAACGAGATCAAGGTCAATATCGAGCCCAACCACGCCACGCTGTCAGGGAATAGCTTTGAACATGAAGTGCAAATGGCTAATGCGCTTGGCTTGCTCGGTTCCATTGACTTCAATCGAGGCGATCCACAAAATGGCTGGGACACAGATCAATTCCCGAATGATCTTCGTGAAATCACTACGGCGCTCTACTACATCCTAAAAGGCGGGGGCTTCACCAAAGGCGGGTCGAACTTTGACGCGAAAGTCCGGCGTCAGAGCATCGACGCCGAAGACCTCTTCTATGGTCATATTGGCGGGATGGACCTTCTCGCACGGGGCCTCAAGAATGCCGCGAAAATGATCGAAGACGATACGCTCCAGCGTAATATCGATCAGCGCTATTCAGGCTGGAATACAGGAAACGGCAAGCAAATGCTGGACGGCGGGCTTTCGCTCGATCAAATGGCAGATCATGCGCTGGACCAAAACACATCGCCCAAGCCTGTCTCAGGTCGTCAGGAAATGTTGGAAAACTACATTACCGATCAGCTTTAGGGCGACACCATGACGACGCCGACCCTCGGCGTCTGTTACTACCCGGAACACTGGCCAGAGGACGGCTGGGCAGAGGACGCTGCCCGCATGGCGGAGCTCGGCCTGACATGGGTGCGTATCGGGGAATTCGCCTGGTCGCGACTGGAGCCAAGGCCGGGCGATCTTCGCCTTGACTGGCTGCACCGCGCGACGGACACCTTGCATAAGGCTGGCCTGAAAGTGGTCCTCGGCACGCCGACAGCCACGCCGCCCCGCTGGCTGGTTGATAAGCACCCGGACATGCTCGCCATTGATGCAGACGGCAAGCCGCGCGGCTTTGGCTCTCGTCGACACTATAGCTTTAGCTATTCGGGCTACCGCGAAGAATGCGCCCGCATTGTAGGCATCATCGCGCGCGCATTTGGCGACAAAGTTGATGCCTGGCAGACAGACAATGAATATGGCTGTCACGACACGGTGCGGAGTTACGGCCCGCATGACCGCATCGCCTTCCAAAATTGGCTACAGGAAAAATATAAAACCATAGACACGCTAAATGCGCGCTGGGGCAATGTCTTCTGGTCCATGGAGTATAATGACTTTGCCCAGATCGACTTGCCCAACCTGACAGTCACGGAAGCCAATCCCGCCCATGTCCTCGACTATAAGCGGTTCGCCTCTGATGAAGTTGTTAGCTTTAACCGCCTACAGACCGACATCATCCGCAAACATTCCAACGCCCCGATCAGCCACAACTATATGGGCCGCGTGCTGGAGTTTGATCACTTCGCGCTTGGTGATGATTTAGAGATCGCGACATGGGATAGCTATCCGCTCGGCTTTTTAGAGGACCGCATTCCTGCAAGTGAGGTTCACAAAACCGCGCATGCGCGCCAAGGCGACCCGGATTTTCAAGCCTTTCACCACGACCTTTACCGCGCCGTGGGCGGACGCCGACATAATGAGCGTTCCGGGCCGAGCCGCTGGTGGGTGATGGAACAACAGCCCGGTCCCGTGAACTGGGCCCCGGTCAACCCTGCCCCCCTGCCCGGCATGGTGCGCGCCTGGACATGGGAAGCGATTTCTCACGGGGCGGAGGTCGTCGCCTATTTCCGTTGGCGGCAGCTCCCCTTTGCGCAAGAACAAATGCATGCCGGACTTTTAAACGCGGATGGATCGCCGTCCGCCGTTTGGGAAGAGGTCGCTCAAACGGCACTGGAGATCGCAAATGTTTCACGTGAAACATCCAAAAACCAAAGTGTTTCACGTGAAACAGTGGATAGCGGCGCAGCGCCTGTGGGGATTATTTTTGACTACACCTCCTGCTGGGCGTGGGACACGCAGCCTCAAGGCGAGGGTTTTTCGCACTTTGATGCGGTGATGACATTTTACAAAGCCCTGCGACGACTGGGGGTCAGTGTCGATATCCTACCACCGGACACGACCGACTTTAGTACGCGCAAAGCGGTGATTATCCCCGCGCTCTTTGCGTGGACGCCAGAGCTGAAGAAGGCGATGGAAGAGTATAGCGGCCAAATTTTAGTCGGCACGCGTACAGCCCAGCGGGACGCGGACTTTCAGCTCCAAACCTCTCCCCTGCCCGGCATATCGATCAAAGCCGTTGAGACCTTTCGCGATCGTCGTGCGGTGAAGGGCGGTGGCGCATTTACGCTCTGGGCAGAACAGGTCGAAACAACAGATAATATCAAGATAAAACGCGAAGACGGCTGGCCCGCCCTGATCAAAAATGGAAACACGCACTATCTCTGCGGTTGGCCGGATGCTGCGCTCTGCAATAGACTGATTTCAAGCCTGCTGGACGCCGCCCATGTCGAAACAGAGGCCCTGCCCGGCTCTCTACGATGTCGCGATTGGCGTGATCGGCGGGTCTATATCAATTACGGCGCAGAAGCTGTGAGCCATCTCGGCGACGAAATTCCGCCCGCGGGCGTGAAAATCGTACCAAATCTTATTGAAAAGCGATAAGGCACTTCTTACGTCAATCCTGTAAGGGAAAGACAATATATCAGGGAGGAGACACGGCCATGGCCGACTTTGAGACGCAAATTGAACGCAGCAAGGCCGAAGTGGCGGAAGCGCAAAGTAAGATCGCGGAGCTGTCTGCGCGGATCGATAATGCGCGCGCGAAAATGAGCCAAGGCACGGACATTACGCTGGATATTGAAAACGCCTCGCTGGACGATGTGCATGCGCATTCTGACCTGATGAATGCCAATATTGCCGAGCTGATCATGGGCCTCGACGATGTGACGGCAGGCTTTTCGAAAGACTTTGATAGCTTGCGCGCGAAAACGGGTTGGGAAAAATTTGTCGGCATCTTCTCCAAGCAGCGCGCCGAAAGCCTCCGCCAAGAGCGCATTCGGACCATGTCGATTGAGAAAAAGCTACAAGACCTGATCGCAAAGTCCAATACGATCCAGGCTATGCTGCAAGATCAGCTGAACGAGCTGGGCGTGCACAAGACCAAGGTTGAAGGCAATCTACAAAAGACGCTGACCGACCGCGAAGCCGCCGTCGATACGCTGGAACAGATTAAAGGCGAAATCCAGGCGCTCGACCCACAGATTATCGAGCTGGAAAATAAGCTCTCTGTGGCAACCGGTGCCAAGGAACGCGCCAAGCTGGAAAGCGAGCTTGCGACAGTGAATGCCCGCCACAATGAATTGGCGCAGTTGGAGCAGGTGAAGCTTTCCGAGTCCCAAACGCTGGAACGCTACATTGAGAAAGGCAAGACTTGGGTCGACAGTCTGCAAAACCAGATCGCGACACAGATGGTGCTGCTCAATAAGTTACAGACCGATACGAAACAGCGGGTCGTTCTTTATGATGCATTGTCGAAATCGCTGAAAACGGCGCAACAGCAGGACGTCGCGCATAAGATCAATGAGATCGGCGTCGCGACTGACAAGGAAGCCCAAGTCGCCATGGCCGCGATTGGGGCGGCGACGAATTCCAAAATGGCCGAAATGCTGGAAAGCCATGACGAGCATATCATCTTTGCCCGCAAAGTTCTGGAAGAAAAAGCCAAAGCGGATGAGCGTTTCGCCCGCCGCTTTGAAGAGATCGTCAAGAAGCACGACGCCAATGCCTATGTGAGTGATGGGGCTTAAATTGATCACCGTCCCCGGCCCCATGCCGGGGCCGCTACACACCTCTTGCTTACATCGACCGGCCCCGGGAAAAGCCCGGGGACGAAATCAATCTTTCGGTAGTCCATGAACGCCCCCGCCTTCGATCATACGTTTACGCATCGGGTCCTTGACTCGGCCCGCTCGGCCCGGCGTTATTTTGCGAAGTTTGATCGTATTATCGGCCACCTCGCCCAAGTCGCCGCGATGAGCGTACAGGACCGCCTGATTACGGAAGCGGAAGGCCGTATTCTCGCCAATTATCTGGAAGACCTCGGCAACACGTTTCACGCGCTGTCTTACAAATATCTGCTGACCAATCGCGCCCCAGAGTCTGGCAAGATGAGCATCGACAAAACGGAAAGCGGATTTCCCGTTTTTCAGGAAATCATCCAACTGGCCAATGACGCATTAGAGGCCGGGAAGCACTTATCGCATCAGCGCGATCAAGAGGCGCTGAAGGCCGAAATGGTCAATCACATTCTGACCGAACAGACCGTGCCGACCGCGCTACAATATGCGCTGGCGCAGCGGATTTATTATGAAACGCTAGACCTGAAGCCGCTTTTCCTGAGCCAGAACCATCCGCAAATTCAGTGGATCGGCAAGGACGTGAAAGCGCGCAAACGCCGCTATCTGATCCACTGGGCGGTCTATGACAGCAAGACCAACCTGCCTGCTATCTATCTGATGCAAGTCGATGACGTGTCGTCCCGGGCGCTGAACACGGATGAGCGCCGCTGGCCGCGCGTGCAGAATGCACTGCTGGCTCAGGCGATTTCAGAGCTAAAACTCCTTACCATCGCAAAAGGGTTTGACGCTGATTTTGACGATCTTCAGCCCAAAAGCCTTCGCCGCTTCCACCTCGGCCCAATGCACAGCCACGCCTTCACCGAACAGCACGGCCCCATCCGCGACGTGCTGGCAGAAGCGGATGGCCGCCCTGGCGAGGATTGGGCCCTAGCCTGGACGGTGGAGACGCTAATCAGCGAGCGGCAGGAATGGACCAAGACGGGCTTTATGAAACAAAGCTGGCGGCAAGTGTTCAAGGTTGATGGCTTTAACCTGTCTGACAAGACCGAGGGCCTAACGGACCTGCGCCAAGCCCTCATCCTGCCGCACCGCGCCTATCAGGTCATGGAAGAGCGCCACGCCGCGAGCTTTACCGGCGTACGTAAATATGTCGTCGGCGCAGACGATACGATTTTGAGTTATAC
>CAZSUW010000068.1:11517-12614 GCA_964610115.1 uncultured Algimonas sp.
GTCCTGACCATGGATTTCAAAAAGCCGCATCAAGTCGTCGGCAACCACATCGCCAAATATCAGGCGATGAAGCTCGCCAAGATGCTGATGGCCTATGACTTTGATCGCAAGCTGAATCCGTTTGCGGAGCTGGGCGGTTTCATCTTCACCTTTATGGGCGACGGCCTGCCCGGGACGGGCAAGACGATCCTGATCCAGATGATGGCCGGGCTGATCAATGATTATTGCCAGGTCGCGGGATACCCGTTCCGCTACGCCAACCTCAGCACTGAATCCATCGACAGCTATCAAGGCAAGTCGGCGCAAAACGCCAAAGCCTTTGTGCGCCAAATCGTCGATCCCAACGTTATCGGCTTCGGCACCATCGACGATATTGATCAGCTGGCGGGCGTGCGCGGCGACCGGCAAAGCTCCGCCGGGCAGCTCGAAATCACGGCTGTCCTGATGGAAAGTTTCGCAGGTGCAAACACGGTCGTCCGCGGCAATTGCACCTTTGGCATGTTCTCCAACTATCCGGAAAAAGTCGACGATGCGCTGCGCCAACGGGCTTCCGCCCGCTTCCTCGTTGACGGCCCGCAAACGCACGAAGATTATGTCGATATTCTCTACCTCCTGATGGGTAAAAACCACGACATCCCCGTCGGCAAGCACGACCTCTTCGCCGCGCAGGAAATCAAAAAGGCCGTCTCGGAAAGCTATGCCAGCTATGCCGAGCCGAAAGAGGACGGGCTGGTCCGCGTGTTCAAAGATGTGAACAGCAAGATTGGCAAACTCGACACCATCGCCAAGCTCGGCGCTTACCTGAAAGCGATCCAAGAGGCCGACGAACGCTTCACAGGGCGCGCGGTCAAGAACATCACCGACGCCATCAAAGTCCGCGCCATGGATTTTGAATTGCCCGATGAGTGGATGGAGCAGCCGGAGCTGTTCTTACAAAAGGACTATGAGACCAAAAAATCGATGATCGCAGACCTCGCCCAGCCGATCACGGTCGACATGGTCATCCAGGAAATCAACCGCTACGCCGACAGCGAATTCCGCTACGCCGATAAGAGTGATGAGGTCGCGATCGAGAATGCCGTGCGCGATATGGAGCG
>CAZSUW010000069.1:0-1920 GCA_964610115.1 uncultured Algimonas sp.
CCCCTGCTAACGGCGCGGGCATGACTGACTATCGCATCGAATCTGACTCATTTGGCAAACTCAAAGTTCCAGCGGACAAGTATTATGGGGCGCAGACGGCGCGGTCGCTGATCAACTTTCCCATCGGTGATGAGACCATGCCACCGCCACTGGTCCGCGCGCTTGGCATTGTCAAACGCTCTGCCGCGCTCGCCAATATGGAGCTCGGCAATCTCGATAAACGCCGTGGCAAGGCCATTGTAAAAGCCGCGACCGAAGTCGCCAAAGGCAAGTTTGATGACAACTTCCCGCTTTCCGTCTGGCAGACGGGGTCCGGCACACAGTCCAATATGAATTCGAACGAGGTGATTTCCAATCGCGCCATCGAAATCCTAAAAGGCGAAATCGGCAGTAAAGACCCAGTTCATCCCAATGACCATGTAAACCGCAGCCAGTCATCTAACGACACCTTCCCCACCGCCATGCATATTAGTGCGGTTGAGCAAATCCAGCACGAATTATTGCCCGCACTTGAACATCTTCACGCCGCGCTGGATGATAAAGCCAAGGACTTCAAAAAGATCATCAAAATTGGGCGGACGCATACGCAAGACGCCACGCCCGTCACTCTCGGACAAGAATTTTCCGGCTATGCCGCTCAGGTCAAAAACGGGATCAGCCGCGTGCGCGCTGGCCTAAAAGAGCTTTATCCCCTCGCCCAAGGCGGCACGGCGGTTGGCACGGGCCTGAACGCCAAACCCGGTTTTGCCAAAGCCTTCGCCGCCCATGTGGCGGAATTCACAGAATTGCCCTTCAAGACTGCGCCAAACAAATTCGAAGCTCTCGCCGCCCATGATGCCTTTGTCTCGGCCCACGGAGCGATCAATACGGTGGCGGCGAGCCTGCTTAAGATCGCCAATGACATTCGCTTCCTGGCGTCTGGCCCGCGCTCCGGCCTCGGCGAGATCAGCCTGCCCGCCAATGAACCGGGCAGTTCCATCATGCCGGGCAAAGTGAACCCCACGCAGTGCGAAGCGCTCACCATGGTCTGCACACAGGTTATGGGCAACCACACAACCATGACCGTTGCGGGCAGTCAGGGACACTTTGAGTTGAATGTCTACAAGCCAGTCATGGCGTATAATATGCTACAGTCGATCCGTTTGATCGCGGATTCCGCCCGCGCGTTCACGGATAAATGCGTCGTCGGGATCACGGCGAATGAAGACCGGATTGCGGACCTGATGAACCGCTCGCTCATGCTGGTTACGGCTCTCGCCCCCACGATTGGCTATGACAATGCCACCACGGTCGCCAAAACCGCGCATAAGCGGGGCACGACCTTGCGCGAAGAAGCCGTGCGCCTCGGCTTCGTAACAGAGGCGGAGTTCGACAAAGTCGTCCGGCCCGAGCTGATGATCAAGCCGCGCTAATGACGGGGAAGCCCATCAATCTCAACACCGTAAGGAAAGCACGCAAGAAAGCGGCGGCTGAAAAGACTGCCGCTGATAATCGCGTCAAATTCGGCCTGTCAAAAGCGCAAAAAAAGGCTGCGACACACGCGCAATCCAAACTGACGAAAACAGTCGAGAGCCATAAACGCGAACCGTGAAAAAGCGCTCAATCTCCATTCACGGTCACCCGACCTCTGTCGCTTTGGAACCAGAATTTTGGGTTGAAGTGGACCAGATCGCGAGAGGGCGCGGGCTGAGCGTTTCCGCTTTCATCCGCACCTTGGATGATGAGCGACTGGCCACAAAACCCGATCAAGGTCTCGCCAGCTATATCCGCGTATATGTTCTAAACGAGTTGCGTCACACGCCCAATTAGATCCAGCGTTTCCATGTCCAGGACGCCATCGACTTGGTGGGGCCGGAAACGCCGCTGGAACGCGCGCAAGACGGCCTCTGTCTTCTCATCCAGCTCACCCGTTACGCCAAC
>CAZSUW010000069.1:2020-12591 GCA_964610115.1 uncultured Algimonas sp.
GCCTTGCAAAGCGGGATTAGCGCATTGATTTGCGCGTCGGGAAAGTTCGGCAAAGTGCCGTCAGGATTCGGCACATTATGCCCGCCATTGACGAGTTCAATCCCGATACTGGCAGAGTTGACGTTGGTGATCCCCGCCCATTCCGCGACACCGGCATGCCAGGCGCGATGGTCTTCGCCAACAAGTTCAAAGACCTGCCCGTCTTGCTCGATCATGTAATGCGCGCTGACTTTGGCCGCAGGGTCCGTCATTCTATTGAGCGCCGCCTGTCCGCTTTCCATGCCGGTATAGTGCAGCACAAGCAGGCTGATCGGCAGGGTCCGTTCGTCATAATTAGGACTAGGCCTGCTAATCACAGCGGGTAACGCTCCGCCATTATATCGAGGCCTTTTTGCATAATCTCTTTTAGAACGTCCGTGTCCACATCGGATAGGCGTTTGATATAAAGGCAAGACTTGCCCATTTTGTGTTTACCGAGACGCGCAAGCTCGTCGTCGAAATCTTCATAGCCCGGCATGATATGGATTGAGATGTTCTGCGCGCGGCTTGCAAAGCCTAGGCGAAAGAAATCCCCTTCCCGCCCACTTTCATAGACATAGTGATACTCACCAAAGCCTATGATCGCGCTCTTGAGCGTCCCACCCCAGAGCTTAGGCTGCCATCCTGTCATGGCGGCCATTGTCTCTAACAACCACGTGCAGTCTTCGGCTCTCTGCGGGTTTTCAATCGCGGCCATATAGTCACTGACCGCCAGGCCTTTGGGAACGGTTTTATTGGCCACGCTCTAATCCTCCACGATGGCGGGCGGTGCGCCCCGTCTGGCGATAACCCAAACACATGGCAGGATCAAAAGCGCCCCAATCAGATAGCGCGGATAAAGCGTCTCACCCAGCAGCGCCACGCCGAGAAGACAGGCCCAGACTGTTGTCATCAGAGATAAAGGCACAACTGTATTGACGGGGTATTTTTGTAGCAGGCGGAAATACTGACCATGCGCAAACACGCTGATAAAAAGTGCGGCATAGGCTGCCGCGATCAGCATCTTCCATCCGGCGATGTCTATCGCTTCCACATGTCCTGTTTCGAACAATAGCGTAGCCGTTCCGGACAAGACGAAAACCAACACCGCCGTCCACGCCACATATTGACGCCAGTCCACATCTGGCACGGTGCGCATTGTCACACTACCAATGGCCATGACAACATACGCCCCAAGTAAGATCATCAAGCCACGGTCCAAGGCTAAGGCCCCTGGTTCATAGACCATGACGATCACCCCGATCAGGGCGACGCCTATGGCGAGGCTGCGTATCCAGCCGATCCGTTCTTTTAGAAACAAAACGGAGAGTAAGGTTGATAACGGGATAAGGGATTGGCTGATAATGGAACTCGCCGAAGCCGGCGCAGTTTGCAGGCCTGTATAGAGAAAACCCAAATGCAGCGGCCCCACGCATAACGCTACAAGCAGCAAGCGCCCGAACGGTTTTGGTAAAGGCCTAAATAAGAACACACCCATCACCAGAAGCACGATAGACGCCCGGGCAAAGGCCAAGAAAAAAGGCGGCACGGGATTAGATCCGACCGCCCACGCCGTCATAACAAAATTACCGCCCCAACCGAGACAGCACAGCATGAATATAAAGAAGTCCCGACCCGACATGAGTCGGGCCGTAAGGGTTTAGCGCTCGACCGTCCAGCCTTGCGGTGTCTCTTCCAGATCGATCACAGGACCATCGTCTTTCGATGCCTTTCGAGCCGCACCAGCGCCCGCAAAGCCAGCTGTTCCGCCAGCCTCTTCCATCTGACGCCGCAGCTCGGCCATATGCGCTTCCATTTGTGCGCGGGGGCCAAAGGGACGTCCTGTCAGCTTAGCCCGGACCCAAAATGCACCAACAACCACCAAAGCCAGCACGATAATCACGCCGAGGACGATGAAGGCAAAGGTCGCAGAGACAAGGAAAAGGAACAAGCCGGCAATGCTAAACGCGGCCAACGTGACCCACCGGCCAATATTGGCAAAAAAATTGCCGCCTGCGGGTGGGGATAAGCGTCCTGTTCCAGTCATCAAAATATCTCCTGCCCCCTATACGTCGTGTCTAATGGGGCAGACGTCAAGTGATGATGCATTGCAAAAGGGTCACACCAGGGATCGTGCATAGAAATGAGGCTTAGAGAAGAATCGCTTTCTTTTGTCGGCGCTCAGCCTGAATTTGGGCGTAAGCGCGATTGATCAAGGCCATTTTATGGGTTGCGAGCGCTGTCATTTCGGGCGGAAGCCCACGCGCCACTAATCGGTCGGGGTGATTGGCGGCTGCCGCACGACGATAGGCCTTGCGCAGACCGTCATCATCCACCCCCTCATCAATCCCGAGGATAAGGTAGGGGTCATCGGCATCACGGCCGACATGGGTCGCTTTTAAGCGTTTAAACTCCGCCGCCGTGAAGCCAAAAATATCCGCTACTCTAGCCAGATAGGCGGCTTCATCATCGGTCAAAACGCCGTCAGCCAGCGCAATATGGAAAAGCCCGTCCATCACATCTTCTAGGGCGGCAGGCTGTGCGCGAAAGTGGCGGGCGACAATGCGCGCATAGCGTTCAAAGCCCAGCGTGGTTTGGCGGGTCAGGTTGAAAAACCGTTTGACCGATTGCGCACTGCCCACGTCTGCTTTGAAGACGGTTTCGAACGCTTCAATGTCTTCACCCCGGACCTCACCGTCGGCTTTAGCCATTTTTGCACCTAGCGCGATCAAGGCAGCAACGACGGGGCCTTGTTCGCGCTCACGCGCTTGACCGCGCCCGTCTGGCCGCGTTGGCGGTCCGAAAAGCTGCGCCGCCGCAGAAAGGACACGACTCCAAAACATAAGCCTAAGTGCAACCCGCCAACGTAATCAAACGACAGCCGAGAGGGAGGCGCTTGCGCTCGCAATAGTGGCCTTGCCGCGGTGATGCAGTCCTAAAATACGCGAAACGCTGGACGCGATTTCTGCCCGGTTCAACGTATAGAGATGGAAGTCCCGGACACCGCGATCATATAATTCTGCCGTGAGTTCACTCGCCAGAGACGCTGTCAGCAGGTCTCGCGTGACCGGGTCATTATCTAGCCCTTCAAAAAGCTCCGCATACCAGGTCGGCACCGCCACTCCGCAAAGCGCCGACATGCGCGCAAGGCCTTTGAAATTCGGTTGCAGCATCAGGCCCGGTACGATGGGAATATCAATACCGGCGTCCAAGACGCGGTCTTGAAAGCGCCAAAATGTATCCGGCGAAAAGAAAAATTGCGTGATCGCGCGGCTCGCCCCGGCATCCACTTTGCGCTTTAGATTATCAATCTCCACTGACCAGTCTTGGCTCTCAGGGTGTCGCTCAGGGTAAGCCGAAACTGTCACTTCGAAATCGGCGATACGCTTTAATCCCGCGACAAGATCAGACGCATAGGCGTATCCATCAGGGTGTGGCGTGTAGCACTCCCCGATCCCGTCACTAGGGTCCCCCCGCAAGGCAACAATATGACGAATTCCGGCCTTCCAGTAATCACGGGCAATATCGTCAATGGCCTCGCGCGGATCCCCAACGCAGGTCAAATGGGCGGCGGGATTGAAATTGGTTTCCTTCGCCATGCGCGCCACCGTGCGATGGGTTCGCTCCCGCGTTGACCCCCCTGCTCCATAGGTGACCGAAACAAAGTCGGGCTGTAAGGGCTCAAGCGTTTTGATGGCAGACCAGAGACGCGTTTCCGCTTTTGTGGTCTTTGGCGGAAAGAACTCGAACGAGACATTGACGTCACGCTCTGGTCCCGCCGCGACAATCTTCGAACTCGTTCGTGCCATCGCACCAACGGGGGCCGTGGGATCACGACGGGGAAGACGGGCGCTCATGCGGCGTTCCTTTTTTCATCTGTGCGACGGGCCAACCAGACCAAGACATCGGGGGCTTGCGTTTTGGCCGGCATTGGGATGGTTTTAACTCTTTCGGCCTGAAAGCCGTTTGCGCTTAGATAGGCGTCCATTTCGCTGGCGGAAAAACCCAAGCGACGATGAGCGAATCGCTCCCGAAAAGCGTCGTGATCGTGCGACGAAAAATCCGCCACTAATAGTGTGCCGCCCGGTCTTAGAAGACGCGCGGCCTCGGCCAGCGCTGTTGCCGGTTGGTCGAGATAATGCAGGACATGATGCAAGGTCACCAGATCCGCCGAGGCTGCTGGTAAGGCTGTCGCCGTAATGTCGCCGAGCTGCACATAAAGATGAGAGCGGTTCGCACCGCCCACCAAATGCCGGGCGACACGTAACATATCAGGCGACAGATCAATGCCGGTGCCGCGAACGACACGATCCGAAAAGAGTTGCAGCATACGCCCAGATCCCGTGCCAAGATCAATCAAATGATCGAACGGACCCGGTCCCGCCGCCTCTAATAAAGCCGCTTCAATGGGCGCACTTGGCAGGAAATCATGGCTGAGCTGATCTTGGTCATTCGCAACCCGGGCAAAAAAAGTTTCTGCCGCATGGGCTCGGGAGCGGCGCACGTCAGTCAGTCTCTCGGCATCGCCCCGTAAAATAGGGTGTTCCACGGACAGGCTTTGCAAAGCGGTTTCTACAACGGTGAAAAGGTCGGGAGTGCCCCCTATTGCCCCTGAGCGAAGCCGAACAAACACCCATGATCCTTCCCGCAAACGATCAATCAGACCGGCCTCTTCGAGCGAGCTGATATATTGTGTGACACGCGGCTGTGAAAGGTCGAGGACTTGCGTGAGCTCTGAGACTGTCAGATCCCCCTGACGCAAAGCATGCAGAATTCTCAGGCGGTCCGGATGGCCGAGTTGTTTGAATGTCCGAGCAAGCGCTTCCACCCTGGCCCGTTATCACAGTGGGCGGCAAATGTATATAAAGTTTTCTTTATATACAGACCTAGCGAACGAATTTCGAAAGCAATCGAATGTAATCGCTCTGATAGCCGAGGGAATTTTCCGTCACCTCCCAACTATTTATCGGCCAACCTTCGTTGAACTCGCCATAGGATTTTGCCGGGGGCTGACCAGCCGGCGGTGTTTCAATAGGCCGACGACATAGGGCGGCACCGAAGCCCGGGCAGCCTGTCGCGCAACAGGCGTCTCTCTTGTAAGACTCGTTCGCCCCGCCCACCATGAGTCCGGGAGCCGGTCCATATTTTGACGTTTTCGCTGAGTCATAAAGCGCGGAGCCATCTTTGAACCAAGCATGGTATAATGTGGAGGCGGAGCGTTCTGCGCCCGCATGGTCCATATTCGTCAAATAGACGAGCCCCATTGGGTTCACGCCGTGCAGATAATGCAAATAGTGTGACGCGACATTGATTGTTTCCATCGAGGAGCGGTCGCTGACCCCACCGACTACAGCCTGCGCATAGACGGACCCTCTGCGAGACTTGGTCCCGTTTGAACCCCACCAATACCCATCAACCGGCGCGCCATAAGGGTCATCTTGTCCGTCCAGCACGGGCCAGCCATTGTAAGCCTTTAGCGCCGCCGTGTAATCACGCCGAATACGATTTCGCAGGCGCGCGGGAACACCGTCAACCGTCGCAAAATTTAGCAGCGTAAAGCCGATATCGCCCTCAAAGCCATTTGCCGTATCGGGTTTGATACCGCCCATTTGGCGGTACATCCGCTCAATCTCTCGCAGCAGCGCCTGCTCCCGTGTCAGTCGATAGATCTGCGTTGCCGCAATCAGGCGCTTCTTGATCAGGCGGTCCGCCTCGACCTCTTGCTGACCTGCAGCCAGACCACCTGTGCCATGTTCATCGCTATTATTGTAGAATTTCACATTCGGATTGGCGTTTACCCATCGCCACGCAAGGGCTGACCGACGCTGCAGTTCCTCCACCTCGCCTTTCAACGCGGGATGGTCGCGAAAAATATCTGCTGCCATCGCAAAAGTCCCAGCGGCCGTGACAGTCGCAGATGTATTGGCGAGGCCATAGCGGGACGGGCCGTCCGCTTTTGATGGTGGTGAGGCTTCATCGCGACTTAGTACAGAGAGCAAGGAGCCGTCCTGATTCTGCATCCGCTTCAACCAAGCGAGACCCCAGCGGACTTCGTCCAAGACATCGGGAATCCCATTGCTGGATTCTGGAATACCCATACTATCGGTCCAGATCTTTGGGTTTTCTGCGTAAGATGCCAGAAGGCTGCTGATATAGTTGGCGGTCCAACTCGTATATTGATTGTAATCACCCGCATCATACCAGCCGCCTCGGAGGTCGCGGGCCGTCGCAAGATCGCCCTCGGCGTCAAACCGCGTGGCTTGCGGGTCCTGTCCCTTGCCAAGGTGGGAGGCTTTATCCGCATAGCCTCGCGCGACATAAGGCTCGCGTTTTTCAAACCCGGCGCGCTGATAGTAAAAGGCCTTAAACGCATCACGCAACACGGGGCGGTAGACGGTGGCAGAAATATCGAAAACGTCACTATTCACGCCGCGCTCCAGATCCCGAACAACATATCGACCCGGGCGCTTCACGGCAGTAAAATCAAAATGCCAGACACGATCGCCCGAATTCGGGTCGACTTTTCCACCCTTCCACGCCACGGGGCGACCTTCAAAGACAACTTGCCCGCTATCGGTATTGATCACGGCATAACGGTTACCCGGCGCAAACTGACGCGCCGCATCAAAGCCTTCCACCGGGTCACGAATAATCGCCCGCTTTTCAAGTTCTGGCAGGTAGCCAAATTGATCGACGAGGATGAAGGGCGCAGGGTCTGTGGCAAGCGCCGCCCGAGGAAGGCACGCTAAAATAGCGAAGACGATGAAACAAAGAGCGCGAAACATACGTTCTCTTATGCAAAAGACGCGCCGAAGGCTATCCAGCGCGTCTTTCAAAAATTTGCCGAAGGCGGGCGTGATTTAGCAAACGACGAAAAAAGCGTGCCCCGGACACTTTTCCATTTCGCAATGTGCTAAATCACCGCTCAAATTTCACAAACTTTAGCTTCTTCGGAATATCGGCATCATCGCCTAAGCGGCGTTTTTTATCTTCGATATAGTCCGCAAAGTTCCCTTCGAACCATTCGACGTGGCTATCGCCTTCATAGGCGAGGATGTGCGTTGCCACGCGGTCGAGGAAGAAGCGATCGTGAGAAATGACCACGGCGCAACCGGGGAACTTCTCAAGCGCGACTTCGAGGCTCGCCAGTGTTTCACGGTCCAGGTCGTTGGTCGGTTCATCGAGCAGCAGCAAGTTTGCTGGGCGCGTCAGCATTTTGGCGAGGTTGACGCGGTTACGCTCCCCGCCAGATAGCTGCCCAACATTCTTGGACTGATCCGTACCCTTGAAATTGAACGCCCCGACATAGGCACGGCTTGGCACTTCGCGCTTGCCGAGCTTGAGAATATCCAGCCCGTCAGAGATCGCCTCCCAGACATTTTTGGAATTATCCAGCGCGTCGCGGTTTTGATCGACATAGCCCAGTTCGACCGTTTCACCGACTTTGAAGCTGCCCGCATCCGGCTTTTCTTCGCCGGTGATCATTTTAAACAGGGTCGTTTTCCCTGCGCCGTTCGGGCCAATGACACCGACAATGCCGCCGCGAGGCAAGCGGAAAGACAGATCTTTGATCAGTAATTTATCGCCAAACCCTTTGGACACATTATCCGCTTCTACCACCACATTGCCCAAACGGTTGCCCATCGGGATGCGGATTTCGGCGTGGCTGACGACTTCGTTTTCTGCTGAATCGCGAAGCTCTTCATAGGCGTTAATCCGTGCTTTGGATTTTGTCTGCCGCGCTTTGGGGTTGGACCGGATCCATTCCAATTCGCGTTTTAGCGCTTTGGTCTTTGAGTCCGCCTCGCGGCCTTCCTGATCCATCCGCGCGGCTTTGGACGCGAGCCACGATGAATAATTGCCTTCATGCGGATAGGCCCGACCCCGGTCGATCTCTAGCGTCCAGCTCGTGATATTATCGAGGAAGTAGCGATCGTGCGTAATCAGGATCACCGCGCCTTTATACTTCACCAAATAGCCTTCCAGCCAGGCGACAGTTTCCGCGTCCAAATGGTTGGTCGGTTCGTCCATCAGCAGCAGGTCAGGTTTGGCCAACAAGAGCTGACAGATCGCAACACGACGGCGTTCCCCACCCGATAGCGGCGTCACATCGGCCTCTTTCGGCGGACATCGCAAAGCCTGCATCGCCATTTCAATCTTGCTGTCGATATCCCACGCGTCACGCGCATCGACTTTCTCTTGCAAGGCCGTCATTTCTTCCATCAGCTCGTCAGTATATTCCTCGGCCATTTTCATGGCGACGGCGTTGTAAGCGTCGAAGATTTGCTTGTCTTCACAATCGCTGATGACGTTTTCCCAAACGGTCTTTTCCGGATCGAGGTGCGGTTCCTGCGGTAGGTAGCCGACCTTCACGCCTTCGGCTGCCCAATGCTCGCCGGTGACTTCCGTATCGACACCCGCCATGATCTTCATCAGGGTCGATTTGCCGGCCCCGTTCACGCCCACAAGGCCGATTTTGGCATCAGGATAGAAGGAGAGATGCACATTATCGAGAATGGTCTTATTGCCGAATTTCTTCGTCAGACCTTGCATATGATAAGCAAATTGGCGGGCCATGGCGCGAATTCCTAAATGAAACGGTATGGGGACGCACCGCAACTGCGCGGGCGAAATTATCTGATGCGCATATGTTCTTAAACGGTCACAGTTTCAACCCGCCAACACGCCTCTTGTGTAGCGCCCGGATCGAGACAATATCAAAGCTATGACCGACGCTGCAAAACCTTCTGATCCCCTCACCTTTGCGGATATGCTGCCGGATGACCGATCACCCGAGCGGGTAAAGTGTGACGCCATGCGCGAAGAGATCGCAGGCTTTATGCGCAAAGAGAGCGATAGCTGGTCAGGCTGGCAGCGTCTCATTCGGCGTCTGCAAGGTCGATCTGAGACTGACCGCGCAATTTTCGATCTCGCCCTACGCAAGGAACTGGTCGAATCGCGGGACTTTCTGCCGCCCAAAGCCGTGCTCGGTTTGATCTTCACGGAAATGGATTGGTGGGAACCCAAAGGCGGAACTGAGAAACGCGAGCGGGACTTGCGCAAAATGGCGGACCTTTTCGGCATCGAACATTTAAAGCCTGCGTCACGCGATAATGAGACCGACTCGAAGCCGAAGAACAAACGCCGGAAGACAAAGAAAAGGGGTCTCAACCTTTTCTGGGTCATTATGGGCTTGATCTTTCTGGTTATCCTTCTCGATTAGCCTCACCAATCTTGACAGGGCACGCAGACTACCCGACCCCGCCCCTATGAAAATCGCGACGTGGAATATCAACTCGGTCAAAGCACGGATGCACGCGCTGACCAAATGGCTGGAAACGGCCAAGCCCGACCTTCTCTGCCTGCAAGAAATCAAGACCGTCGATGAGGGCTTTCCGCGCATGGAGGTGGAAGCCCTCGGCTATACGTGCACCGTTCATGGCCAGAAGAGCTATAACGGTGTAGCGATCCTTTCGCGCGGGCCTGTGGAAGACATCCAAATCGGCCTGCCCGGTGATGAAAGCGATGAGCAGGCCCGCTATCTCGAAGTGGTCGTTCCCGCCAAAAAAGGCGTCGTACGTATTGCCTCTATCTATCTTCCCAATGGCAATCCGGTTGAAGATGGCCAAAGTGAGAAGTATCGCTACAAGCTGGATTGGATGAAGCGCCTTCGGGAGCGAGCGCAAACGCTTATGGCCTATGAAGACCCGCTGATCCTCGCCGGAGATTACAATGTCATACCGCGACCAGAGGATTGCCACGATCCAAAAGGCTGGTGGGGCGACGCGCTGTTCAGACCGGAAACGCTCGGTGCCTTTCGCGCCATCAAAAACCTTGGCCTCTATGATGCCTTTGAAACTTTTGACGGGCGCGGAGAGCAATATAGTTTCTGGGATTATCAGCGCGGCGCCTGGCAAAATAATCACGGAATCCGCATCGATCACCTGCTTTGCAATGGCTACGCCATGGACCGTCTCATCGATGTCACAATCGACAAATTTGTGCGCGACGGCGTGAAACCCAGCGATCACGTGCCGGTGATTGGGCGGTTTGACCTCTAAATGTAACAACAGCGCATATGGTGTATTTTGTTTGACCTTTCTCTTTAGCCTGTGCAGTTTTGTCGCAGATCAGGGGGGATTTGACCATGAAACGGATTTTACTTGCCAGCGTCGCAGCCTTCACATTGGCGGGATGTGCCTCATCCGGCACGCACTCTGGCGATGCCCACGCACACGCCCATCAACACGGCAGTGATTGCGGACACATCCAAATCGCCCATAATGGCCACGTAGATTATCTCCATGATGGACATCTGCACCACGCCCATGACGATCATTATGACGATCACAGCCTTGAGGTCTCGGCGGCTAATCCCGATGGACACAACCCCGTCAGCCACGCCCATGCCGGCCACTTGCACGGCGATGCCGACAGTGATCACCCGCGCATCCCGCACGGCAATCACATCGACTTCCTCCACGATGGGCATTTGCACCATGTTCACGGCGACCACGTGGATGAGCATGGTGCAGTTGAGGTGATTGAGGGGT
>CAZSUW010000070.1:0-10903 GCA_964610115.1 uncultured Algimonas sp.
CTGCAGAGCTTGGCAAGCGCGTCGCCAAAGTCAGTGTGCGCGATCAAAGCAGCCGCTGGGGCTCATCCATTACCAAGCGCGGCGAAGGTCATATCAGCTATAGCTGGCGCCTGATCTGCGCCCCGCCGGATATTTTGGAATATGTTGTTGCCCATGAATGCGCGCATCTGGTCGAGGCCAATCATAGCCCGGCCTTCTGGGCGGTCTGCGAGCGCCTCTTCCCGGAAACCAAAATGGCCAAACGCTGGCTCTCTAAGCACGGCCATGACCTCCACGCCGTTGGGGCTATGGCGTAAAAACGAAGGGCGGCGCGGCGCATTCACATCTTGCCGCATCTTTCGTAACCGCGCATACATCCCTTCATGGATGTCTTTGCTGATTTTGCTATGCACGGCTTGGAGCTATTAGGCTCGCTTTTCTTATTCGTCGTGGGTCTGGTGGTTGTCGCCGCCATTGCGCTGTTTATTTACGACAAAAACCAGACGAAGAATACGATCTGGCGAAACTATCCGGTCATTGGGCATTTCCGCAATGTGTTCGCCACGCTGGGCGAATTTTTCCGGCAATATTTCTTTGCCATGGACCGCGAAGAAATGCCGTTCAATCGCGCGGAACGCGATTGGGTCGATCACGTTAGCAAAGACGGCAAAGACACGGTGCCGTTCGGGTCTACGAAAGTGTTTGAACCCGGCATGCCAATTTTTGCCAATGGCCTCTTCCCGAAGCTCGACACGGAAGAGAAAATCCGGACGCCTTTCGTGATCGGCCCGGACACGCCCAACCCCTATAAACCGACCAGCCTGTTTAACATTAGCGCGATGAGCTATGGTTCGCTCTCTGCACCGGCGATTTCGGCGCTCTCGCACGGGGCGCAAATGGCGGGGTGTTACCTCAATACCGGCGAGGGCGGCGTGTCGCCCTATCACAAAGAGGGCGAATGCGATCTCGTCTATCAGCTCGGCACAGCCAAGTTTGGCGCACGTAATGATGATGCGACACTGAACGCTGAAAAGCTGGCAAAGCTATGCGAAAATCCTGACATTAAAATGATCGAGATTAAGCTCTCCCAGGGCGCGAAGCCGGGCAAGGGCGGCATCCTGCCTGCTGCAAAAGTCACGCCGGAAATTGCCGAAATTCGCGGCATTAACGTCGGTGAAGCGGCGCTCTCCCCGAACCGTCATGTCGATGCCAGCACGCCCGACGAATTGCTCGATTTGATCGACCAAGTTCGCCACGCATCAAACCGCCCGACAGGCATTAAGTTCTGCATGGGGCAGGTCGCGCCCGTCCAAGATTTAATCGATGCAATCCTGGCGCGGGGCCATGCCTCCGCCCCGGATTTCATCACATTGGATAGTGGCGATGGGGGGACAGGTGCGGCGCCTATGCCGCTGATCGACAGCACGGGCATGTTGATCGAAGACAGCCTACCGCTGCTCCATGACATGCTTGTCGCGGCAGGGCTGCGCGATCGGATCAAGATCATTGCATCGGGCAAACTTATCACCTCTGCCGATGTGGCCTGGGCCATGTGTGTGGGCGCGGATATGGTCAATAATGGGCGCGGCTTTATGTTTGCGCTGGGCTGTATTCAGGCGCTGAAATGCCATAAAAATACCTGCCCGACGGGCATCACGACCCATGATAAAAAGCTGCAAAAAGGTTTGGACCCGACCAATAAAGCGGTGCGCGTGCGTAATTACGTAAAGACGCTGAATAGCGAAGTGAAAATGATCGCCCATGCTTGCGGTGTGGATTGCCCGCGCGACCTGACGCGGGATCATTTACTGGTCATGCAGTCCTCCGGCCGCACACGGCCTTTCACCAAAACTTGGGACCCGAAGCGCTACCTCACCCCGGTGGAGTAGCGCAGCCACCCTCGCTTGACCCCGGCGACGCCCGAACCTATTTTACGCCTATGGCCAAACCTACACCCAAAAAGGGGACGATACGCCCCATCGTGACCGTGCCCGATCCTCGGCTGAAGCTGATCAGCGAACCCGTTGCCGAAGTGACAGACGAAACGCGTGCGCTGATGGATGATATGCTGGCCAGCATGTATGCTGCGCATGGCCTTGGCCTCGCCGCGATCCAGATTGGCGTGCCGCAGCGCGTGATCGTCATGGATCTCGCCAAAGAAGGCGAAACGCCCCAGCCCAAATATTTTGTGAACCCAGAAATTCTCGATCCGGCGGAAACGCTCGCGCCTTATAATGAGGGCTGTCTGTCTGTGCCGGACGTCTATGATGATGTGGACCGACCGGAAACCTGTCGCGTGCGCTATCTGAACTATCAGGGCGAAGAGGTGGTGGAAGACTGCGAAGGCCTTTACGCCGTCTGCATCCAGCACGAAATGGATCACTTGAACGGGATTGTTTTCCTCGATCATCTCTCGCGCCTCAAACGCGCCCGCGCGATCAAGAAGGTGCAAAAGGCCGAGAAGTTAAAGGCGGCGGGCTAAACCCCACCCTCTCCATGACCCTCAACGTCGTTTTCATGGGCACGCCAGATTTTGCCGTGCCGAGCCTCGCCGAGATTGTGGCCAACGGCCATAACGTCCTGCGCGTTTACACGCAGCCGCCGCGTCGCGCGGGTCGCGGGAAAAAGCTCACGAAATCGCCCGTCCATCAATTCGCCGAGATCATGGGCTTGCCCGTAGAAACGCCGGAGAGCTTTCGCAAACCATCCGTTATTGACGCGCTGGAAGACGTAGGCGCAGATGTGGCCTGTGTGGTCGCCTATGGCCAAATCTTACCCAGCCGGGCGCTCGCCGCGCCGACCCATGGCTGTCTCAACCTGCATGCCAGCCTGCTGCCGCGTTGGCGGGGCGCGGCCCCTGTGCAGCGCGCGATCATGGCGGGCGACCCTCAGACCGGTGTGCAGATCATGCAAATGGCCAAGGGGCTCGATACGGGCGATATTCTTTTGTCAGAGACGGTGGACATTGGTCCGACGGAAACCGCTGGACAGCTCTTCCAACGTCTCTCTCAAGTCGGGGCGCAAATGTGGCCGCGCGCGCTCGGCGGGCTGGAACGCGGCGCGCTAACCCCCACACCGCAAACGGGCGAGGCGACCTATGCCCATAAGATCGATAAGGCGGAAGCGCGTCTGGACTGGCGTGAAGCGGCGGTTGTTCTGGACCGCCTGATCCGGGGGCTCAACCCCGCGCCGGGCGCGTGGTGCGAAATCGCTGGCACCCGCGTGAAAGTTCACCGCGCTATTCTGGCCGAAGGGCGAGACGGCGCGCAACCGGGCGAAACGCTCGACGATCAGCTCACGATCCAATGCGGGTCATCTTCATCTGCTTTGAGCGCGCTAACATTGACCGACGTGCAACCCGCTGGAAAGCCGCGCATGAGCGCGCGGGACTTCCTGCGCGGAAGCCCGATCTCTGCAGGGACGGGGCTTGATCAATCTGAAGGTCAATAAAAACAAAGTCTTGGCGGGGTTTGTCTAGCCTTTTGCGTTTTGCCTTGTTACGCTAGGTGAATGAGTAGACAATTTGAAGACTATCGCGGTTACACCATCGTTCACAATAAAACGGGGGCTCGCATCCTGACCGGGGATGGCACGCTGGCCCTATCGAAAATTTTTGAAAATCTGGAAGAGGCCAAAAACTGGGTCGATATTCGCTTTTCCGATCTCGAAGGCTCCCGCCGTGAAGGCCATATTGGCACGGTGGAAGGCTATAAGGAAATGCTGGCGACGCAGGAATTGTCCAAGCATGAACGGGTCATGTTGATCGCCCACCGCACAGCGGAAGGGCGGCGCATGACCGCGCAACAACTCGCCGATGTGGCCGGCTGGAAACGCTATAGCAGTGCGAACTTGCATTATGGCCGCCTTGGCAAGCGCATTAAAGAACAGCTTGGCCTGGATATTCGCGAAGAGAGCAGCCACGCCTATACAACCGCGATCGGCGATTATGACGAGGCGACCAATGAGTGGGTGATGCATGAAGAACTGGCCGAAGCGCTGGACGTGCTGGGCGAGGAGTAAGGTATCAACTCTTGTCCCCGGCATTTATTGCCGGGGCCTGCTCAAGGTCCACTTCACAAGATGATCGACGTCTGTCGCTATCGTCTTATGAAACATCTTTCACCCAGACCCCGGCAATAAATGCCGGGGACGGTTTTTAGTTTTACAATCCAATTTCCCTTATACGACCCGTTCCCATCCGATACGCCACGCCTATGCCACGCTATAAACTCACACTCGAATATGATGGCGGGCCGTTTATGGGCTGGCAGTGGCAGGACCATGGGCCAAGCGTTCAAGGCGCGGTCGAAGAGGCGGTCGGGCGGCTCGACCCCAAAGGCTCAGACGTTTACGGCTCGGGGCGCACGGATAGTGGCGTTCACGCGCTCGGCCAAGTCGCCCATGTCGATTTGGCCAAAGACATTCGCGCCGATAAAGTCCGCGATGCGCTGAACCATCACCTCGGCGATCATCCGGTCAGTGTGCTGGACGCGGAAATCGTGGCCGATGATTTCCATGCCCGCTTTGACGCGACCCACCGCCGTTATCTCTACCGTATTATTGATCGCCGTCCGCGTCTGGCGCTGGATCAAGGGCGTATCTGGCGGGTTCCGGTGAAACTGGACGCGGACGCCATGCACGCGGCGGCGCAAGCCCTGATCGGGCAACATGATTTCTCGACTTTTCGCGATACGCAATGCCAAGCCAAAAGTCCGGTGAAGACTGTGGACGAAGCCCGCGTTATCCGTGCGGGCGCAGAAATTCATTGCCATTTCGCGGCGCGGTCCTTCCTGCATAAACAAGTGCGCTCGCTGGTGGGCAGTCTGGTCGAAGTCGGGCGTGGGCGCTGGGCGGTCGGTGATATGGCGAAGGCGCTGGCGGCGAAAGACCGCAAAGCTTGCGGACCCGTGGCCCCGCCGGACGGGCTCTACCTCATGTCTGTTCTTTACGATTGAAGGATGAGCAAAACACCGCTCAGCAGCACCATCATCGACGTTGAAACCACGACGCAGCCGATCAGGATTGCGCTCATAAAGGGAAAGCCACCGGCACGCTGGGCCAACCGAATATCAATGGGCAGCAGGCCGAGATAGGCGGCAAACAGGGCGCCATTGGCCACCGCAAAAGGTAAGGGCGTATAGGCCACAGCCGCGAAAATAATCGCCAAAGCGGTGGAGAGGAAAAACACCGCCCAATTCCGCGCGATCAGCCACAGGGGAAGGCGGTCCATTCGTCGCAGCAAAATAGCGATGATGCTGGCCGTTGCAATGAAAGCAATCCCAACGGCAAGGAGGATCCCGATATAGGAAATCGGATTGAGGCGGCTGGCCTCAACCCCCTGCAAGCGCCCGCGTTCGATCTGAATTTGCGATCCGACAAACCACAGCATGGGTAGGGTAAAGATCAGCGCCACAAAAGACAGGATCAGCCCGCGCCGGGAGGGATCAAAAAACCGCTCCCAATTCGGCCACGTCCCGACAGCGCCAAACACGCCGAGCAGCGGATTATGTGACGGCGTACTCATGCCGGTCTTTTTATCGGTCGTTTCATCGGACTTTTTAGGCGGCGGTGTTCCAGCATTGTGCGTAAACCCTCCGGTATGGGGCAGGGTTTACCGGCCATGGTGGAAACCAGTGTCGCTTGGGCGAGCAGGACGGGGGTTTCGCCCTGAAAGGCACAGGCTTGGATGACCCAGCTAGACCGCCCCATTTTGCCAACGCCCAGATGAAAGTCGAGCGCCGGGCGAAGGTGACATTCATTGACATAGTTGAGCGTCTGTCCCGCGACCATGGTGCGCACGGTGTCGGTCTGAAAGTGGTCTTTCATCGGATGGTTAAACCGCACGCGCGCATCTTCAAACATGGCCGCCATGGCGACATTGTTAATGTGGTTGAGCGGGTCAAGGTCTTGAAAGCGCGGCTGCACGACCTGGTGTTCCGCATAAAGGCTGGGGTCGAGCCAGACAGGGTCTAAGCGCTGCCCGGCGGGGAAGTCCGGCATAGGGTCGGCTGGGGCTGTTGGTGTCGCTGTCATCCCGCGCTCCCTAAGCGGTTGTGGCACAAGGCTGCAAGACCATGATCTGTGATACGCTCAGAAGGCACGGGGTTCTGTTGGGGGGAGGGCGTGGCTTTTCTTTGCATGACCCTTGCCGGACCTGCCGACTTATGGCCAAGAGGCGCTATGAAACGGTTCTTGCTCGCTCTCCTCTTGATCTTTGCCGTCTTTGCTTTGGCTGTTGGAATTGGTGCGGCTTTGCCGAGTACGCAAGTGATCGAACGCAACCGCACGCTGACCCATTCCGTCGACGCGGTTTTTGCTGTGCTGGAGGATATTGGCACTTACCCTGAATGGTCATCGTTTGTGCCGGACGGGGCCGAAACGGTGATGGATGCGCGCTACGGAGATGGCGCCAGCCTGCTCTGGGAGAAAGAAGGCGCCCTGGGCAGTTTGGAAATCGTACAAACCTCAGCGCCTGACCTCGTGGCTCTGTTTGTGCAAAGCGACAGAACAGATCGCCAGGTGACTTTCGCGCTGATTGAAAGCGAAACCGGCGGGACTCTCATGGTGATCCGCGAAGAACAAAGCCATGGCGGCTTTCCGTTCTTAGATCGCTTGGGCGGGCGGTTGCGACAGGGCAGGCGGGGCCAAACGCTGGATAGCTCACTCGCTGCCTTGGACGGGATTATTCCTCCGGAAGGATAAGTTCGTCTATATCGAAGGCGTCGTCATCTTCTTCCGGTTCGGTGAACAAGTCGCGCACCCGCCCGCCTTCATTGTCCAAACGAATGGGGTTGGAAAGAAATTCGCGGTCAAAGCTGACTTCTGGCCCGTCTTCGAACAAGGTGGTCGAGGGCCCGCCCGCATTGATCGAATTATCCCCAATGGCGGCCGACCACGGATCAGCTCCGCCCGATAAATTCGCCCCGCCGAGCTGATTGCCCGTGGCAAGGCTGCGCGTTTGGGGTCCACGGTCCGTACCGCGCGGGCGATATTGCTGATAGCTTTCAAAGCCGGCCGCGTCGCGACCTTCAAATTGGCGGATATATTCCGGGCAATCTTCATGGGTGCGCCCCGCCTCGCGGCAGCGCATATCCAGATTAATGCCTTCAAAGCCCGCTCCGGGGGAATTCTGCCAAGACGGATTTAATTGCCAACCGCCAGTGCCCGGCCCGCCGCGTGTTGTGCCCGTACTGGGCGGTGTGCCGATATTGCCGCCGCCTGTTGCGGGCCCGCCCAGCGGCACGCGGGGGATCGTGCCCAGATCAACCGGTTGTCCCGGCTCAGGCCGGCTTTCACGTTGGATCAGATCGAGGAAAGTATCGGCTTGTTCTTGCGGCACAGCCCGGTCAATTTCGTCAACCGTTTCGGGCGCTTCGGGCGAGGCCAGAATTGTCGGCGCTGTCGGGAGGATTTCGGGTTCCGTCGGGGGTATGACTTCTGGTTCGATTTCGGGCTCCACTTCAATCACGGGCTCCGGAATGATCGGCGGTAGGGGTTCAGGCTCAACAATCGGGGCGAGCGGTTCGTCCACGATGATCGCGCCCGGCAAAGGCTCGGCCTCAACCGGTTCCGGCGTCACGAAGGGGGCCGGGTCGATCGGTTCCGGTGTGATTGGTTCAATCGGATCAGGGACGACCGGCTCTGGCACAATCGGCTCAGGAAGAGGCTCGAAAATCTCAATAACAGGTTCGGGTGTGACGGGTTCGGGCGCGACTGGTTCTGGCTCAGGCTCAGGCTCGAAAATCTCAACAATCGGGGCCGGTTCCGGTTCGGGCAGCGGCTCGAAGATTTCGACAATCGGTTCCGGAATCGGTTCGGGCAGGGCTTCTGGTTCGGGCTCCGGCGCAGGCGTGCTGATCACGTCGGGCGGCGGCGTGATCGGTAGCGGCTCGGGTTCAGGTTCAGGCTCCGGCTCCGGCGGGGGAGGCGGCGGCGTGACGAGCTGTGGAATGGGTTCAGGAATAGGTTCTGGTATCGGCTCGGAAATAGGCTCAGGGATAGGCGGCGGCGGGGTCGGCTTGGGTCGCGGCGCAATCGCGGGGGCCGGTACAGCCGGTTGAATGACCTCTGGGATCGGCGCGGGGGCGGGCTCCGGTTCTGGGGCGGGCGGCTCTAATGTCACAATCTGAACCGGAATCGGCTCGCTTTCCTCAGGCGGGACTAAGTCAGGGACAATGAAGTTAAAGCTCAGCGCCAGGAATATCCCGGCATGGATAAGCAGCGCACCGGCAAAGACGGTCGCCCCGCGCTGCGCATCGTCGTCAAAAAACGCATCAAGACGGCGATCGTCGTGATAGGGTGAAAAGCGACCGGAATGTGGAAAATAAGCGGTCACGCGCGCGTTTCTTTCCCTCCACGGATCAGCTCAGCCCCAGCCTTCCGCTTAGGCAGAGGGAGCGCCTACGCCAAGGGGGCAGCGCATTGCCTGAATGGATTGTCATCCTGGAGGGTGTGGATGAAATCAGGCGCTTATCCCGCGAAATAGACCAGAGCCGCCAGCGCAACGGTCGCCCAGAAGACGCTGCGCTCAAACCTCAGTCTGTCAGAGTAGGGGCTGTGCGAGCGGAGACTGCGCGGATGGGGTTTGTCTAATAGCGGTGTCATGGGAACGGTCTTGCACAGGCCGTGTGACCGGAGTTTGGCCAGATTATGATTTTATTTTCACGTTTTCGCCTGACTGTCTCCTGACTGTTGCCTGGAATGCCGCTCTGAGCGTCGGTTGGATCGCCAGATAACAATACCAACGCCGATCAGTGTGACGGCGACGCCGACAAATAAAGCCGCCGTCGGTGGTTCGCGCAAAATGATTAAACCGCCCGCCACACCAATGACAGTGGTCAGCAGCCCGACAGGCGTCACAACGGAGAGCGGTAAACGGTCCAGCAACCAATAATAAGAGCCATGGGCAACGACGCTGACCAGGACGGCACTATAAAGCAGCGCCATCAAGAAGGTCGGCAAGGTCTCACCAGACACGCTGGCGACTTGGTCCGTTTCCAGCAAAAGCGTAGCGGGCCAAAGGATAAGCGAGCCCATCACGCCGGCCCAGGCGACCACTGTGCGGGGGGATATGCCTTTCAGGCGCTTAACCGCCAGCGCGCCGCCCGCTTCGGAACAGGCCGCCAAGACCATCAGGCCAATGCCCAGCGCAAAGAGCGGCCCGGCCGCATCGCCGGGTTCTGATAAGGCAATGATGATAACGCCTAAAAAGGCGAGGATAATGCCCAAAGTGGACCAGCCATAAATACGCTCGCCGAGAAAGACGACGCCCAGGATGACGGTGATGGGCATGTAAAGTTCTATCGCGACGGCCGCTGCGCTGGCCGTTGTCATACCCAAGGCCGGGAACATGAAGAGGTAGTTGAGCGCGCCAAAGCCCAGCCCGGCGAGCAAGAGCCATGTCATCTGTCCGGTATGCCATTTCAAAAAGGGCAACATCATTAGCGTGACCAAGCTCATGCGCGTGGCGGCATAGAAAAGCGGCGGGATATCTGCGCCGCCAATGGCTATGCGCATGACGACAAAGTGCAACCCCCACAGGGTGCAGACCATTAAAAGCACGAGAAATTCACGCCAACTCATAGCGCTCGCCTATCTGAAGCGTTAGGGCAGGGCTATGGAAAAGACGCTCTCTCACGCCATTCAATCCGTCACCCCGTCCGCGACCATGGCGATGACGCAGGCGGCGCGCGATCTGCGCGCGGCCGGGCGCGATGTGATTGGTCTGTCGGCGGGCGAGCCAGATTTTGCCACGCCCCCGCATATTCTCGACGCTGTGAAAAAAGCCATGGCAGCGGGTCACACAGGCTATACGGCGGTGGACGGTATCCCGGAATTGAAAGCTGCGATTTGCGCCAAGTTCGCGCGCGATAATGGCATCCCCGTCACGCCGGATCAGATCAGCGTTGGTCCCGGTGGGAAGGCCGTGATCTGGAACGCGCTGGCCGTGACCTGCAATCCGGGGGATGAGGTCATCGTGCCCACGCCGTGCTGGGTGTCTTATCCCGATATGGTGCGCCTGACCGGGGCGACGCCCGTCCTGCTGGCAGGCGGGGCGGGCTTTAAGATCACACCGGAACAGCTGGCGGCGGTGATTACGCCGCGCACGAAATGGTTGATGCTCAACTCGCCCAGCAATCCAACCGGCGCGGTCTATAGCGCGGACGAATTGGCGGGCTTGGCCGATGTGCTGCGCGCCCATCCACAGGTGATGATCCTGTCCGACGATATTTATGAAGCGCTCGTTTATGGCGCGGCGCGCTTTGCGACCATGGCCAGTGTCGCGTCGGATTTGGCGGACCGCACGTTAACCATGAACGGCGTGTCCAAGGCCTATGCCATGACGGGCTTTCGCATCGGCTATGGGGCGGGGCCAGATTGGCTGATCGCGGCGATGCGCAAATTTATGGGGCAGACCACGTCGAACCCGACTTCTCTCAGCCAATGGGCGGCCGTCGCCGCCTTAGAGGGACCGCAGGACTTTCTGGAGGATTGGCGCAGGCAATATCGCGCGCGGGCCGAAGTCATGGTAGCGGCCTTAACCCGCGCCGGGCTGTACTGCTCATTGCCCGATGGCGCCTTTTATGTGTTTGCAAATTGCGAGAGCGTAATGGCCGCTAAAGGTTTCGCGACAGATGCAGACCTCGCCATGGCCGTTTTGCAGGATGCGGGCGTCGCCACCGTACCCGGCTCGGCCTTCCACGCGCCGGGTCATTTGCGCTTGTCTTACGCGGCGAGCATGGAGGAGATCGAAACGGCCTGCGCGCGAATCGGGGACTTTCTGGGGTCGCCGCGCTAGCCTAGCCGCCGCGCTCTTGGGCCAATCGCTTCACCAACGCCGTCGCCGCCGCCCCGATCTCTGCATGATCCAGCGCAAAGCCGAGCACAGCGTCGAGATAGCCGAGCTTGGACCCGCAATCATAAT
>CAZSUW010000070.1:11003-12516 GCA_964610115.1 uncultured Algimonas sp.
AGCGCAAAGCCGAGCACAGCGTCGAGATAGCCGAGCTTGGACCCGCAATCATAATCCTGCCCCGCATAGGCAAAGGCATGGAAGGGTGATCCGGCGTCCATGGCGCGGGCCATGGCATCGGTCAGCTGCACTTCGCCGCCCGCGCCCGCTTCTTGCGTGGCCAGTAGGTCCATGACTTCGGGCTGCAAAATATAGCGGCCCGTGATCTTAAAGCGCGACGGCGCGTCTTCCCGCGCCGGTTTTTCAACCATGCCCTTCATTTTGATCAGCGGGCCCTGTGCCGCGCCGACCGGATCGATTACGCCATATTTATGGACCTCGCTTTCCGGCACCTCATCGACCGCAATCAAATTGCCGCCAATGTTCGCGTAAGCGTCCACCATTTGCTTGAGGCAGCCCGGCGCGCCTTTAATAATGACGTCCGGCAGCAGGACCGCAAACGGATCGCGCCCGACAATATCGCGCGCACACCAGACAGCATGGCCGAGGCCCCGCGCCGCTTGCTGGCGCACAAAACTCATCGACCCTTCCTTGGGGCGCAGGCGTTTCATCTCGGCCGCGAGGTCGGTTTTACCGCGCACCTCTAAATTATGTTCCAGCTCATAAGCATTATCGAAATAATCTTCGATCGCGTTTTTATTTCGTCCGGTGATGAAGACGATATGCTCTATCCCGGCCTCATGGGCTTCATCGACGACATATTGCAGCGCTGGGCGGTCCACGACGGGCAACATTTCCTTCGGGATCGTCTTGGTGGCCGGTAAAACGCGCGTGCCAAACCCCGCAACAGGCAGAACAGCGGTACGGATAGATGCAGTCACAAAAGGGCTCCACAAGCAATAGCGATGGGCGTTCCTACCGCAAAGACCTTTACAGACCTTATGCAGGCCGTGCGTATTCTTGCAGCAGACCGTCCTTATGCTGCCAAATCAAGGCGCGGCAGGACCAATCCGGCCGCTGTAAACCCGCCCGCCACAATGCAGCTCGCTTGTGCCACTGTCGCAATGGGCGCGCCCGCTGCAAGCCAGTGAAGTTGTGCCGTCAGCCCGGCTTCACGGCCTAACTGCGCCGCAGACAGCGCTTTCAATAGCGAAGCCTCATCCCGCGACAGGCGGTCAGAGCGGGGCAGGTTGAGATGAATTTTACGCTGGCCAAATTGGCCGAGCCCCTGCGCCATCACCAAAATATGCCGCAATATATCTGGCCCCGCGGCGCCAAAATAATGATCAAAGATCGGCGGCAGGCAAGCAGAAGGCTGACACCCTAACGCACACGACCGAAAGGCCCACAGGAAAAGCCGCGCCCCGCAATCCAAATCCGAAAGGCGCGTTCGTAAAAGAACAGAAGCGTGGGCTGATGACTGCGTTTGAGAAGGTGTGGGCACAAAACGTCCTGAACTATCGATTTGATAGTGCCTCTATCAATAATGAGAATGACTTGCAATAACATTAATGAAGTAAGTCATATGTTAAAGGGCAGCCAAGACGGGACAGCAGCGAAGGAGAAGATGACG
>CAZSUW010000071.1:0-4233 GCA_964610115.1 uncultured Algimonas sp.
GGCGCGGGATCCATTGTGGCAGCGGTGTGAAATCCAACGGGTCGGGCTTGCCCATAGTCGACAGAAAACGGTCAATATCGCGCAGATTTGCCGCGCGGCCGCCGTCCAGCTCGCCAGAAAACATCACATCGCTGAGGACTTGGTAGGTCAGGTCCACCATAGCTGCATCGATGGCGACACTGTCTTGGGTGAACAGCCGCTCTAGGTGTGGTCCGGCTGAGCGTCTGATGCCATCCGCATAGCTGGCTACATGGCGCGGGGTGAAAAGCGGGGCGAGGGCACGGCGATCCTGTTTCCACCGCGCGCCTTCAGCCGTCAGCAGCCCGTCCCGTAATGCCGGTTTCAAAATCGCATTGCGGAGCGAGGAGTGCTTTAGCTGATCCGCTTTTTCGACAAAGGCCTCGCGAAATGTGTCCGGATGGGTGGGCGTGAAAAACGTCGTGCCCATGCCGTGCGCAATATCGTTAAATTCCGTTATCGCCTTTTTCGTCAAGCCATGCAGCGGGTTCGCACTCGCCTTGCGCATGTAACGAAACCAGTCGATCCGGTCCCAATCGGATACAGATTTTTCGATTGGCACAGGGGCTGGTGGAATAAAGCGCCCATCCTCCCAGCGCGGCGCGGGCCGGAAGGCGTAGTCGTGGCGGTGGGCAGTGATTTTATCGGCCTCTCGTCATAGGTGGAACGGTTGGTAAGGGTGTCGATCGACGCCCTTGGAAGTTCTTTTTACTGAACCGGCTTTGATAGGCGCGCCTTTGCTTTGCGACTTCGTAAAGGACGATCCCGGAACTTGTACCAAGGTTCAGGCTTTCGATCATGCCAAACATAGGAATCGCGACGCAAAGCTCAGCCTTCTGTACGGCTTCGTCTGTGATGCCGCCGCCTTCTGTCCCAAACCAAATGGCGAGCTTATTGAATTGAGTGAAATCAACTTCATCCAGATATAAACTGGTTTTTCCCTTCACATGCGGCGATGTCACGACGGACCGGAAACCGTTCTTTTTTAAATGAGCGTGACATTCGGCCGTTGAATTGAACCGCTTTACGAAGACCCATTTGGATGCGGACGAAGAAGTTTTCATAACCGAACGACGTTCCCGGAGGTCTTCCCAATCATCCGGCAGCTTTCCGTATGGGTCGACCACATAGACCTTCTCAATCCCTAGGGCGTCGACATTACGAATGACTGTTCCCAGATTGAGAATATCTCTAGGGTCTTCCAAGACGGCAATCGTATGCCGGCACCGAAATGGTTTCACTGCTTTGGCGCGTTTGCGAATGCGGCTTTGCTTGGCTGCCTTTCGTTCTTCTTGTTCACTCATACTCACCCCTTAGACCCTGTGCACAGTCTTGCGCCAGTGCTTCCCTCGGGGGGCGGATATGCGTATAAGCGGGAGCGATATGGCGGACAGCTCTTCAACACATGAAACCTATCAGGTGCTGGCGCGGAAATACCGGCCGGCGACCTTTGAGGATATGATCGGCCAGGACGCCATGGTCACGACGCTCAAAAATGCGTTTGAGACCGGGCGGATCGCCCATGCCTTTATGCTGACGGGCGTTCGGGGGATCGGTAAGACGACAACGGCGCGTTTGCTCGCCCGGGCCCTGAATTATCAGACCGAGACCGTGGATGGCCCCTCTGTCGACTTGGCAACACCGGGGCGTCACTGCGAAGCCATTATGGCCTCAACCCATATGGACGTGCTGGAGATGGATGCAGCCTCCCGAACGGGCGTCGATAATATGCGCGAATTGCTGGACGGGGTCCGCTACGCGCCCGCCGATGCACGCTTTAAAGTCTATATCATTGACGAGGTGCATATGCTCTCAGCAGGGGCGTTTAATGCGCTCCTGAAGACCCTCGAAGAGCCGCCGGATCACGCCAAGTTCGTCTTTGCGACGACCGAAATCCGCAAAGTCCCGATCACTGTGCTGTCCCGGTGTCAGAGATTTGATCTGCGCCGTGTCGAAGCGGACGCGCTGGCGGGACATTTACGTAGTATCGCGGACAAGGAAGGCGTGGCGATCACGGATGATGGGCTGGCTTTGATTGCGCGGGCGGCAGAGGGGTCCGTTCGGGACGGGCTTTCACTGCTCGACCAAGCGATTGTGCTGGGCGGAACGGACGGCACGGAAGTCGACGCGGAGCAAGTCCGCACCATGCTGGGCCTCGCGGATCGGGTCCGCCTGATTGATTTGTTCGACGCGGCCATGCGCGGCGATGCAAAGGCGGCACTCAATCAAATGCGTGCCCAATATGATGACGGCGCGGCGCCGGACGTGGTGATCAGCGACCTGCTAGACATTTGTCACGAAGTCACGCGCGCGCAGACTTTGGGTCAAGATGCAGCCTTTGACTTCGCGCCAGATCAAATTGCGCGGTTGCGGACTTTGGGCGAGACGTTTTCTGCCGGGCAATTAACGCGCGCTTGGCAAGTTTTGATGGCGGCGCATGGCGAAGTCCGACAAGCCCCCGTACCGTTAGCTGCCGCAGAGATGGCGTTGATCAAGCTGGCTGTAGCGGGGCAAATGCCGCCGCCTGAACTGGCCGCGCAGATCATTGCTCAAGCCCAAGCGATGAAGGCGGAAGGTCAGCCGGGTTTGCCTGAACTGACGCCATCACCTGCCGCGACGTCGTCGGCGCCGCAAGTCAGTGCGCCGGTTCCAGCTAAGAGCGCTGCTTCGTCGTCGCCTGCGCAAGCCACAGCGATGAGCGCGCCAAAGCCCATCACACCCGAAGCTTCACTGACACTCCGCTTCGAAACCTTCCAAGACTATGTCGAAGCGCTGGATGATTTGCGTTTGCGCTCTGATCTGGAACGTTACGTCAGCGTCGTTGATTTCGCAGACGGGCAGGCAACGGTTCATATCACGGAAGCCCGGCACAATGCGTTGATCGGTCGAATGGTGCGCAGCCTGCAAGAATTGACGGGCCATCCTTGGCTTGTAAGTCCTTCGGATAAGCCAGGGGCCGTTCCGCTGGCAGAAGCGCGACGTAACGCCAAAGCGGCGCAGGACGCCGAAGACCGAAGTCATCCCGCTTTTTCCCATCCCCTTTTGCGCGATGCGGTTGATGTCAAAATATATGACCGCGCCGATAATGTTGTAACGGCGGATTTTTCTGGAGACGATACATGAAAGACCTAATGGGTCTGATGAAGCAGGCCAAAGAAATGCAAGCCAAGATGGAGGCCGCTCAAGCCTCTGTCGCTGATCTCGAAGTGGTCGGGCGCTCGGGTGGCGGGCTGGTTACGATCACACTTGCGGGCGGAGGCAATATGAAAGGTCTGACGCTTGATCCCAGCCTATTAGGCAGTGCGGACGACAGTGATCGGGAAATGCTTGAAGACCTCATCATTGCGGCTTTTCAGGACGCGAAGGTCAAAATGGATCAAGCCACGGCCGAGACGATGAAATCAGCGATGGGCGATATCCCGCTTCCCCCCGGCATGAAAATGCCGTTCTAGTGATTGACCGACGGGCTGTATTGGTAGGAACAGCGATCGCGGCTTCGCTTGCGGCTTGTGCGAATGAGGGCGATGGAGAGCCCGAAGGTCGTCGTGATTTACTCTCTGGCTATGCCGTCAATTTAGAGAGTTGGTACCGTGATCAACCTTTCCTAGCGCGTTTTGATCAAGCCGTCCGAGACGGGTTTACTTCTGTCGAGTTTTGGTCTCCGGTCGGGGATGACCGAACGCCAGATGCGGCAGCCAAAGCCGCCCGCGATGCGCGCTTGAACGTCGTGCAAATTGTTGGGGGCGCGCCTAATTTGGCTTTGTCTGATCGGCAAACACGACAGATATTTCTGGATATGTGTAAGGTGACGGTCGAGCATGCGGCAACGCTACAGACGAGGATTGCAACCATTGTGGGTCATGCGGTTCAGGAGGGTGTCACTAAGGCGGATAGTCTTGCGGCTTATGCAGACCATCTGGCGGCTGCCGCGTCTATATTTGAGGCCGCTGGTGTGACGGCGGTGATTGAGCCGTTCAATCCATATGATCATCCGGGACATTTTCTTTACGGCTCTTCTGACGCCATCCAAATCGTTCAGGCCGTGAATTCCCCCGCAGTAAAGATCAACTGGGATCTCTTTCATATGCAGCGCTATGAGGGGGAGCTGATTGGCAATCTTCGCCGGGCCGGAGATACGATTGGTTATGTCCAACTCGCGGATGCGCCAGATCGAGCGCAGCCTGGCACTGGGGATGTGAACTACGCCAATGTGAT
>CAZSUW010000071.1:4333-11838 GCA_964610115.1 uncultured Algimonas sp.
AAAGGCGGCATGGTCAGTGCGCAGGAACGACTTGCCGCTGAAGTCGGTGCCGATATTTTAAGGCGAGGCGGGAATGCGGTGGACGCAGCAGTTGCTGTGGGTTTTGTTCTGGCCGTCACACATCCGCAAGCGGGAAATATTGGTGGCGGAGGCTTTATGATGATTGGCGGTACAGATGGTGCCGACCAAGCCGTCGCGATAGATTTTCGCGAAATGGCCCCAGCGGCGGCGACCCGGGACATGTATCTGGGCGCTGATGGTGAGGTGGATAATCAGCTCGCGCAATATAGCCACCTCTCGGCTGGCGTGCCGGGAACAGTCGCTGGACTTCTTCATGCGCTTGATACACGCGGTACAATGACCCGCCGCCAAGTGATTGGCCCCGCTATACGACTAGCAGAGCGTGGCTTTAAAGTAACGCCGTTACAGGCGCTATCCTTAGAGGGTGCGGAGAGCCTTGAAGCTGATGAAAGTTCGGTCGACTATTTCAAGGGCTATGAGGCGGGTGACCTTCTTATTCAACGTGATCTGGCGAAAACCCTGCGCCGCATCGTCAAAGACGGTCGTGAGGGATTTTACCATGGTAAAACGGCGGATTTGCTTGTGGAGGAAATGGAGCGCGGCGGCGGGCTGATTACGCATGATGACCTTGCCGCTTATGAGGTCGTTGAACGAGAGCCTGTCACGGGTGACTTCCGAGGCTATACGATTGCCGCCATGCCGCCGCCGTCCTCGGGTGGTGTCCATATGGTGCAAATGCTCAAAATCTTGTCTAACTTTGAGCTCGATAATGGTGGCCATAATTCAGCCGATTATCTTCACTTGCTGATCGAGGCGATGCGGCGGGCTTATGCGGATCGAAGCCTTTATCTTGGGGACCCGGATTTCGTCGATGTTCCGGTCTCTCAATTAATTAGCGACACCTACACAGCAGAGCAGGCGAGTGGGATAAGTCGATCAGAAGCAACACGGTCGAGTGCGGTCCGTCCGGGTCTGCCTACACCGGAGGAAAGTCTCAACACGACGCACTATTCAGTCATTGATGATGAGGGTCTGGCTGTCGCCGTTACTTATACGCTGAATTTTTCTTATGGGTCCGGCTATTCCGTCGATGGCGCCGGGTTTTTGCTCAATAATGAGATGGATGATTTTTCGGCTAAACCGGGCAGTCCAAACGGCTATGGTTTGATTGGCGGGGAGGCGAATAAAATCGAGCCGCGCAAGCGTCCGCTGTCATCGATGACGCCGACCTTACTGTTCAAAGATGGGGAAGTCGTTCTGGCAACAGGCTCACCGGGCGGATCCACGATAATCACAAGTGTCATGCAGACCGTGCTGAACTTCACCCTTTGGGATATGAATGCGGCGGACAGTCTACATGCGCCGCGTATTCACCATCAATGGTTGCCTGATGTGGTTGTCGTCGAACCTGGTATCAGCCCGGACACGCTCGCGCGGCTGGAAGCCATGGATCATATTTTTCCGCGCGATGAAGCCGGACAGGTGGCGCGCACGACGCTGGGTGTCGTGAACTCTGTGGGTCGAAGTGGCCCGTGGTTCGTCGGCGCTAGCGATCCGCGCGATCCCGATGGGGCCGCCATTGGCGTGGACTGATTATCCTGTCCCCAAATCCACCTCTAACTCACTGATGGAATGGGTGAAGTTGTTCGGCAGAACTGCCTGTTTTCCTGTCCATTCAATGTCGGGGAAACGGTCAAAGATCTGGGTATAGGCTGCGTTGAGCTGCATATTCGCGATCCGCTGTCCCATACAAACATGGGCCCCCATGCCAAAGGCGATATGCTTGGCGGCATTGTCTCGGGTAATGTCAAAGCGATCGGGGTCTGGAAACACCTCTGGATCGCGATTGGCCGCGCCATACCACATGACGATCTTTTCGCCTTTCGCGATTTTTTGACCGCGAATTTCAGTGTCCTTGAGGGCAGTGCGGCGCATATACATGACGGGACTGACCATTCGGACGATTTCATGGACCATATTCGGGATCAAAGAGCGATCGGCCAGCACTTTCGACTTTTGCTCTGGATTCCGTCCCAAGAGTCGTAAGCCCCCTGAAAGAGAATTTCGCGTTGTATCATTCCCAGCGATGATGATGAGTAGCCAAGACCCATCCAAGAACTCATCCGGCAGCTTCGCGCCGCCCACTTCGACATTCGCGATCGCAGAGAGAAGGTCATTAGTCGGAGTCTTGCGGCGGTCTAGCAGGACCTCCCGTCCGTAGGCGAACATTGCTTCAACCTCGGTCAGGAATTTCATCACCAGAGCGGGATCAACACTAGTCAAGTCTTCAGTGCCCAGCACGTAGCTGGCATGTTCAAGCATATCCATCCATTCACGAATTTTCGGACGGTCTGCTTCGGGCACGCCGAGCATTTCACACAATGTAAAAAGTGGAAGCTGTGATGAAAAATGTTCGACCCAATTCAAACGCGGCCCCGCGTCGGCGCAGCCGTCCAGGAGATCGGAAATTTTTGCTTCGACCTTCGTTCTTAAATCAGCAACGTAGCCGGGTTTCACAAACTGCATATGCTCTCGCCGCAGCTCCATATGGTGTGGAGCATCGAGGCAAATCATTGTGTTGAGCGATGCGCTGTGTAGCTTTGGGTGCTGACGTTCGCCCTCCGCGTAAGCCATCATGATCCCTCCCATCTGAGAGGAGAAGGTTTCGGTGTCCAAACTCGCCGCGCGAATATCGTCAAAGCGCGTCAGCGCCCAGAAGCCTTCCAGCTTTTTTGTATCGAGCGCGTGCCACATGATTGGCGCGTCTTCACGCATCGTTTTGTAAGCGTTCCAAGGCTGCTCGCCCGCAAAAGTTAAGGGCTCGCCCAGGTCAACCGGCGGCGAAAGGGGATAGCGTATGGGGTAGGTCGGCTGCGTCGGTCCGCGGTCGCTTTGAAAAGTCTCTGTGACCAGCTGCAGGCCCATATCTGTCTCCGAGGTAAGGTGGCGCAAGGTCTACCACGAATACATATGATTAGGCAGATTTGCACAAAGTTCATCAGCCTGCCGCGGCGTCTTGGCCTAGACAGTGTATGTGTACTTTGACGCAGGAGAGCGCGTTTTGACAATAAGGGGCTACCCAATCATCACGTTTGTGTCGGGCGACGACCCCGTAGGCTGTGTTTTATCGTGTCTGTTTCGCAAAAAAGCCCCGTGCGACTTGGCAACGATAGCCAAAGTCCGGCGATTTCGTCAGGGTCTGCAAGGGGCTTTCGACAGAGCGCGCGGGTGAGCTCTGTGTGCGAGCGTTTATGTGTACAGGCTTTGACCACGTTTGGGCGGTGTTGCGATAGTTTGACAAGCTCAATTCATATTTCAGGACTTGAACGACACAGATGCAATCCGCTTTGGACCCGCCCTGGTCGATACACGCATTTGTTAAGCGAACGTCTGCTGTATACGTCGCTTCGTCACGGGCAAGAGATGCAGTGGAGCTCGTTTGGGATCTTGGTTGAGTTGTTTGCGGCTGTGATTGTGCGTGTGCCAGGTCTTTCTTCGTCCAAGAGGGGTGTCCGATAGTCATAAGACCAACGGCTATCGCTATCGTCCATTTCATATTTAACATGGTTTGCGCCTCCATACCCGAGAACATTAACACGCTGATACATCTGCGCCTTGTCGAAAAATTAGCTCTAGGCTTGTCTTTTGTTTCGAAATGAGTCCGTATTGTGGTCCCGGCCGACTGTTTTTCTCGGATCTAACTACACAGAGACTGTCCCTGACGGGCGTGATCTTCCTCACGTTTTGTCTGAATTATAAAACAAAGGCCCACCAACAATGTCGGTGGGCCTCGTTTTGAAGTTTGGGTTTCACGGGACGCCTTGCCCGCTTCGTTAATGGTGTCTGCTATGGACGCATCCGACGCAACACACCCTACCCAGTTTCGCGTTTACGAAAGGCTGATTTAACAGGTCTGGGCAAACCCCTCAAAATAGATAGACAAGTCACACCTCCTTTCATTGACGCGGCCCCACCATGGGACGGCAGCTAATGATTATTAGATGTAGCCGAATCGATTGCGTTGCAAGCGTGAAATTTTGTGAAATTTCGGAATGGATTCAGGGATTTTTTACGATGCTGCGTGGGCAGTGATTCGGCATTATGCCGTCGGAATGAAGTCTAGCGCTACGCCATTGTTACAATAGCGCAGCCCCGTGGGAGCGGGACCGTCCTTAAAAACGTGACCCTGATGCCCACCGCATTGTGCGCAGTGATATTCGGTGCGTGGGACGATCAGTTTGAAATCACGCTTTGTTCCAACGGCGCCGTCAATGACGTCATAAAAGCTCGGCCAGCCCGTGCCGCTTTCATATTTCGTGGACGATTTAAACAGGGGATTGCCACAGCCCGCGCAAACAAAGGTCCCGGCTCGCTTTTCGTCGTTCAGCGCGCTTGTCCACGGCGCTTCGGTGCCTTCTTTACGAAGAACCCGAAACTCTTCCGGTGTAAGGCGCTCTGACCATTCACGCTCTGACAGATTCGCCCAGTCGGTAGAGTTATCGGTCGAGGCATTCATAACATCAGTCTTTCGTGTTTCAGTCGTTTGGCTATGTTTTGCGCCCGTGCAGGCGGTAAAAGCAAAAGCGGATCCCACTAGGGAAAAATGGCGTCGGTTTATCATAACAGGTCTCATTTGGTTTCTTTACGTCCCAAACGCCAATCCCGTTGCCGTCACGTTTTGGTGAGGGCTAAAGCCGAACGCGGTCTACAATCTTGACCTGATCGATGGCTTTGATCGCCGCGGCTGTTTCGTCGGAAATGTCTCCGTCAACGCTAATCAGGCAGACGGCTTCGCCGCCTTGGGCCATGCGGCCCAGATAGAAGGTTGCGATGTTGACCTTGGCGTCGCCGAGAATGCGTCCGACTTCGCCGATGAAACCCGGCTTATCGTCATTGCGCACATAGATCATAGAGGGATCAAACGCCGCGTCCATTGGCACGCCGAAGAGGCGCACAATGCGCGGTTCACCGCGATAGATCGTGCCGACGATCGCGAATTTGCGCTTAGCCGTGGTGACAGTCAGTCGGATCAGGCTTTCGGCCCGTTCAGCCTCGTCAATATAGCTTTCCTTCAGCGCAATCCCGCGATCTTTGGCGAGGTTCGGCGCACTGACCATGTTCACATCCGGCATAGATGTTTTCAGCAGGCCCGCGAGCGCAGCCGCGCTCATCGGGTTCGTGTTCAGTTCTGTGATCGCGCCTTTATAAGTGATCTCAATTTCTTTGGCGGGATCATGCAAAAGCTGCCCCATCATGGTGCCGAGCTTATCTGCGAGATCCACCCACGGCTTCAAACGTGGGGCTTCTTCGGCCGTGATGGAGGGCGTATTGATCGCATTGCTGATCGCGCCCGTGAGGAGATAGTCGCTCATTTGCTCCGCGACTTGGATCGCGACATTTTCCTGCGCTTCATTCGTCGAAGCCCCAAGGTGAGGGGTCGCGATAAAGCCTTTCGTGCCGAAGAGGTTATGCTCTTTGGCGGGCTCAACCGCGAACACATCCAGCGCAGCGGCGCGGACATGGCCCGCTTCGAGCGCGTCTTTCAGCGCGTCTTCATCAACCAATCCACCGCGCGCACAATTCACGAGAATGACGCCGGGCTTGGTCATGCCGAGCCGTTCGCGATTGACGATATTCTTGGTGCTTTCCACCAAGGGCGTGTGAAGCGTGATGGCATCGGCGCGTTGGAATAATTCGTCCAATTCGACCTTTGTCACACCCAATTTCTTGGCCCGGTCTTCGGTGAGATAGGGATCAAAGGCGATGACCTTCATCTTCAGGCCCAGCGCCCGTTCGGCGACTAGGGCGCCAATATTGCCACAGCCAATAATGCCGAGCGTTTTGTTGAACAGCTCTGTGCCTTTATAATCCGACTTGGGCCATTCGCCGTTTTGCGTGCGCTCGCTGGCTTTCGGGATTTGCCGGGCGGCGGCGAAGAGCATGGCGATAGCATGTTCAGCCGTCGTGATCGCATTGCCAAACGGCGTGTTCATCACGACAACACCGCGATCTGTGGCGGATGGAATATCGATATTGTCGACACCAATGCCTGCGCGACCAATGACCTTAAGGTTAGTCGCTTGGCCAATGATCTCCGCATCAGGGCGGGTGGACGAGCGAACGGCGAGGCCATCATATTCGCCAATGATTTTCATCAACTCGTCTTTGGACAAGCCGGTAATGACATCGACATCAACACCGCGCGCTTTAAAGACTTCAACGGCTTTGTTGGACATTTTGTCCGCGATCAGAACTTTAGGCATTTTAGAGCGCCTCCACTTCAATTTGGAAGGCCCAATCGAGCCAAGGTAGGACGGCTCGCACGTCGCTATTTTCACACAGGCCCGAAACCCAGAGGCGGAACCCCGGCGGGGCCGTGCGGTAAGCGCCGAAATCGAGCGCTACGTTTTCATCCGCCAGTCGCGCGACGATCCGTTTGGCGAACGCCGCTTGATCTTCGAGAGGTAAGGCGGTGACGCGCGGGTCTACGATCTTCAGACACACCCCAGTGTTGGAGCGTTGCACGTCGACCTCTGCCAGATTGGCGATCCAGTCGCGACTGTCACACCAGTCCCAAATCGTTTTCGCGTTGGCATCCGCACGGTCATGCATGCCTTGTAGACCGCCATTCGCCTTCACCCATTTCAGTGCATCGAGATGATCTTCCGCGCAGAGCAGGGACGGCGTGTTGATCGTAGCGCCTTCGAAAATGCCTGCAATGAGTTTCCCGCCTTTCGTGAGGCGGAAAATCTTGGGTAGCGGCCAGGGCGGGTTGTAACTCTCAAGTCGTGCGACGGCATGGGGCGACAGGATCAGCATGCCGTGCGCCGCTTCACCGCCCATGACTTTCTGCCAGCTATAAGTCACCACATCGAGCTTTTCCCAAGGCAGGTCCTGAGCGAAAACAGCGGAGGTCGCGTCGCAAATCGTGACGCCGTCTCGGTTGTCGGGGATGAAGCCATAATCCGCGACTTTCACGCCGGACGTCGTACCATTGGCTGTGAAGACGAGGTCTTGTGAGCCGTCATAGGCGGAGAAATCGGGGAGGTGGCCGTAATCCGCTGTCAATAGGGCAAGGTCGTCGAGAGGGAGTTGCTTGTCCGCATCCGTCACCCAGGCTTGGCCAAAGTTTTCCCAAGCTGCGACCATGACGGGTTTCGGGCCGAGCATCGTCCACATGGCCATCTCGACGGCACCTGTATCAGAGGCTGGGACGATGCCGATGCGGTAATCGTCTGGGACTTGAAGGACCTCGCGTGTGAGATCGATGACTTCTTTGAGTTTGGCTTTGCCGAGAGCGGATCGGTGGGACCGGCCGAGCGCAGCATCGGACAGCGCGTCGAGCGACCAGCCAGGTCGCTTACGTGTGGGTCCAGCAGAAAAACGGGGATCGGCCGGACGGCTGTCCGGCTTGGAAAGGGTAGTCATCAATGTCTCCATCAGACGCGTTTTTGTACGCCTTCGAAGTGCCGCTCAGTGGGGAG
>CAZSUW010000072.1:0-11723 GCA_964610115.1 uncultured Algimonas sp.
CGCCGGATTACGGATGCGGAGATTGAAGGCATTGAAGGCGTTTACGTTGTCTCTGGTCAGGGTGCGGGCGATTCAAGTGGATTAAGTGATGGCCTCGCCGATACGCCTGGCGATGCCGTGGTACGGGTCTTCTTCCAGTTGGAGGACTTTGTCGATCGCCGCAGCGTCCTGGATATCATGGACGATATTCGTCTTGCCGTCGCCGACATGCCGGGGGTGATCCCCGAAGTCACCGCCGGATCTATGGGTCCGCCCATTGGCAAAGATATCGGAATTGAGTTCACGGCCCGAGACCGCGCAGCCGCCGCACTGGCCGCGCGTAACGTGCAAGACTTCCTCGCCAGCATTGAAGGGGTGGTGGATATTGAAAGCACCTTGCCCCTGCCTGGGCTGGAATGGCAGTTGGATGTCAACCGCGAGGAAGCAGGGCGGCTCGGCCTCGATATCAACCGTATTGGCGCGACGATTTCCTTTGTGACGGAAGGCGCCCTTGTCGGCTTCTTCAGACCGCTGGATAATGACGAAGAGGTCGATATTCGTATCCGCCTGCCCGAAGAGGCTCGCGGCGTTCGCGCGCTGGACGAGCTGCGTATCCAGACCCAGCAAGGCTCTGTTCCGCTTTCATCCGTCGTTGAGCGCCAAGCGCGCCCTCGCGAAGACAGCATCTCCCGCCGCAATCAATTTGCTGTCTATGAAGTCAAAGCCAATACGGCCGAAGGCTACGCACCCAACCTACAGGTCGAGCAGGTTCGCGAATGGCTCGAAAAACCCGACAGCCTACCGGACGGTGTGAATTGGCGTTTCTTGGGTCAAGCCGAAGAAAATGCGGAAGCGGCCGCCTTTGGCATGGTGGCGCTTGCTGCTATCATTTTCATGATGGGCGTTATCCTGCTGCTGCAGTTCAACAGCTTCTATCATGTCGTGCTGACGCTATCCGCTGTGATCCTGTCAGTGTTTGGGGTCCTCTTGGGCCTGATTTTCTATCCTTATGTTTCCATGGTCCTGACCATGACGGGTGTTATCGCGCTGATGGGGATTGTCGTGAACAATAACATCGTCCTCATCGACACCTATCAGCGTTTATTAGAACGTGGCACTGACCCCGTAGACGCAGCGATCCGCACGGCCGCACAACGTCTTCGTCCTGTCCTGCTAACGACCATCACCACGGTCGTCGGATTAATGCCGCTCGTGCTTGGCGTAGACGCGAATGTCATCAGCGGAACTTTTGATGCGCGGGGCTCTCAGACCTCCGATATTTGGAAGCCTTTGTCTTACGCCATCGTGACGGGGCTGTCTTTTGCGACGGTTCTGACACTGCTGCTAACACCTGTTTTACTGGCCGCCCCCTATGTGTGGCGAAACCGGTTCAAACAGTGGTCAGGTCGCAATCGCCCCGCAGCAGTAGCTGTTACGGCAGCGGCTGAATAGGCGCGTCTGCGACACGATCTTCAGGCCTGAAAATTACAGTGTTTTGGACACCGCCACCAACGAGAGAGCGGCGAATCTGCCATTGATAGGGCGTAAAACCCACTTGAAGCGCGCCGTCATCACTGTCTTCGGCAAGGAGTGGCGGAAGACGTTCAAATGGAACGCTAATCGCGGCGCGGCTACGCCCGTCTTCAGAAATAAACTCAGCCCGGACATCATATTCCCCGATAGGCAGAACACTCGCCGCGATATAGGCCCAGCGACCATCTAGCCCAACCCGTGTCTCCCCAATCGCTGAATCTGAAACGTAAATGCGCACACGCCCTTGAATTTCAGAGAGGCCATTGACGATGACGCCCCCGCCATCGTCATAATCAATCGCGACGAGATAAAGGGGTCCGTCCCCTGGCAAGCCCCCAAAAGGCGAGCTGACAATCTGACTCGGTGTTGCCGGAGCGCTGATCATAATGAGCGCGGGCGCGCCAGCTTCGCGATCGGCGGCACGGTGGATACGAAAAACAGTCTGCACACCGCGTATGCTAACTTGCGCCGCCGCATCGTTTTCCGCGCTTAGCTGCTCTACCTCCAGCGCCATCGGCGCCATAGACACAGGCAAGCTAGTCAGCCAACTTCCATCATCACCGACTTGGACCTGTCGCACGGTTTCTCCGCGATCGGTCAACATGACCGTCGCCCCAGGTTCGCCTTGCCCGTTCAATCGTAGGCTAGGACCGATATCGTCCGTGAGTTCTGTAACCGATGTAATCGAGACGGGTGTGAGTGAGGCTGCTATGGGTGGCGTATTGGAAGTATCCACAACAGGGGTGTCAGTCCTCTGATTGGCCAAATACAACCCGGCAAATAGAAGCGCCGAGAGGCCCAACCCTCCCAACACCATGCCTAAAACGCGCCCTGTCTTCACGATTTGTTGTCTCCTTTATGATTTCCGAATCGAAGTACAGAAGACATGACTTGTCATTCGCCTTCTCGGTTCTTAGAGGCGCAAAAAGATAGCGAAAAGCAAAAGACACACAGTGACGGAAACAACACATCATAAACCTCGCGAAACGGACCTTAGTAAACGCCCTGAAACACTCGGGTCGGTTGCTGTTTTTTGTGGCGCATCCCCCGGTAAGTCCCCTGAGCATTTGGCGCTGGCGACCAAGACAGGGACTTACATTGCGGAACACGGATTGCGTTTAGTCTATGGTGGCGGTGGCCTTGGGCTTATGGGAGCTGTTGCACGAGCTGCGAGAGATCACGGCGCAGAGGTTCTGGGCGTAATCCCCGAAGTTTTACGCGAGGTCGAAGCCACGCTTGAAAATATCAATCATGTTTTCGTCGATGACATGCACGAGAGAAAGATCCGTATGTATACGGAATCGGATGCCTTCATCATCCTTCCGGGTGGGATTGGAACTCTGGAAGAAGCTGTCGAAGTCTTATCGTGGCAACGCTTGAACCTACACGACAAGCCCATCATATTTTTGTCTGATACTGGCTATTGGGATCTGCTTTTACAAGAATTCGACCGTATCATGGATGAAGGTTTTGCCAGTCGCGACATGGCCAACGATATTCTAACCGCTTCTTCCGTTGAAGACGCTTTTGGCGCGCTTCGAGAGCGTATAGAAAATCCGATCGAACGCAAACCACTGGGCTTACGCGATGTCTCTGTTGAGGAGCTAGGATAGTCTCTTGACCCGAAACTGGTCTCATTCGGTTCTACTCGGCGCCGCGGTCTGTTTGGTCTTGGCGGTGCCTGCCTATGCCCAAAGCGACAGCGTTGACGCAAGTTCAACTAATGCTCAGGCGTTACTGAACACCTATACGCCCGCCGACTTTGACCGCTTCCAGCCAAATACGGCCTTGGATATGGTTTCCCAAATTCCGGGCTTTAGCCTGCGCGATGGCGATAGCGGGTCACGGGGTTTTGGCGAAGCCAGTGCGAACTTTCTTATCAATGGTCGACGCCCTTCTACGAAAAGTCAAAGCGCACGGGACCTACTGGCTCGCATTCCCGCCGAATCTGTCAAACGTCTTGAGGTTTTGGACGGGGCCTCTCTGGATATTCCTGGCTTGTCCGGCCAGGTTGTAAATGTGGTCGCGCGCACCGTCGATCTTTCCGGCAGCTGGCGTTACGCGGCACGTTTTGAAGAGGGCACAGCCCCGCAACTCTTAGAAGGCGAATTAAGTGTCGCAGGCGAACGTGGCGATCTGTCTTTCAATCTGGCCCTAGATGCGGGGCAGTTCACCTTCACGGAAGACTCGGTCGAAACCTTCTTTGATGACCGTCCTGACCGTGGTGGAAACGTTATCGAAGACCGAACAGAGGACGTCTTTTTCGACAATCGAAGGCCGCGCCTGTCTGCGAACCTAAGCTGGACACCCGCAAATGGTCATGTCGCCAATTTGAACAGTCGCCTGCAATACCGCAATAACAAGAACGGTGTGCGCGAAACGTTCATCGCCCGATCACCCGACCGGTTAAGTGGAAGCAGCGAAGGGAATGGCGGGGAAGATGAGTGGGAAATTGACATTAGTGGTGATTATGCCCTGCCCGCTGGACCCGGCACGCTAAAGCTCATCGGCCTGTACCGCTTTGAAGATAGCGACATCGAAACCCGTTTCGTCAACGCTTTCGATGGCCGTGATCCGACACGGTCCATTTTTCGGCGCGATGAAATTGAAAAAGAAATCATCGCCCGAACGGAATATGCATTTAGCCTTGGCGGCGTTCACGATGTGCAAGTCAGCGCCGAATATGCCTTCAACTCGCTTGATTCCGAGGCGTTATTTGAGGATAATTTTACCAGCCCGCAGATTGATAACGTATTAGTTGAAGAAGACCGGTTCGAAGGCCGCGTCACGGATAGTTGGGTTCTGCCCGGTGATTTGAACCTCCAAGCATCCATTGGCGCAGAATATTCATCATTAGGCGTTGTCGCACCGGGCGAAGAGCCCCGAACCTTCTTCCGCCCGAAAGGGTTTGTGGCAGGCAGCTGGGCCGCGTCTGACATGTACACATTACGCACGCGAATTGAGCGTGAAGTCGGTCAGCTAGACTTTGGCGATTTCGTATCAACACGCAGCCTAGCTGATGAAATTGTCACAAGCGGCAATGCAGACATCATCCCCGAACAGTCTTGGAATCTAAGCTTTGAAATTGAACGAACGGATCCGAAGCTTCTTTCCGGTCGTGTTTCGCCCTTTTATGAACGCATAGACGACCCGAACGACCGGGTCCTCTTCGCCGACGGCACAGAAGGTCCTGGCAATTTAGACTCTGCCGAACGATGGGGCATAGAGGCCGAAGCCACCTTGCTTTTCGACACGCTCGGCATAACGGGCTTACGCTTAGAAGCATTTGGGCTTTTGCAGGATAGTGCGATCGACGATCCGCTAACCGGTGAACGGCGCCCCATCAATAATGATACAGAATATGCCTATGAGCTAGAGGCCCGTTACGACATTCCCAATTCGCAAATCGCACTGTTCACGGAATTTGAGAATAGCCAGAGCCGGCCCTTTATTCGCTTCGACGAAGTTCGGAATGTCATCGTGGACGAACCTTTTTTAGAAGCCGGTGTCATCTTTAAAGATGTATATGGCCTGCAGCTGAGCGTCTTTGTTCAAAACATTCTGAACAATACTATCATCCGCGAACGCGAACGCTTTTTTGGCGAAGGTTTACGCTTAGACCCAATCACCCGATTTGAACGGTTTGAACGCGACCGCGGACGACGCTTGAATATCGAGCTTAGCGGGACGTTTTAAATCTTCAATCAGAAGACAAGCGTGCGTAGATGGCGTGGTCTGCCCACTGCCCATCTATCCGAAGGAAGCCACGCGCTTGCCCTTCAAATTGAAAGCCTGTCGCTTCCAGCACGCGTATAGAGGCTAGATTATCGGCTTGAACAGCCGCTTCTACCCTATGTAGACCAAGCGTATCAAAAGCGAAACGAGACACAGCCCGCACAGCCGCGCGGGCATGTCCGCGGCCTTGTTGGTCTTTCGCGATCCAATAGCCAATTTTCGCCGACATGGCGGCACTGCGCTCAATATGGGTCAGATTACACGCACCGATCAAAGTATCTGTGTCAGCTCGAAAAATATGAAATGGATAGGCGCGGTCTGATTGGAGCATTTTTCGGAAGCGGTTGAGGCGCAGGCGAAAGCTCCCGCGAGACAGATGGGCCTCTGTCCATTCCGGCTCCCACGGACGCAAATAGTCCGCATCCCGTCTTCGAATAGTCGCCCATGCGTCATAATCCGACCAGCGCGGATGGCGTAGAAGCAACGTCCCCGACGGCCCCGTCGCGGCGATTTCCGTACTGAGCGTAACGCGCTTAATCACGTGAAAGACGTCCCGCACGAATGTGGAGCAAGGCGTAGATCACTAGTAGGATAATCGCGAAGCTCCACCAGGTCAGCATATAGCTGACATGATTGTTTGGAATGTCGGGGCGTCGTACGGGCAGTTGATCTGCATCGCTTTGCCCCAAACTCGCATCAATATAAATATCAGCGTTTTCCAGCCATGCCCCATCAGGATTAATCACAAACCAGCGGTTTTCATCTGGGTTATTCGGCGTTCCTATAATAGAGGACAAAAATCCCGGCGGGCGTATGCGGCGCACATAGCCGGCTTTGGGCCCACTCAATTCTGGATCAATGAGGTCTTCGCGTCGACTATCCGGCACGGTCGAGAAACCCACTAAAACCTTATTCGTCCCTTGCTCAACCGCGCGGAAGGGCGTCCAAGCGATATTGCCTTGTGGACTATACAGCAGAAAAGTCTGGCCTTGCGCTGAGCCATTAAACTCGATGCGACGAAAATCGAGCGGACCTTCGGCATTTTGCAACGCTTCCAAGCTCTGCAAAGGCGGCGCGGTGACGGCGGCGTCAATTTCGGCCAGAACCTCTGTCTTCCATTGCCAGCGTTGATATTGCCAAACGCCGAGGCCAATAAGGATGGGCAGACAAAGCAAGACCGCTACGGTCAGGCCCGGCATGGGTCGAAAACGAATAGCCATTAGCGCATGCAAAAGCCCGCCACAGACATGACGGGCTTCACTTTATTCTTTGCAAGGAGGCGCAAGCCCCCCGTCACCCAAAGGCAACATAGATGAAGGCGAAAAGGAACAACCAAACTACGTCTACGAAGTGCCAATACCAAGCTGCGGCTTCGAGACCGAAATGCTTCTTCGGGCTCATGCCGCCTTTCATCAAACGGCCCCAGATCACGAAGAGGAAGATTGTCCCAATCAGAACGTGCAGACCGTGGAAGCCCGTCGCCATAAAGAAGGCGGAGCCATAAACATTGGTAGACAACCAGAAGGTTCCCTTAAGGCCATCAACAGCGCGGTAGTCAAAAAGGTGAATATATTCATAGGCCTGAACAGCCGTGAAAAGAACACCGAGCGCAACGGTAAGGCCGATACCCCACTTCGCCCCTTTACGGTCGCCATGGATCAAAGCGTGGTGACCCCAGGTCACAGTCGTCCCTGACAGAAGCAGGATAAGTGTGTTGATCAGTGGTAAGTGCCATGGATCCACCGTCTCAATGGAAGGCGGCGGCCAAGACGCAAATGCTTCTGGGTTTTCAAGAATATCCGGGTTCCAGCCTGCGCGGAATTTGTGAAACAGACCGAGTTCAAAGAACATCCAGAACCAGCCCACGAAGAACATGGCTTCCTGCATGATGAACATGATCATGCCATAGCGCAGACCCAGATCGATAACGGGTGTATGCTCGCCGCGTTCACTTTCAGCGGCGACGTCCTTCCACCATCCATACATGCAGTAAGTCGCAAAGAGGCAGCCAATCAGCAGGATGATCCATCCGCCACCTGCACCTTCACGTCCTTGTATCGTGTCCAGCCCGCGCGCGAAGAAGAACTCCGCCATCGGATTGTCGCCTGTGCGCGGCGTGAGGCCGGTGAAGAAGATCACCATGCCCGCGCCCCAGATCAAGGCGGCAAGGCCTGACAAAAACGGCCAAGGGCTTGGTGGAAGAATATGATAGTCGTGTTCGACGGCACCCGCCATGAAACGTTCCTTTGTCCAAGCGGTAAAGCCCGCTCTATTTTCTGAGTCGCCTATAGCTAGGCCCGACGCGCTTCGCAATAAGGTGCGCCCGCCTAGTTCAGTGCATTCGTTGTGAAGGATCCGTCTTCAGGCTGATTTTCGCTCTCAAAGAAGGTGTAGCTGAGATAAACCTCTTCAACGTCATCATGTCTGGCGCTGCTATCCATATCTGGCTCGATAAAGAACAAGACCGGCATCGTGACTTCTTCGCCCGGTTGCAGTGTCTGATCCGTGAAACAGAAGCATTCCGTTTTCACGAAATAGGGCGCGGCTTTCATCGGTGTCACATTAAAGGTCGCGACACCCGTCACGGGCTTATCCGATATGTTCGTCACAGTGTAATAGGCAAGACCCGTCTGGCCGAGCTTGACGGTAATGCCACGCTGCTCCGGCGTAAACTCCCAAGGCAGGTCCGGGCTTACATTTGTATCGAACCGCACGCGAATTTCACGGTCGAGAATAGGCGAGAGGTTCTCTTCATTCATGGCGATCTGCGGCGTGCCGCCAAAGCCCGTTATCCGACAAAAGGTGTCATAGAGAACTTTAGAATAAAACCCCAGGCACAGCATGCCTATGGCGAGCAAGCTCAGTAAGATTGGAGTTTTATTGGCACGGAAGAACACAGTCTTTACCCTATGTCGGCGATCGCATCACAACGGATATAGCGACGAGGATCATAAATCCTAGAAGCCCCAGAGCAATGGCGACATTGCGCCGCGTCCGCGCGCGAATTTCCTCGCGGCTTGGTTCCGCAAACTCAGTCGGTTCATCGCGGTATTCACGCATTAGGACACAGCTCCAAAAAAGAGATGATCCATCGTTAGCACGCCAAAGACGGCAAACAGATAGAGAATGGAATAAAGAAAGAGATTGCGCGCGACCGCATTGCCATTGCGCACAGCATAAAGCGTGTCGCTATCTGTTTCGGACGGCTTATCGCCTGCACGGGACCGGAAGACTTGCCAGGCCAAGATAAGAAAGACGCCACCAAGAAGGACATTGGTAAGCGTGTAGACGATACCACCCAGGCCCGTCACACTTGGCCAAAAGGTCAGAACAACCAAGAAAACGCTATAGAGAAAAATCTCCAAGCGGGTCCGCGCCGCCCCTTTGACGACCGGCATCATCGGTATCCCAACACGGCTATAATCTGTCTGCTTATAGAGGGCGAGCGCCCAGAAATGTGGCGGCGTCCAGAAGAAGATAATCGCAAAGAGGATAATACTATCAAAGGTGATGGTGCCGGTAACAGCCGCATAAGCCACCATTGGCGGGAAGGCCCCTGCCGCACCGCCAATGACAATGTTTTGCGGCGTCGTACGCTTTAGCCACATTGTGTAGATCACAAGATAAAAGAAGATCGTAAACGCCAGTAATCCACCCGCCAGCCAATTTGTTGTCGCTCCGAGCAGCCAGACAGACGCTAAACTCATAATAGCGCCAAAGCCTAAGGCCGCGCGTGGCGATAAAACCCCTTTTGGGATGGGCCGCTGTGACGTTCGCGCCATGGCGCCATCAATATCAGCATCCCACCACATATTCAGCGCGCCTGACGCCCCGGCCCCGACCGCGATACACAACAGCGCCAGCAAGGACGGCACGAGCCCGATTGAGCCGGGGGCGAGCAGTAAACCGCAAACAGCCGTGAAGACAACAAGGCTCATCACGCGAGGCTTCATCAGCGCGAAGTAGTCGCCCGGCCCAGCGAGCGAGAGGCCTGCGCCAACCTGCGTCGGGCTTTTCATCATATCTGTTTGCGAATGAACCATAGCACCCGTGTTTACGCACGCCCCCGCACGGGACGTTTGCGAATACGCGCTCCTATCACAGTGAAGACTAAAACGGCCAGCGATAGCAGCGTCAAAAAGGCGCCTATGCCAGACAGATGATTTAACGAGATCCAATTTTCCTCATAGTCGGAATATCGGCGCGGCATACCGTGGTTCATCGTCAAGCCGAATGGAAGAAAGAGAAACCCCCAAGCCAGAAGCCAGAGCCCCCATTGCGCAAACGTAAGCACCAAATTGTAGCCCGCCCCAACAATCCGATCAAAGTTGAGAACAAAAATCGCCAAAGCTAAAGACGCAAAGCCGAAAACTGCGGCCCCTTCAATGCTTGGGACCATAAAATAGCTGTCGTACAGGAAAACGGCTTCCGGATCATTCATTAGGCGAGACAGCCTCCTGGACTGAATGACCGGTTCGAAAATGAACACACATAAAAGCGTTCCGACCCACGCGCCATCAAGGTTTAGATAGGCCCGGTAGCGAAGCTCACCGCGAACACCCCGCACAGCTGGCACGCGGGTCGCGTAGATGAAAAACCCGATCAAGAGAGCGCCATACCAGATCATGGAACGGGCGCCCTTAACCAGCGGACGGTTTTCACGCCGATCACCAAAAGGCCCAGCCATAAGAAGGCCTGCAAAGCAAGGCTCGCAAATGCGGCACTCGCGTCGATTGTGATGGGTCCACCCGCACTGAAAGCCTCGTGTAAGCGCGTGGCCGTTAGCACAGTCGCTGTAATCCACACCGCAATGAGTATGAACATCGCGCCTAAAAGAGCCCACTGCCGACGCCGAATGAGTTGACGAATGACCCACGCAATACCGTAGAGTGCGAGGCTATATTTTCCGATCACCCACCACGCCTCTGGATGGCCAAGAAACCAAAACACATGCTGCATCCATGCCGGATCACCTCCGCTGTCATCTTCAAAAAATGACGGCTCATCGCGTTTCTGACACGCAGAGATCAGCCCGCAAAACAGAAAGGCCGCAATCGTTTCCGATGCGGCCTTTGCTTTGTATTTATCGAAGGAGGGTCGCACGCCTAGTGAGCGTTTTTCTCATCCGCATGATGATCATCAGCGTCTTCAATCTTCGGCAGAACGCTGAACTGGTGGAAGGGCGGCGGGCTGGACAATGTCCATTCCAGCGTTGTTGCGCCTTCGCCCCAGTAATTATTACCGACACGACGCTTATTGCGGTTCAGGAAAGCTTCCAGGACGACAATCCCGAACACGACGACTGAGGCGAGCGTGACATAGGCGCCCCAAGAGCTGACTTGGTTCCAGAGAGAGAACTCGACTGGGTAGTCAACATAGCGGCGAGGCATGCCCTGATAGCCCAAGAAGTGCTGCGGGAAGAAGATCATGTTCACGCCAATGAAGAACAGCCAGAAATGCAGGCGAGAGAGGAAGCCGCTGTAGTGATAGCCGAACATCTTGCCGTGCCAGTAATACCAAGCTGCAAAGATACCGAAGACCGCGCCCATGGACAGCACGTAGTGGAAGTGCGCCACGACATAATAGGTATCGTGCAGGTATGTTGTCACACCCGCATTGGCGAGCATCACGCCTGTCACACCGCCCACAACGAAGAGGAAGATAAAGGCCAGCGCCCAAAGCATCGGCACGGTAAAGCGGATTGATCCGCCCCACATTGTGGCCAGCCATGAGAAGACTTTCACGCCCGTCGGCACCGCAATGACAAGGGTTGCGAGCACGAAGTAGGCCTTCACGTTAACATCCATGCCGACCGTGTACATGTGGTGCGCCCAAACAACGAAGCCGACCACGCCGATCGCGACCATGGCGTAGGCCATCCCGAGATAACCGAAGATCGGCTTGCGCGAGAATGTTGACACAATGTGCGAAACAATACCGAAGGCCGGCAGGATCATGATGTAAACTTCTGGGTGGCCGAAAAACCAGAATAGGTGCTGGAACATTTGCGGGTCACCACCACGGGCCGGGTCGAAGAAGGCTGTGCCGCCTTCAATACGGTCAGTCAGCAACATGAAGAGCGCCGCAGCGAGAACGGGCAGAGCCAGAAGCAGCAGGAACGCCGTCACGAGCATCGCCCAAGCGAAAAGAGGCATTTTATGCATCGTCATGCCGGGGGCCCGCATGTTCAGGATCGTCGTAATGAAGTTGATTGCCCCAAAGATCGACGAGAAACCCGCCGCTAAGAGCCCGATAATGATGAAATCAAAGGCGGGTCCGGGCGACCCGGTCGTACTTAAGGGCGGATACATGACCCAGGATCCGCCAAATCCATTCCCTTCCGCCGCGCCGGGCACAAAGAAGCTGATCAAAAGACAGATAAGGGCCGTCGGCAGGAGCCAGAAGGATAGATTATTCATGCGCGGGAACGCCATATCCGGCGCTCCGATCATAATCGGCAGGAAATAGTTCCCGAA
>CAZSUW010000073.1:0-11629 GCA_964610115.1 uncultured Algimonas sp.
CTTATTTAAATCCCGAGCGGCTGGATGGCCTGATGAGCTCGGGTCTGGCCTTGGGCACCAAGGTTTTGATTGCGCTGCTGATACTGATTGTTGGCTTATGGGTATCCAAGCGCGTTAAAAATGCGATCAACAAGATGGCGCTGAAAAGCCCGCATCTGGATGATACGCTGTTCAAATTCTTCGCGAGCCTCGCCCGTTGGGTGATTATGGCCTTCGTCCTGATCGCTGTTCTGGGACAGTTCGGGATTGAAACAACCTCACTTGTCGCCCTGCTGGGTGCCGGTGGTTTGGCTGTTGGTTTGGCGCTGCAAGGGGCTATGTCCAACATGGCGGCGGGCGTGATGCTGCTGCTTTTCCGTCCTTATAAGGTCGGCGATTTCGTCGATGCGGGCGGGCATTTCGGCCTGGTTGAGGAAATCTCTTTGTTCACCACGGACATGCAGACTTTTGACAATCAGAAGATCATCATCCCGAACGGTAAAATCTGGGGCGAGAAGATCATCAACCACAGCCACCACCCAATCCGTGGTGTCGAGATGAAGTTCAACGTCGCCTATGATGACGACATTGATAAGGCGCGCAAAGTGATCGAAAAAGTGCTGGCCGATCATCCGCATATTGTGGCTGACCCTGCGCCATTCGTCGAAGTGGAAACGCTGACAGAACGCTCTGCAGAGCTGGTCGTGCGTCCGTTCACCAAAGGTGAGCACTACTTCGACGTCCGCTATTCTGTGCCAGAGCAGATCATGAAAGCACTAGGTAAAGCGGGCATGACCACGCCGTACCCTGCGACGCGGATCCTGATGCAGAAATAAACCGCTTAAAGTTCACGCATGGAGATAGTCGGCCCGTCCGACTTGTCCCGGGAGCGTTCCATTGGTTAATCCAGTGGGACGCTCTTTTTGTTTGCGGATTTGCCGCAGGCTTAGCATTGCGTGGACGGGGTGGATCGACTAGCGCGGGGCGCATGCAACCCCTGATAAAAATCTGCGGCCTGACCCGCACAGAGGATGTGTCCGGAGCCATCACGGCTGGCGCGGATTGGCTCGGATTTATTGTGGAAGCGCCGTCGTCTCGTCGTGTTTCAGTAGACGAAGCCGCCGCGTTGATCCACGGGGTGAGCGCGCCCTGCGTGGCCGTGACGGTCGATCCGGATGATAGGCTGGTGGCCGGGATCGTTGCGGCGGGGTTCACGCATATCCAACTGCACGGACGCGAGACCTTGCCCCGCGTGGCGGAAATCGCCGCGCGCACGGGCTTGACCATCATCAAGGCTGCGCCAGTGTCCAATGCGGACGAGGTAAAGCTCGCCAGTGAATATAGCGGCGCGGCAGACTGGTTATTGTTTGATGCCAAGCCGCCAAAAGACACGGCTCAAGCGGGTGGGCATGGCACGCGCTTTGACTGGGACGTGTTGCGCGGTGCGCCCCTGCCCAAACGCTGGGGTCTGGCGGGTGGGCTGCATCCTGGCAATGTACGCGACGCCATAGTGTCACGGCGACCCGCTTTGGTGGATGTCTCCTCTGGCGTTGAGCGCGCGCCCGGCGTAAAGGATGCCGCTTTGATGACAGAGTTTGTGGAGGCCGTGCGCGGTGGACATTAGAGGCAATGATAGCTTTCCAGATGCGCGCGGACGCTTTGGCGATTTCGGTGGGCGGTTCGTCGCTGAAACGCTCATGCCGCCAATCCTGGAGCTGGAAGAGGCCTATGCGGAAGCCAAAGCCGATCCGAGTTTTCAGGCGGAGTTGGATGAGTTTCTAGAACACTATGTCGGACGCCCCTCGCCGCTCTATTTCGCGGAGCGGCTGACAGAGGATACGGGAGGCGCGAAGATCTATTTCAAGCGGGATGAGCTGAACCACACCGGCGCGCATAAGATCAATAATTGCATGGGCCAGCTCTTGCTCGCCAAGCGCATGGGCAAGACGCGGATTATCGCCGAAACAGGCGCGGGCCAGCACGGTGTGGCCACGGCGACTGTCGCCGCGCGCCTCGGCATGGACTGCATCGTCTATATGGGTGCGGTCGATATTGTCCGGCAAAAGCCCAATGTATTCCGTATGCGCTTGCTGGGCGCCGAAGTGCGCGCCGTGCATAGCGGGACGGCGACGCTAAAAGACGCGATGAACGAAGCGCTGCGCGATTGGGTGACCAATGTGGCGGATACGTTTTACTGCATCGGCACGGTCGCCGGGCCGCATCCCTACCCCGTTATGGTGCGCGATTTCCAAGCCGTGATCGGGCACGAAGCGCGCGCGCAAATTCTAGACCGCGAAGGTCGGCTGCCCGACGCCGTTGTTGCCTGCATTGGCGGCGGATCGAACGCGATGGGATTGTTCCATGCCTTCGTGCCGGATGAAACCGTACGCTTGATTGGCGTGGAAGCGGCCGGGCGCGGTGTGGATAGCGGTCTGCACGCGGCGTCACTCACAGGCGGTAAGCCCGGTATCCTCCATGGCAACCGGACCTATCTGCTGCAAGACGAAGAAGGCCAGATAGCCGACGCGCATTCCATCAGTGCAGGGCTGGACTATCCAGGCATCGGGCCGGAACATGCCTGGCTGCACGATACGGGCCGTGCAGAATATGTCAGCGCGACCGATGATGAAGCCCTCGACTGGTTCCAGCGCTGCGCGCGGCTGGAAGGGATTTTGCCTGCTCTCGAACCAAGTCACGCGCTTCCGCGCACGGTAGACCTCGCGAAGCAACTCGGCCCTGACAGCCTCATCATTATGAATATGTGCGGGCGTGGTGATAAAGATGTCTTCACAATCGCGGACGCGCTGGGCGAGGATATTGCCGCGGGGACGGATGCTGAAAACACAAAGGCTTATGCAAAATGAGCCGCCTCTCCAAAGTCTTTGCTAAACCTCACCCCGCTTTCGTCGCTTACATCATGGGCGGGGATCCGGATCGGGCGGCGTCGCAAGCCTTGATGAACGCCCTGCCTGATGCGGGTGTGGACATTATCGAGCTTGGCTTTCCGTTCACCGACCCCATGGCCGACGGGCCGACGATTGAGGAAGCGGGTATTCGCGCGCGAAAATCCGGGGCGAGCTTGCGTAGTGTGTTGGGCATGTCGGCTGAGTTTCGTGAGGCCAACACGGACACACCGATCATCCTGATGGGCTATGCCAACCCTGTTTACCAGATGGGCTATGCGGCCTTTGCGGACGCTGCTGTGGAGGCTGGTGTGGACGGGTTGATCTTGGTCGACCTGCCGCCGGAAGAAGACAGCGAATTGCGCGAGGAAATGGACAAGCGCGGTTTGGCGCTCATCCGCCTCGCCACACCCACAACCGACGCGAAGCGCTTACCCACGGTCGTCTCTGGCTCTCGTGGTTTTGTGTATTATGTCAGCATGACAGGCGTGACGGGATCGGCCCTAGAAGCGAGCGGTTCAGTCGCGGATCAAGTCGAGCGCGTGCGAGACGCCGCCAACCTGCCTGTCGTCGTTGGCTTCGGTGTCAAAACGCCCAAACGCGCCGCCGAAATCGCCAAAGTGGCGGACGGCGTTGTCGTGGGCTCGGCCATCGTGAAAACGTTCCATGAGGACGGGCATGACGCGGCCCTGGCGCTCATTAAATCCCTCGCTAAAGCAACGCATGGCGGCTCTTAATCATCACGCTTGTAAAGGCGCATGGAAAGACTGGACGGCCAAACTTTCTCTCTGCAAGAACATCCTATGACAAATCCACTTTTCACTCCCTTCACCCTCGGTTCTCTAGAGCTGCCTAACCGTATCGTTATGGCGCCGATGACGCGCAGCTTTGCCAAAGACGGCTATCCTGGCGATAATGTCGCCGAATATTACGCCCGCCGTGCCGCCAACGATGTCGGCTTGCTGATTACCGAAGGCACGCACCCGGACCGCAAGGCCGCCGGCAATGATGCGGGCGCGCCTTTCTTTTACGGTGACGCGCTGGAAGGCTGGAAGAGAGTCGTGGCGCGGGTGAAAGAAGAAGGCGGACGTATCGCGCCGCAGCTTTGGCATACGGGCTTTATGCGCAAACCCGGAGCGGGTCACTTCCCGGATGCGCCGTCTGAAAGCCCATCTGGCGTGACGCATACGGGCAGCAAGGTCATGCCGGAACCGTCAGAAGCCGAAGTCATCGAATGGGTTGAAAGTTTCGCAAGATCAGCAGGTTACGCCAAAGACTTAGGGTTTGATGCCGTCGAAATACACGGTGCGCATGGTTACCTGATTGATCAGTTCTTCTGGAGCGTGATGAACCAACGCGAAGACAAATATGGTGGTGGCCTGCCCGAGCGCGCAACCTTTGCGGCTGAGATCATTAAAGAATGTCGCAAGGCTATCGGCCCGGATATGCCGCTGATCATTCGGGTTTCGCAGTGGAAGCAGCAGGACTTTACGCAGCGCCTTGCCGAAACACCGCAAGAGCTGGAAGCCTTCCTGACCGTTCTCACGGATGCAGGCGTAGACTGCCTGCACTGCTCGCAGCGGCGTTTCTGGGAACCGGAGTTTCCGGATATTGACCCTGACCTCAACTTTGCGGGTTGGGCCAAGAAACTGACCGGTAAGCCGACCATTACGGTCGGTAGCGTCGGCTTAAGCGGCGAATTTGTTGCGGCCTTCGCTGGAGAAAGCAGCAAGCCTGCTTCTCTGGACCGCTTAATTGAAATGCTGGATCGGGGTGATTTCGATCTCGTCGCCGTCGGCCGCGCCCTTCTGCAAGATCCGGAATGGGTTGTGAAAGTCCGCGACGGTCGTGAGGACGAATTGCAGGACTATACGAAAGAGGCCCTCGCTACGCTTTACTGATGCGCCACGATCGGTCTCCTTCCTTCGGGGGTAGACATCCCCTGCAATCCCGTGCAGCTTTAAGTTGGGGATCAAAGGGGAAACTAATCATGTTGCACCTAAAGAATGCGCTTCTTTCAAGCACTGTTTTATTCCTGACTGCCTGTGGCGGCGGAGGCAGCGGCGGCGGAAGCGTAGCTCCAACACCCCCATCTCCTCCCCCACCGCCACAATCGACAAATACGAGCTTTCCAGCGTCGTTATCGGCAACGATTGTCGAAAACAGTGGAGCGCCATTTTTGACAGAAACTTTTCTGTACAATGCGCCGACTGATGCCGAGCCGAGCAATTTTCAAATCAGTGGACCGGACGCTGACTTTTTCGAAGTTTTGATCGAAGCGACAGTGCCTAATGCCAGCGGGGATCGCACGATCACGCTTTCCGTTCAGCGCGACAGTGTCAGCGGACTATTTTTCGAAAATAATTTCGAAAACCCGCAAGATGGTGACGGCAATAATGTGTATGAATTCGGTGTGTCCGCGACATATGAAGGTCGTAATATCGCAACTGACTTTACGATCACTGTTGCAGATGACCCAACTGACGCGGCTGAGGCGATAGGATCCGGCATTTTCGTCCCAAATGGACTATCGAGCTATGGCAGTAACTTTGCGTCGGTTCCCGATCTATCCGGCGACGGTCTGCCGGAAATTGCGATCGCATCAAGCTTCGATACGACTGGCCCCGCTGGGCACATTGTGTTTAGTGAGTTGACCACCCAATCGGGCGTTACGACGATTGATAGTGCGAACGCTTCCGTCGCGACGTTTTCGGCCTCTGGCTCAGAGTTTGAACAGTCTAATTTCATTAGTGCGGCTGAAAACGCGGACGGCTCTGTCAGTATTGCAGTCTCCTTGCAGTCCACCAATACCGTCACGGTTTTCAATGTTCCGAATGGCTCTCGTATGGGGACATTTAACGGAACGCAGGACGCAACAGTGCTCGGGGCGGATCGTTATATCGTCGATTTTGCGCCTCTCGGCTCGCTTTTCCGAGGACGTATGATCGATGATGTTGATGGAGACGGCAATGCTGATCTGTTTGTCTTCAATGGCAATACGGCTGGGCAGACAATCCAATCCGGTATCATCTCTGGCGATCCATCTTTGGCCGATACGCGTGTTGACGCGGCATTTGATAAAGAATTTACGCAGACTGCAACGGACGGTTCCGCAAGCACATTCGAGCCCTACACCTTCAAAACAGTCAACGATCTTGATGGTGACGGGCTCGATGACGTCTTCTTGCTTCGCAATGAGAGGCTCATTTTCCTGACCGGATCGCTGTTGCGAGATGCGACGGTATCATCGATTGATCTCGAAACATTGTCGGCGACGCAAGGCGCCAATATTGCGAAAAGCGCGATCGATGTCGTTCTCGTGGATGATTTTGATAATGATGGCGCGCCAACGCTCGTTTTCTCCGCGCAAGTTCCAGCGGGATCAACGGGCTTTGGTCTTGACGTGATTGACGCGGATGATTTCCTCGCGCTTCGCGGGGCGCCACAGGCTGAGTTTACAGGCGCACGGTCGGTCTCAGCGTCTGGGTTTGATTTTTCCGGCCCAATTCTACCGCCACGGGATATGGATGGAGATGGCTTGCTCGACATTGCGAGCTATACACGCAGCTTTGGTGATCAAATGGGTGTGCTATTGGGAACAGGCTTTCGCGATGCCGCAGAATTTGTGGCGGAACCCAATGTTACTTTTGAACCTGCAGCAGAGCAATTACTGGGCATTTCTGTAAGAGGTGTCACAGCAGATTCCTCGCCCGGTTCTGGCGATGCCTTGTTTTTAGACGCCTCCGATCAGTTAGTCTTGCGCCAAGGATGTAGCTCATTCGGGGTGACGAATCCCTGCTCTGGCGTTGGTATTTGGCCGCTTTCAGAAATTGAAAGCGCGGTATCCGGGCCGGCGCGGTCGTTAGTGTTGCGCGGCGTCAGTGAGTAAGCTGGTTGGCGCCTGATATTTAGCGGTTCATCGCATCGCCAAGCGGATGAAATTGATCAGAAAGGGGCGCGTTTCCCTTGGGTCAATAATGTCTTCAATGCCGTAGCGTTCTGCCGTTCGGAATGGTGAAGATACCGCCGCCAGTCTCGCTTTTATCGCGGCCAAAGCGGCGTCTGGATCATCGCTTTCGCGCAATTCGGACTGATAAGCGACTTCTACCCCGCCATCGATCGGTAGGCTGCCCCAATCCCCAGATGGCCAGGCGGCGCGATATTGAAAGCGTGTATGGTTGCTCATGGCGGCACCGGCGACACCATAAGCCTTGCGGATGACCACGGTCGCCCAAGGCACGCTTGTGTCGTAAATCGTGCGCATTGCCTCCACACCGCGCCGAATGGTGGCGGCTTTTTCGGCGTCAAGACCGATCATAAAGCCTGGATTGTCCACCAAGTGAACGACAGGCAGTTGGAAGCGGTCGGCGAGTTTTACAAAGCGTTCCACCTTCTGCGCAGTATCGGCTGTCCAGCTACCACCGAGAAAGGCAGGATTTGACGCGATGACGGCGACGGGCCATCCGTCTAATCGCGCAAAAGCCGTGATTGCCGCCTGCCCCCAACGACGCCCCATTTCAAACACGCTTCCCTCATCCATGACAGATTTCAGGATGGTTCGCATGGAATAGGCCGCCTGCTTATCTCGTGGAACGAAGGAAAGTAGTGCCTCGTCTTTTCGGTCAGGATCATCACTTGGTTCGGTTCTGGGCGCAGGATCGCCAACCCGGCTGGGCAGGAAAGATAGAAACGCCCGTGCCATTGCTATGGCGTCGTCCTCGCTGGCGGCTTCGTCGTCAACGACACCATTGCGTGTGTGAATGTCTGATCCGCCGAGGCCTTCTTTATCAAGATCTTCGCCAAGGGGGGCGACGACGGCGGGTCCCGCGGTAAAAACCTGACTTAGGCCTTTGACCATGACGGAATAATGCGACGCCACGACGCGCGCCGCGCCGAGGCCTGCGCAAGGGCCGAGCGCAAGCGCAACCACAGGGACTTTTTCAAGATTGCTCGTGATGTACTCAAAGCCTGGGACCGCCGGGACATAGGTATAGCCCATTGCTTCCAAGGATTTGACTGACCCGCCACCGCCTGTGCCGTCAATCATGCGGATAATTGGGAGGCCATATTCCCCGGCCATTTGTTCAGCGTGAACAAATTTGCGGTAAATGGCGGCATCGCTCGCCCCGCCCCTAACGGTGAAATCATCGGCGCTCGCAACGACGGGACGACCATTGATCGCGCCTTGTCCGAAGATGAAGTTTGAAGGGCTGCTGTCAATCAGTTGGCCGTCTCCATCATACTGGCCCGTCCCAGCAAGTTTCCCGATTTCGCGAAAGCTATCCGCGTCCAGCAAGCGTTTGATCCGCTCACGCGCATCCAGCTTCCCGCGATTATGTTGCCGCGCGACTTTCTCAGGCCCGCCCATGGTCTCGGCCATGGCCTCACGCTGGGCGAGCTCGTCGAGCTCTGGCGACCAGTCTTTAGACTCTTTTGACTTAGGCATCGGGCACGTCTTTGTTCGCGACGCGCCAGCTCTGCATTTCGCTTTTGCGCATCATTTTTCTGACAATCCCAGGAAATAGACGGGAGGCAATGTCATAAGGAAAGCGGACTGAACCGGGCACGAAGGTTTGAGATGTGTTGGCCTCAATCGTGCGCAAAATGGCTTTCACCACATCGTCAACTTCGATCTCGGCTGTTGGGCCTGAACCCACTCCGTCAATCATGCGGGTTTTGACCATCGTGGGATGGATAGAGGCGACATGCACATTTGTATCCTCCAGATCATATTCCAGGCACCGGGTGAAGCCATTGACGCCAAATTTCGTCGCGCAATAGGTTTCCATTCCCGGCGCGCCGATAACGCCTGCCACTGACGACATATTGACAATAAAAGCCTCATCCCGTGTGCGTAAATAAGGCAGGGCTGTATGTGTAATCGCCATCAAGCCCGTTAGATTTACCGCAATCGTTTTCTGCCAACGCTCAAAAGGTACGGCGTCAAATTCGCCCGAGGTGGCAATGCCCGCATTATTGATCAGCATGTCAAAGCCAAGCGCTATAGCTTCTTCCGTCACCGCAACGGCTTGCTCGACTTCAGACAGATCGGCGTCCAGCGCAGTATAAACTTGTCCCGCAGCGTGAACGGCCGCTGCGGTATCGGACTGCGTATCCGCGCGCAGGTCACAGCCGATAATATCGCAGCCGCGTTCAGCCATGGCGATTGCCAAGGCTTTGCCGATGCCGCGCGCGCTGCCCGTTATAAAAGCTGTCCGACCCTTAATTTCCATAGAGGGGGCTTACTCTGCTATGGTGTGCTTGACCAATAGCGTTTCGTTATATCAGGAGTCTGCCATGCGCGTTTTGCAATCTGCCCTTCTTACGGGTGTCTTTATTGGGTTGGCTGCGCCCGTTTTAGCGAATCACGGAGGCGATCCCATGCATGAGGCAACACGAGCCAGCGGCGTTATCCATGTCAGCGCGACAGCCTCTGCCAATGTCGTGCCAGATCGGGCCTCGGTTACGGCCGGTGTCGAAAGTCGTGCATCAACCGCGCAAGCGGCGATGGCGGAGAATAGTACTAAGATGCGCGCTGTCTATGACGCTTTGGGGCAGATCGGCGTGAACCGCCGTGATGTAACGACCTCATATCTGAATCTCTCACCGCGCTTTGAATATGACCGAAAGTCTGGGGAACAGAAAGCGGCAGGGTATCAGGCGTCTAATCAGATTACGGTTACGACCTCTGATTTGGACAATATTGGCGCCATGATCGACGCGCTCTTAGTGGCAGGGCTGAACAACATTCAGAATATCAACTTCACGGTCAAAGACCGCGACGCCGCAATGGAAAAGGCCCGGACCGAGGCGATCCGCAAAGCACGTCTGAAAGCGGAAAGCATGACAGAGGCTGCAGGCGTCTCGCTCGGCAAACTACTCGTTATTACCGAGGGCAATCAGCCCGGATCATTTGCTCCCGTCGCCGGCGATGTCATGATGCGATCAGAGGCCGCTATGGCGCCACCAATTTCCCCTGGGCAGCAAGAACTGTCTGCGACCGTCACATTGTCTTACGCGATCGACTAAAGCGCGTCTGCGACCTCGATGATCAGCCCGGCCAGTTCGTCCGGTGTGTCCTCTTGAAAGAAATGCCCGCCGCCCTTGAATTGGCGGTTGGTCTGTCCCTTTAGGCTTGGTACACGTTTTAAGAACGGAATTTCGCCACCGCGCGATACGGGATCTTGGTCAGAGAAGCAGGTGACAAAGGGCTTTGTCCATTCCGACAGCACCTTCCACGCTTCGCGATTTTCCGCCGCGCCCGCTTGGTCCTCAGAAGTCGGAACAAGGGACGGCATGACCCGCGCGCCGGCTTTATAGCTTTCGTCTGGGAACGGCGCGTCATAGGCGGCAATTTCCGCGTCAGAAAGTGTACGGACCGTGGCGCCTTGTAGGATCTTCCCGGTCGGAAATTCCGGTACAGAAGCCGCAAATTTTTGCCAGTTCAGGAAGGCTTCACTCGGCGTGCCCTGCCCTGTCGGCAGGCCGGTATTACCTGCAATCACAGCAGCGAAGTTATCAGGGCGTTCTGCCACCAAACGCAGGCCGATCAACCCGCCCCAATCTTGGCAGAACAGAACCGCGTCGGAAAGCCCAAGGCTATCAAACCATTCCGTCATCCAAGACACATGGGCGGCGTAACTGTGATCGTTCATCTGCGTTGGTTTGTCTGACTTACCGAAACCGATCAGGTCGGGCGCAAGAACCCGGTAACCGGCGTTCACGATGGGCGGGATCATATGACGATAAAGGTAAGACCAGCTGGGTTCGCCGTGCATCATAATGATAACGCGCCCGCCTCTTGGCCCTTCATCAACATAATGCAGACGCAACTCGCTCCCAACCATCGCATAACGCGGCGCGAAATCATAATCGGGGAGGTTTTCAAACCGATTTTCAGGCGTACGCAAAATATCCATATGACTTCCTCTTCGATGAAGATGTGTTAGAGGGTGATATAAGAGGGACACAATGACCGATTTTGTATTTCCGCCCAATGATCCTGTGAGCCTGCCCGTGGTCGGGACAGGTGCCCGCTTTCCTGTGCGTCGGATCCTGTGTGTGGGTCGTAATTATGCAGACCATGTGCGCGAAATGGGCGGGACGCCAGAGCGCTCAGAACCTGTCATATTCGCGAAATCTGCCACGACATTGATAGAGAGCGGGTCGATACTCACCTATCCACCTAACACGCAAGACATGCACTATGAAGTCGAGCTTGTCGCCGCGATCGGCCCAGACGGCATTTATGGCTATGCTGTCGGGATCGATATGACGCGGCGCGATCTGCAAGGGGCTGCGAAGAAATCCGGCGCGCCTTGGGATCGGGCGAAGAATTTTCCTAAAAGCGCGCCCTGCTCGGCCATTACGCCCGCACCTGACGTGGACATAAAAGAAGCGAGGATCGTATTGCGGAAGAATGGCGAGCTCGTTCAATGCGGTCGCCTATCCGATATGATATGGTCGGTAGAGGAAATTATCGACCACTTGCGCGCGGATATGGGCCTGGAAGCGGGTGATCTTATTTTCACAGGGACCCCCGACGGCGTCGGCCCTGTTGTGGCGGGAGACGATCTAGAGGGTGGCATTGAAGGACTCGCGCCCATCCGTATTCGTATTGTATAGGACGTTATGGCTCATTCATTAGACACTATCCTTAAGCCCCTCGCCATCACGGTCATCATTGATCATGAGGTGAAGGATGTGGAGCGCACAACTTTCATAGAACTAGCCAGAGGTCTGCTGGA
>CAZSUW010000074.1:0-11557 GCA_964610115.1 uncultured Algimonas sp.
TCGGTCGGGGTCTTCGCCTCTCTCGGCGCAGATTATGAGCGGGCCTTTGCGGGACGGGAGATAGAAATTTCGCTGCGAGTGCGCGCCGCAGACCGCAATGGGTTAGAGGCCTTTGATACGGCCTATTTCCCGATTGAAGCCCCTGCCAGTGACTGGCAGGTTTTTAGGCTCAGCCCGGATTGGCAAGACCTATCCTTTACTTTCTCGCCGGATATTGTGGCCGCTCCCCCAAATGTAGACCTCTTGTCCATCTGGCCCGGAAAAGCCGGGGAGAGCCTCGCTATGGATCTCGCCCAAATCCGGATCGAGGTCGTTGGCGAGGGCTCACTCCCTTAGCAAGTCTAGCTTTTGGCGGCGGGTGAGGCGTTTAATCGCCCATTCCCGCTTGGAAGCCGCGCTGCGATCGGGGGCCGCTTCGCGGTAGACAAGACGGACAGGAAGACGCGCGCGTGTATATTTTGCGCCGCGTCCGGCATTATGGGTGGCTTCTCGGGCGTCTGCGTCCCGGGCTATGCCGGTATAGAGCGTGTCGTCCGCGCAGCGCAACATATAGACCGTCCAGTCTGACATATATGGACTGTGAGGGCTGTCTCTTAATCCGTACTTAAAGGCTTCGCGATCGTGCCAAGCTGTTCGTCAAACATATGCGCCGTGTTGACGGTGAGCTGCACGGCTTGGTGATAGACGGGCAGCGGGATCGTCTCAAACGTATCAGTGGGCTGGTGGTAATGCTCATGATCTTCCACCCCAAAATAGAGGAAGGGGATGCCGGCCATATGGAATGGGCCGTGATCGCTAAGGAGCGTCCAGTCATTCGCCCCATCATCGGGGCTGTCATGGCCAAAGCGAACGTCCATATCGACGCTGCGCGCAGCCCGTTCGACAAGGGGTTTTAGGTCCGGCGTGTGATAGGTTCCCGCGGCGTAAATCACACCATCCTTATTCTGCGCGATCATGTCGAGGTTGAGGTTTACGCGCGGGCGTCCATCGGGGGCTAAGACCTCGACCAAGTGCCGTGCACCTGTCAGGCCGAATTCTTCGCCGTCCAGATAGGCCAGTAAAACGTCATGCTCTGGTCGGTCTTCCAGGAAGGATTTATAGATGGCCAGCAAGGCACCTGTGCCGGAAGCGTTATCATCGGCGCCGTTGTAAATCTCGTCGCCCTGTACACCGACATGATCGAAATGCGCGGTGATGACCAGTTCCGGCCCTTCGCCCGGTGTGCGTCCGGCAATGCGGGATAGCAGGTTAATGCCATTGATTTCACGCACCTCGCCGCGACGTTCAACCATGCGGCTAAAGGGTTGGCGTTCGGGCGCATCGCCTAGTGCGTCAATCTGTGTTTCCAGATAACGGATGGCGCGTTTCCCGCCCTCAGTCCCCACTTGCCGCCCTTGCATGGCGTCATCAGAGAGAACTTTCAGCGTGTTAGTCGCCAAGTCCACATCGGCTTTCGGGCCCGTATGAGGATTACAAGCGACAAGGGCGAGGGCGCTGATGGTGAGCGCGGTTGTGATCAGGTTTTGGCGTTTCATACTGTCCTCAACGGTTTTCAAACTGGGGCTTAATCCGGCAAGCTATCGATAAAAAACTGGCGGGCCGTTTCGCCCATAATGGCGCGGATTTCGGGTTCGCTCCGACCGCTATCCAGCAAAGCTTGGGTAATAGCCGCGAGCTCTGATGTATCCAGTGCCGTCAAGACCGTGCCGTCAAAATCAGAGCCGAGGGCGACAGCTTCCAAGCCCATTAGTGCGATGGCTTTGTCTATCGCCGTGGCAATGCCGACCGGTGAAATATCGCAAATCGCGCCGTGGAAATAGCCAACACCCAATATGCCGCCTTGTGCGGCGAGTTCTTGCAAAAGGTCATCGGGCAGATTGCGTTGATTGGTGACGGGGCAGCCGCCGCGCACACCGCCATGGCTGATGAAAACGGCACCGGGTTCTGAGCGCTCCCGGTTCATGGCGAGGACGTCGCGGGCCACTTGTTCACTACTATGGGCGAGGTCGACCGCGATATTCAGATCCCACATTCGGGTCACAGCCTCTCGTCCAAATTCTGTCAGGCCGCCCTTTGTCGCCCCATGCAGCGACCCGCCGAGGCGGTTGTCAAAGAAGTGCTGCAAGCCCATGGCGCGGTAGCCTTCATCAAACAATCGGTCGACGTTCTCTACGCGGCCTTCCAGCGGGTGAGAGCCTTCTGTCAGTAGGTAGCCGATGAGCGTCCCGGGGGGCGCGTCCATGTCGGCTTTTCGGCGCGCAATGACCAAATTGTTGCGCGGATTGGCTTCGAGCTTTTGCAGACGCTGCGCTTGAAAGGCGGCGCGTTCATAGATCGACATCCAGGTCCGTGTCGGCCAGAGCTGCGCGACCGCAAGGGGGGTAATGTTATCGGGGGTGCCCGAGGCGTTTCCCGCAAAGTTCTGCCCGCGGGGGCTTTGTGTGACAGAAGAGAAAACCTGAAAGTCCACACCGCCTTCGCGCAAGCGCGGTAGATCGACTTGGCCGTAATCATGGCGCTTTTCCGGATTGCGTCGCCAGAGCAGCGTATCGGCGTGAAGGTCTGCAATATAGAGATCATTGTGCAATGTCTGCGCAGTCGGTGAAATCGGGTAAGGGTCGTGCGCCCTCACAGCATTCATCCGTGCATCAATGCGTTTGGTTTCAAAGATGGTGAAGTAAAGGACCCCACCGAGGGCGAGCAGAATGAGAAGGCCGAGAACTTTGCGGATCATGGGGCGTCCTTATCATGGATCGAAATCATGTCGCCGGATGCATAAACCGTAACGCTGTCTTCGCTGACTTCATAGACGTTGCCGCGCCCGGCGACGCGCATTTGATGGGATGACCCAATAATCGCCGTGTCTTCATCAATACCAAGGCCCAAGGATAGGGACGAGCGGTCCACCGCCTCTTGCAGTCGCCACAATCGATTCCGTTCGGAGAAATGCTGGTCGATAATCACGCCGGACAGAAACCCAAGGCCCCGATCAATCGTCAATGGCGCGCTCTCATCCCCGTCGCGAAATCCGCCGGTTATCATGGTATCACTCATCATGGCGGCGCCAGCGCTGGTGCCGCCCAGACCGGCCCCATTTTTATGGGCAGAGCGGATCGCATCTAGGGCAGGCGTATCGATCAAAAGCTGGGTGATCCGGCGCTGATCACCGCCCGTGAACCAGATCGCAGCGGCATGTTCGAGGATTGCAACAAGTTCGGGGTTCGTGGCATTGTCGGCCCAGAGGCTTTCGTCAACGTCGTCAGTTGTCGGGTCATCGATGACGGCGAGGGGCGCAATGTGGATGCGGTCTTCTGCGATCCCGTTCTGGATCATCGCTGCTTTGGCAAAGTCGCCACTTTCTGTTGGGTAACCTGATGCGGCGGGAACGATGACGACCGGTCCGGAAGGTTTCGCAGCCTCGGCAAAGGCGCTCCAAACGTCTGCATTGTCATCAGATAAGCCGCCGCCGACAATGACTACGGTCCCGGGTTGTGAGGGCGCAGGGGCCTGCGAAACACAGGCCGTCAGGGCAGCGACTAGGGCAAGAGAGAGGCCGCGCATCAACTCCTCCACCGCAGCGTTTTCGCCTTGACCGGATTGACGAAGGGCTCGTCACTTGCATTGGCTTTGGCCCAGGCTTTCTTGAGTTGGTGGTACCATTTGGCTTGCGTGTCGGCGTCATCAATCAGCATCAAATTCGGGTCAAAGCGAAGGCCTTGGGCTTGCAGATCGACCATGCGCGCATCCTGCCGCAAAAACGCTTTCGCGCCGAATTTCAGCAGGGGCGACATCAGGCGGAAGCTGAGTTTATCCGTGAAGAAGAGTTGGCGGATGCGGGTGTGGCCTGCGTCCTCTGGTGTGACGGCCGTGAAGGATAGAACGGTCTTGTCGCCCGTTCTGATTTCCTCTGTCCGAATGCCGGGAAGCTGGAAAGTGATTTCCGTTGTCCGCTCGCGATCACCGAGTAATTTGTAAGCTTTGGAATTGGATGATGGGGCGTGCCGGGCCATGGCAAAGCCGCGTTCGCGCGGTTCGAACGCTTTGGCTTTTTCATGGATCGACGCTTCGGATCGCCACCACCATTGTTTGTGAACAAAGGGACCATGGGCCGGGTCCATTAGGCCGATCACAGCATGATCGACATGACAATTCAGCCGCACGCCATCATCAATGACGGGCTTAGTGATTGTCAGAGGAAAGGCCGGCGGGTCGATGGGCGGTTCGCCTTGGAATTTCGTATTCGCGCTCAGCCAGACCCAAAGGATTTGACCCGTTTGGCGGATAGGAAATGTCCGCACTTTGATCTTTTCCGAATTAACCGCGCTATCATCCGTCAGGGCGGGAATAGTCTTGCATGTGCCGCTATTCTGATCAAAGCGCCAGCCATGATAAGGGCATTCAACACATCCATCGATCATACGTCCGGCTGAAAAAGGCGCGGCCCGATGCGGACAAATATCGCGTAGGGCAAAGTGAGCCCCGTCTTCGCTACGACCGATACAAATGGGTTCGCCCGCAATGATAACGCGCATCAGGCCGGATCGTGGGAGGTCCGAGGTCAGTCCCGCAAAATACCAAATATCATAGACGAAGTCGTTCATCCGGGCAGTTCTGGCAGGCCGGGTCCGGCAATGCGGTAGGCGATCGTACGACGGAAAGGGCGGTTGAAATCTGTCAGCTGGCTTGCTCGACCGTGGACTGTACCATCAGTATGAACTGAGACGTGATTGGGTAGGGATTGCGGTTCCAGCGCGACGGCTCCCCGGGGGATAATTCCGGGAATGTCGGGAAGTGTATCTGCCGTAAAGATCTGCAAACCGGGCGCATCGCTGTGAATGTAGATATAGCGTTCGTGGTCGGTTAGCGTGGCAAGCAGTGGCGGTATGGACCGGTCTTCATGGGGGCGGGTGGCGTAGACTTCGTAATGATTGTCGATGACCCTTTCACCAATGGGCTTATGGTCAATCAGGCGCAGGGATGGATCAGCATCTTGTCCGACATCCGGCAGTCCCTCTGTGTCGACTGCAATAGGCATGCCTTCGCACCAAAGGATAAGATCGTTGATAGGCTGATCAAACTTTCCCGTCGGATTGAAATAGGGGTGGGTTGTCATGTTGATATAGCTATTGGTCGTGACCTGCGCGCACATATCAATACGCAGCGTGCTGGCAGTTAGGCGGATTTCCAAATGCGCCCAGCAATCGGACGGGTAGCCGCGTTTTCGGTCTTCGCTAAAGAGGGAGAGGCGGAGGTAAGGACCGTCGACGTCGTCTTCCACCTGACCTTGCCAATATTGCGTGTGATAGCCCTGTGCCCCGCCATGCAAAACATTGCGTCCATCATTTGGCGCGATGTGGTAGGTCTTGCCATTCAACTCGAAAGACCCGTCTTTGAGGCGATTGGCAATGGGTCCGATTGTACTGCCAATAAAGGCAGGATTTTCAAGATAGTCTTCGGGCTTTGGCAGTCGGGCGACGACATTCGTGCCGTCGGGAAGGACTAAAGCTGTTAGGGCCGCACCATAATTTAAGAAGCGGGCTTGCAGGCCGTTTTCCTGCGTCAGCGTGTATTGTATCAGCTCAGTGCCGTCCGGCGCTGTGCCGACCGTCTCGACTTCGATCACAGCGGGCTTGTCTGCGCGCGCAGCTTGCGGCACAAGTGCCGACACAGCGGATAGAGCCGAACGGAGGATTCCCATGAACGCCCCTACCAAGAGTGAGAAGATCCAACAAGCACTAGACCGGGGTCCGGGCTTTATGATCCCCGACCCGACGCAGATTGAACGGTTGCACGGCAAGGTCTCTGATCTGGAGTGGAAGATACGCTGCGATCTGGCCGCGCTTTACCGCTTGATCGCAATGCACGGCTGGTCCGATCTGGTGTTTACGCACATTTCGGCGCGCTTGCCGGATGAAGACGGCGAGCATCGTTTTCTGATCAATCCTTACGGGGTGATGTTTGATGAGATGACAGCCAGCTCTCTGGTAAAGATCGACATGAATGGTGTCGTGAAACAAGATACGCCTTACTTTGTGAACCCGGCGGGCTTTACAATCCATTCCGCCGTTCACTTGGCCCGGGATGATGCCCACTTTGTGATCCACGTTCATACGGCGAACGGCATGGCCGTATCTGCGCAAAAAGGCGGACTGCGCCGTTACACGCAAATGGCCATGCAAGTTTATGATGACCTCGCCTATCACGACTATGAAGGGATTGCGTTGGAGCTGGATGAACGCGAGCGGATTGTTGCCGACCTTGGCTCGAAAAGCCTGCTCATGCTGCGCAATCACGGTACGCTCACCTTGGGGCCAAGCGCGGGCACGGCGTTCCTGCGGACTTATTTCTTGGAAAATGCGTGCCGTGTTCAGGTTCTCGCACAAGCCGCAGGGACGGAAAACTTAATCGAAGAACCCGAAGAGATGGGCCATAAAGTCTATCAGCAAGGCGCAGCCGCCTTCGTGCCGGGTATGGGTGATAATCTTGTCTGGCCGGGCCTGATGCGCAAACTGGCTCGGACCAATCCCGGACATGATCATTAGCCCAGCTCGCTCCTAAACTTAGTCGAGACCGACCTATGAGAATAGCCGCATTTGCTATTGCCTTTGCGCTTGGGGCTTGCGCGACACCGGACGCGCCCACGCAAGATTTTCTCAACGCTATGGGCGTGATGAGTGAAGCGACAAAGACGATAGAGGATGGCGGCTATATTTCTCCCGCCTGGGTCAGCGAAGAATTTGTCGGTACGCATAGCCGCGATCTTAGGGCGAATGTCCTTAGCTTTACCGTCGATAACCGTGCGGAAAGTCAAGGGGGTTGGGACGGCGGCATTGCTTTGCCCGAAGATGTGTATGGTGATGTCGCTGTTCGCGATGTGGGTGCCGGCGCGGTCGTTTGTTCTTCTTACGTTATCGAGATGGAGCGCCCGGACGGTGCGACGTCGAAATGGTGGGCAGGCCCAAAAGTCTCGGTCAACTGGGCGGCCATGGAATCGGATGACAATCCGGGCGATTGGTACGAAAATTACATTATCGAGACAGGGAGCGAGAGCCCAGAGGAATGGGAGAGCGGCATGCGCAGCTGGGCCGAAGTGGAACTGGTTGCGGAGGCTATGCACGACGGCAGTCTCTACAAGCACTATAAAGTTCGCTTTCATGATTGGTGGCAGTTTTGGGCGATCCGGCAAGATCAGCGGTCCTCTGGCCGGGTTGCGATAAAACCCATTTTGGATGTCTGGCGCGAACATGGCTTGCCGGCTGAGTTTGAGGTGGACGGTGTGAAAGCCAATGTCGAAACTTACGGCCCTATGACCACACGCGGAAAAATGGCTGTGGCCTTTAATGCAAACGGATTGACAGCGGCGACCGGTCAATGTGACGTGCCAAACGTGCGTCTTTAATAAGCGCCGGTTAACCTTCGGCAGGGCAATTGATTGCAAGCACATAAAATTTTGCACAACGCAAACTGTAATGGCTGGGGCACATGTCGGGAGAGATAAAATAGCCATGCGGACTGTAACGACTTCACTCATGGTGGGTATGCTCGCCGGCCTGTGTTTTGGGCAAACCGCTTCTGCACAGTCGAACGATCCTTACATTAGCGCGATTGACGATCGTCCGGCGGCGCGTCTGGCGCGCCTGCAAGACCGTGACGCAAAGGGCTTGCCTGATATGGTCGTTATCCAGCCTGGCACGTTTATGCTTGGCAGTCCGAACGCCGAAGAAAAACGCGACCGCAATGAAGGTCCGCAAGTCCCTGTGACGATCAATTATAGCTTCGAAATAGGCCGCCACGAAGTCACCTTCGACGATTGGAACGCTTGCGTGGATGGCGGGGGCTGCAAAGGCTACAACCCTGATGATAATGGTTGGGGTCGTGGCAAACGCCCTGTGACCAATGTCTCTTACAATGACGTGCAGAGCTATATTGCGTGGCTGAACGAGACGACAGGACTGGCGTATCGGCTGCCGTCTGAGGCCGAATGGGAATATGTCGCGCGGGCGGGGACAAGTCTGCCATTCTCGACGCAGTCCGGTCACGGCATTTCCTACCGCGAAGCTAATTTTAATGGCGAGTTTCCTTACGGACCGGGGGCGGAAAAAGGCAAATACCTGCGTAAGACCGTGCCCGTTGGATCCTATGCGCCAAACCCATTCGGGGTCCATGATATTCACGGCAATGTCTATGAATGGGTCAGTGATTGCTATGTCGCGGGCCATGTCGGCAATCCGGGTGACGGACGTCCCCGCCAAGACGGAGACTGCAAAGCGCGGATCATTCGCGGTGGGTCTTGGGTGACGCATGGCTATCAAATGCGGGCCGCCAAACGCCTGCGCTACACGATGGACTATCGTTACGATGACTTCGGGTTTCGCCTAGCAAGAACTCTAAACTAGTCTGAAATGCCGACCTCCAGCAAAAAGGCAACACGCGCAGCGAAGCGAGCATGATGTCTTTTTGTTGCGCGCGCTTCCAGCGCGCTGAGCGGCAGCGAAAGTTGAACACTGGACGCCTGGCTTCGGTGTCCTCATAAGCCCCTCCATGACCACACCCTTCTCCACCGATTACCTCATCATTGGCGCTGGCGCGATGGGCCTGGCCTTTGCCGACACGCTGCTGACCGACACAGACGCAACAATGATCATCGTCGATCGGCTGCATGCCCCGGGCGGGCATTGGACCATGGCTTATCCGTTTGTGACATTGCACCAACCGTCGAGCTTTTACGGTGTGGCCTCCCGGGAATTGTCTCGTGGGACTATCGACCAAGACGGCCTGAACAAAGGCATGTCCGACTTGGCGACGCTGAGCGAAATTCGCGCCTATTTTGACATGGTTATGCGGGACACTTTGTTGGCCAGCGGGCGCGTCCGCTATTTCCCGAAGTGTGAGTATCAAGGCGACGGTACGTTCACGCATCTGCTGTCCGGCGAAACACTCAACGTCGACTATGACCGTCTGGTCGATGCCACCTTCCTGACCAATAGCGTGCCCGCCAACCACATACCGTCTTACACATGGGAGGATGGCGTGCGGCTCATGCCACCTAACGGGCTCGAAACTCTTTCTGAAGCGCCAGACGGCTATGTTGTCATTGGCGGCGGCAAGACGGGGATCGATACGCTTTTGCATTTGCTGCAAAGTGGTGTGTCGCCGGATATGATCCGCTGGGTGATTTCTCGCGATGGCTGGATGCTGGACCGCGCCGCGACCCAGCCGCGGGCCGAATGCTTCAAGACAACCATCGGAACACAGGCGGCGGCCTTTGAAGCGATGGCCAACGCGAAAGACCGCGACGATATGTTCGACCGTCTGGAAGCCTGCGGCTATTTCGTCCGGCTTGATCCGAATGTGCGTCCACAAATGTTTCACGCGCCGACGATTTCGCGAATGGAACTGGAAGCTTTGCGCGCCATCAAAGGCATTATCCGCAAAGGGCGTGTAAGACATATCACAGTAACAGAAATCCAGCTGGATGAAGGGACAGAACCCTGCACTCCGAACACAGTCTTCCTTGACTGTTCTGCCACCGCCATCACGAACAAGTCTATCAAGCCTGTCTTTAACGGGGACACGATTACGCTGCAGACGGTGCGCGCCTATCAGCCGACATTCTCCGCGTCTATGATCGCCCATGTCGAAGCGATGGGTGGGTCAGACGCGGATAAGAACGCGCTGACAGGGGTTGTCCCGCTTCCGGATAGTCTCGACGATTTCGTTCGTATGCAGGCGGCCAATATGATGAACCAAGCGATCTGGGGTCAGAACAAAGACCTGCGCAAATGGATGCGCGCCAATCGCCTAGACGGCTTTTCCGAATTGATGGCCAGCGCCGACATGAGCGATCCAGAGGTGGTGGAAATATTCACCAAACTCCGGTCTAACGCCATGCCGGCTGCGATGAAGCTGCAGAGCTTGCTGAACGCCTAAAGTCGGGCTTTGGCCGCCGCCAAAACGCTCGGATCTACATTGGCTTCAAGCCGCTCGCGTAACACCGCGCGGTCTTGCTGGTAGCTATCAATAGTGCTGTCTCCGGATTTCAACAGCCAGTAATAGGCCTCGCCGAAATCCTGTTCCACGCCTTCACCTTTGGCCAGCGTGAACGCATAGAGGAACGCGCCTTCGCTATCGCCGCCTTCCGCGGATCGGCGGAACCAGTTTGCAGCGGCTGCATCGTCTCGGCTCAGCCCGCCTGCGCCTTGGTAGACCAGCAAGCCATAATCAGCCTGCGCCGCTGCGTGCCCACCTTTCGCCGCAAGACCCAGCCAGCGCGCAGACGCTTCTTCATCCGGGCGAATGTCCAGGTTGGTCGCATACATGACGCCGGCAATATAGGCGGCTTCAATGTGGCCCGCGCGGGCGGCTTCTTCGTAATAGTCGAGCGCTTTTTTCGCGTCGGTTTCAAAATAGGTGTCGCCGAGGCGTTTCGTGGCTTCGGCGTCAAAGCTGGCCGATGCCTTGCCCAGCAAGTCCCGCTGCGTTTCAACAGATTGCGCTGTGCCACGACCCGTGCGCGCCATTTCGGCCAAGGCGCGGGTTGCGTCGACGCGCCCGGCATCGGACGCGCGGGTCAGGTAAACATAGGCGTCATCATCGCTCAGCCCCGCTTCCCCCGCCAGACCCATTTCACCCAGCGCGACAAGAGCATCCGGATGGTTGCGGATCGCGCCTTTTTCGTAATAGCGCCGTGCGCCTTCCAAATCCGGCTCGCCCGCTTGCCCACCCGCTTTTCCGGTGCGCAAAATGTAACCCGCTAGCACAGCGGCGTCCGTACTGCCCGCTAGCGCGGCCGCTTGCGCTAGACGCAAAGCGCGGCTCATGTCTCCGCTTTCAAAAGCGGAGAGCGCCGTGGTGTAATCCGCCGACGCTTGGACAGACCCAGACGGTGCATTGGCAAAAGCCGGCAGCGCGCCTAGCTGTGCGCCTGACAAAGCGAGTAGAGCTGCCGCACAGAGGCTGCGGGTCCGCTTTCCCCATTTTGGGCGGGGTGTTCCCACACGCCGCCGCTGACCGCGATGAAGTCCGCGCCCGCTTTGATCAGTTGCGCCGCATTGTCCGGCGTGATCCCGCCAATCGCGACGGCTGGGGTTTCCATGGCTTCGTGCCACCACTGCAAAATCTCCAGTTCTGCGCGGGTTTTGGGGTCTTTGGTTTGCGTCTCAAAGAACGCGCCAAAGGCCACATAATCCGCGCCCGCGCCCGCCGCGTCAAAGGCGAGCTGTTTGGAATTGTGACAGGTCACGCCGATAATGGCATCCCCGCCCAGCAGCTCCCGCGATGAAAAATAGTCCATATCGTCTTGCCCGATATGCACCCCATCTGCGCCGATGACGGCGACCAAATCAGGGCGATCGTTCAAAATCACGGCCACGCCCATCGCTTGAGCGGTTTCACAAATAGGTTTGGCGGCCTGAATGAGCGCTGAATCCGATAGGTCCTTCAATCTTATCTGCAAACAGGCCACAGGCGCCGCCGAAAGCGCCGTTTTCAGAACCGGCAGAAACGCGTCCACATCGGCGATCACTGGGGGCGTGATCAGATAGAGCTGACAGCCCGG
>CAZSUW010000075.1:0-11297 GCA_964610115.1 uncultured Algimonas sp.
GCGCGGCTTTCGGCCACGTCGCCGACCGGCGTGCTGGTCATATGCGGGTTGATATAATCGACCGTGTCCAGCCCGGCATCAGCGAGGGCGAGCGTCATGGCGCGCTTCGCACCCTCACCCGACGGCGCGACCATATCATAGCCGTCTGACGTGGCGCCGTAGCCGAGGACTTCGGCGATGATCTCCGCCCCGCGCGCTGTGGCATGTTCATAGCTTTCCAGCACGAGCATGGCTGCGCCGCCCGCAATGACAAAGCCGTCGCGGTTCGCATCAAACGGGCGGGAGGCTTTGTCCGGCGTGTCGTTATAGAGGCTGCTCATCGCGCCCATGGCGTCGAATGTGTTGGACAGCATCCAGGTCAGCTCTTCCCCGCCGCCCGCAAACATGACGTCCTGCTTGCCCCATTGAATTTGCTCGACGCTCGCTCCGATACAGTGCAGCGAGGTGGTGCAGGCGCTGGAAATGGAAAAGTTCACGCCTTTGATCTTGAAGTGGGTGGCGAGGGTGGCGGACACCGTGCTACTCATCGCTTTGGGCACGGCGAACGGCCCGATGCGTTTGGGGCTATTGTTTTTGCGCGTGATGTCGGCGGCGCGGATGATGGTCGGCACAGACGGCCCGCCACTGCCTGCGATAATGCCCGTACGCGGATGGCTGATCTGGCTCTCGTCCAGGCCGGACTGCTTGATGGCTTGGTCCATAGCCAGCGCGGACCAGATGGACGCGTCGCCCATAAAGCGAAGCGACCGCTTGCCGATGATCTCTTTCGCCATCTCAGTCGTGTCGGCGGGGCGGCCCGAGACTTGGGAACGGAAGCCATATTCCGCCATATCTGGATCATGTTGGATCCCGCAGCGGCCCTGGCGGAGGCTTTCCGTGACAGTGGCGGCGTCATTGCCGATACAGCTAATAATGCCCAGACCGGTGACGACGACTCGTTTCTTATCAGACACGGCTTAGCCCTCTTCTCGCTGGAACAGGCCGACGCGCAGGTCTTTGGCCTGATAGATCAACTCATCATCGGCATACATGCGTCCATCAGCAATTCCGAGGACAAGCTTGCGGCGGATAGCGCGCTTCATGTCGATTTCGTAGCGGACTTTTTTGATGTCCGGGGTCACTTGGCCGGTGAATTTCACTTCGCCCACGCCCAGCGCGCGGCCGCGGCCTTGCCCGCCCGTCCAGCCGAGCCAGAAACCCACCAACTGCCACATGGCGTCGAGACCCAGACAGCCCGGCATGACAGGGTCGCCTTGGAAGTGACATTCAAAAAACCAGAGGTCGGGGTTGATGTCGAGGTGAGCGATAATCTCGCCTTTACCGTTCGGCCCGCCATCATCATTAATGCGCTCAATCCGGTCGAGCATCAGCATGGGCGGCAAGGGCAGCTTGGCATTGCCCGGACCAAACAGCGAATTGGTCCCGCTTTCTATCAGATCATCATAATCATAGGACGGTTCAATCTTAATCATGATCGCGTGTTTAGACGCGTGGGCGGCGCGGGCAAGTCCTAAGTGGCGACGAAACTGCGCCGATCTGTTTAGCTAGCCGCGTTGCGCGGCCGGACTTCATAGCGGGAGAGGGCGTTTTGCGCAGGGGTCCAGCCAGGCTTTAAGCTCAGGGCGCGGGTCAAGTCGTCATAAGCGCCGCGAAGATTGCCTTGGCGATCATGGATCAGCGCGCGGTTATAAAGCGCTTCCGCCTCCTTTTCTGTGCCAAGCGCAAGCGCTGTGTTCACCGCGACCAAAGCCTCGTCATAGCGTTCCGTGTAAAACAGGGCGGCGGCATAATTGATAAAGGCTTCTGGCAGATCGTCTTTCAAGGCCAGTGCGGCTTCGTAATCGGCAACGGCTTTTTCGTGTTCGCCCTTGCGCATTTGTAAGACACCGCGATTGACATAGGTGGCGGCTTCGTCGCTGCGCGTTAGGGCATCGGACAAAGCGTTCGTACACGTTTGGATCGCGCCAGTTGAACCTTTATCCCCTGTCTTGGCCGACATGAAACAACTCTGCGCATTGCCTTCACCATAGACAAATACCTGCGCGGCGGCGGGGACAGCAGTGAAAGACAAAAGCGCGGCGAGGGGGAGGAGAGCTTTAAGGGTCATGTTTCAACCATAGCAGAAAAAGGGCTTTTGCGCTAGTCATCCCCCATGACAGACACCCAACCCAACCCTCAGCCCGTCTTTTTGGACGCGGCGCAATTTGCTCAAGGGCAGGTCTTTCAACTCAAAGACGCATTGGCGCGGGATGACGTATGGTTCAATCAGGCCTTGGTGAACGCGAATGAAAGTGTGCTTCGTGTGGCCCGTCTGCACGGGGAGTTTCATCATCACAGCCACGACACGGACGAGCTTTTCTTTGTTATTGACGGGGCCATGCAGATCGAGCTGGATGGGATGATGCACGACCTGCCGACGGGCAGTGGAGTTTGCGTCCCTGCGGGCATGGTCCACCGGACCCGTGCCGATCAGCCTTGCACGGTTTTATTAGTCGCGGCGGCGGACGCTTCAATGGCTGGCGTGACGCCCGCGGAGGTGGGTGGAAACTAATGCGATTTATCGCTTTGCTATCTATCCGCGGCTACAAGCTCATTATTTCCCCCATTCTCGCTGCGCTCGGTGTGCGGTGTAATCATGCGCCGTCCTGTTCAGACTATACGGCACAGGCGATCCGCCAGCACGGATTTTGGGCGGGCGGCTGGATGGGGCTGGCACGGATCGTGCGCTGCCACCCTTGGGGAACGCATGGGCATGACCCGGTTCCGGACGAAGCCTCCGGGTCATGGTGGCGGCCATGGACTTATGGCCGCTGGCGCTGATCGGGTTGGGGGCTTGCCGCGGGACTTGCCGCGGGACTTGCGGGGGCCGGCGCTTGTGCGGGGGGAACAGCCGCTTCCAACGTATCCAGCAAGCTATTAAACTCGGCCTGTCGAATGGCCCAGTCAGGTTCGGGCGCCTGCGGGAGCGTGGCGCGCGGCCGATCTTCCAGCGCCGCGCCCATCACATCGGCGAAAATTCGCGCGGGGATCGTCCCTCCCGTCACGCCACGCATGGGCTGATTGTCATCATCCCCGACCCAGACGGCTAAGGACAGATCGGGGGCAACTCCAACAAACCAGGCATCGCGATTATCATTGGTTGTACCGGTTTTGCCGCCAATATCGCGCCCGGATATGCGCGCGGCTCGCCCGGTGCCTTGCTCGACGCTGCGCACCAACATGCGGTTCATCAAGCGCAGCTCTGAGGGGTTAAGGACGCGGCGTTCCTCTGTCGGCGTGCGGTCATAAAGCGGTGTTCCGTCGGCTGTCGCGATGGATAAAAGCGCGTGGGGTTCGGCCTGATAGCCCATTGTCCCGAAGGGTTGATAGGCCCGGGCCAGATCAATCATGCCGACACCTTGCGCGCCCAGGGCAAGGCTGGGCAAAGGGCTAAGATCATTCAAGCCTAAGGTTGCGGCGGTTTCCACAACCGCCTCTGCGCCAATCGATTCTGAAACCCTGACAGCGACGGTGTTTAAGCTCTCTGCCATGGCGTCTTCAAGGCGCCACCGCTTGTTCGACGTGTCGCCGCCAAAGTTTTCCGGCGTCCAGTCGCCAATGGTAATAGAGCTGTCGATTTCCTCCGCCCATGGGCTCATTCCGGCGCGGATCGCAGCCAGATAAACGACGGGTTTAAAACTACTGCCCGGTTGGCGTTGCATCGTCGTGGCGCGGTTAAACTGGCTGATTTGATAATCGCGTCCGCCGACCATGGCCAGAATAGCGCCGTCACCGCCCAGTAAAACCAGCGCGCCTTGGCTTGCCCCACGATCAGGGTCTAGGTGCGTATTCACAGCCGCATGCGCGAGCTGTTGCAGCGGCGCATCCACGCTAAGTTGGACGATAAGATCGCGGTTCGGCACGCCAATTTGACGTTCCAGTTCGGGCCAAATCCAATCCACTATGTATTCAGCCGGATCATTGCGGCGCGGGCGATAGACAGAAACAGGCGCGGTGAGCGCTGTCTCTAATACGCCGTCATCGAGCAAGCCCCGACGATCCATCCCGCGCAGGACAGTCCGCATGCGGGCAGCGGCGCGGTCTGGATGATCGACCGGGTAAAGCGCGGACGGCGCTTTCAGCAGACCCGCTAACATGGCCGCTTCGGATAAAGTCAGCTCCGTTGGCGGGCGACCAAAATAGAGATCGCTCGCGGCTTCCAATCCCCAAGCCCCGCCGCCAAAATAAACGCGCGAGAGATAGAGGCGCAGCAGCTCATCCTTGGAAAAGCGGCGCTCCAGCCAGACGGCCAGCATCATTTCCTGGGCTTTGCGGGTCAGCGTCTGGTCCGGCGTCAGGAACACATTCTTGGTTAGCTGTTGTGTGAGCGTCGACCCGCCTTCGACCACGCGGCCGGCGCGGAGATTGCGATAGGCAGCCCGCGCCAGACCATAAGGATCCACCCCGCTATGGGCGTAAAAGCGGCGATCTTCGGTCGCCAGAACCGCTTGGCGCATATGGGGCGGCAGGGAGGTGATCGGAGTCGGCGCTTGGGCCTGAGCGCCGCGCACCACCAGATCGCGCCCCTGACGATCAATAATCTGGATAGAAGGCGGGCGGTTCTGTTCCCACAGGCGCGCCGGATCGGGCAGGTCGCCAGATAAATGCGCAAACAGGCCGAGGATAGCCATGCCGCCCAGATAGGCGAGCGTGCCGCCGGCAATCAGACTGCGCTGCAGACCAAGTTTGACGCCCTGAGTTAGGCGAGGCGATAATGTCGGGAGCGCAAAGCGCATGGCAATAAGTCCGGCGTGAAAATCCGCCAGACCATCGCAAGACTGTGGTTAAGGGCGCGTTTACGCTTCGCGGTTTGACTGTTGGCGGGCAGCTTTCATCTGGGATCAGCTGAGGTCTAACTCGGTAGCTCACCCAAAGGCCCGGCCAGGCTGTCACCGGCGCGCTTGGCCCCTTCGCCACGCGTGATTTCCTGATCATGGGCGGGGCAGAAGGACAGGACTGTCGCGCCGCGTGCCTTATCCTCTTGACCGGGGCCGATAAATTCTAACGTTCCGTCAGGCCGCTTTGCGAGGATAAGGTCAAGATTGTCACCACGGTCGCGGTAGAGATCTTCCAGCGTGTAAGCGTCTGACAGCTTCGTCACGCGGAAGCGCCATCCGCTCCACCAATCGCGGGTCAGGGTATCAAAGTTACGCCCGCGCGATGTCAGCGTGCGACCGCGTGATGTATAGGCGATCCCGATGCCATCATCATCGCTGCCTTCTGTATTGCTGATCTGGAAGACGCGGTTACGGCCAAGCTCTGGGCCGAATTCGACAGAGACCAGCGCGTTATAGGCTTCATTAGGTGTCGCCGCGACAATGTAGTTAAAGGCGCTGTGATCCAGACTATAATCCGCATTCTCTGACAGGACTTCGCCAAAGAAGGTCTCGTGCCCGTCCAGTCGCGCGCCGCGCAAGCGCCGCCAATTTGTATCGGCGACCAGAACGCCCACGCCCATATCGCGCAGGGCTTTGGCAAGGCCGAGCGACCATGGATTGGCCCCAACCACTAACACACCGTCGCCGCCCCCCGCGCTTAGCCCTAACATCTTGGCCAGGGGACCAATGCAAAAGCCTGCGAACAAAACGGTCGCGCCGACCAAAGCAAAGGCGAGCGGCACGAACAGCGCGCCTTGATCCAGACCGAGGGCTTGTAATTCAGCGGCGAACAAGCCTGCCACGGCCACGGCCACAATACCGCGCGGCGCGATCAGGCTGATGAGCAAGGATTCGCGCCAGGACAAGCCCGATCCAATCGTTGAAATCATAACGGCAATGGGCCGGACCAAGACCATCATGGCTAGAACGAATAGCCAGATCGGCAGACCGCTGGTCGAGAACATGCGCGATAGCACATCCGGCGTTAGCGTCGCGGTCAGCATGACAAACACGCCGGAAACAAGGATGACTGTGATAGTTTCTTTAAACCGGCGCATTTCCACGGCGGCCGCAAACTTTAGGTTTGCCATGGTCATGCCCATGGCCGTGACCGTTAGAAGGCCCGTTTCATCGGCAATGGTGTTGGATGCCACATAGACGGCCAGCACCCAAGCCGTGACAACGGGCGCTTTTAGATATTCCGGGATCATGCCTTGGCGGAAGGCCCAAGTCAGGGCGTAGGCTGACGCGATACCGATCAAGACGCCAAAGACACAGGCAAAGGCAAGAAGCCCGAAAATGCCGAGGGCGCTCGCGCCCGTCATTTGGAAGACGATGACCTTATACCCGACAACAGCGAAGAGGGCGCCGACGGGATCGTTCACAATGCCTTCCCATTTCAACACATTGGCGGGGCGGTGCTTTAAGTGGGCTTGACGCAGCAGCGGCATGATAACGGTCGGGCCTGTTACCACGAACAGACCGCCCACCATGACAGAGATCAGCAGAGGCAGCTGCACAAGATGATAAGCCGCCAGCGCGCCCAAAATCCAGGCAATCGGCCCCCCGAATAGCACCATGCGCGATACCGCTTGGCGGGCATCGCCCAGATCCTTAAACCGTAAGTTCAGCCCGCCTTCAAACAGGATAATGGCCACGGCCAGCCCGATCATGGGGCGGTACACGTCCCCAAAATCGTTGACCGGATCCAGGTGGATCGCCCCCAACAAGTCGTGAGCGACTTTCACCGCGTCCCAGTTTAACAAAGCGCCGATCAAGGGACCAAATATCAGACCGGCCACAGCCATTAGGACAATGGCGGGACGTTGCAGTCGCCACGCCAGCCATTGGGCCCCAATGCCTAAAACCCCGATCAGGGCAATTTTAATGGGCAGGCTCGACGCTACATGGTGCCCGGCCTCTGCCGTTGCCGCAAAAATCATAAGGGTCCCGTCCTCAATGACCGGCCCCATTCCCCAATGCGGCGCAGTCCTCTTTGGGCGGGTTTAGCGGGGCCGGATCAATCGGTCCAGCGCCGAGGCGCTGTCCGTGTGTAACCCTTTAGTCTCGGTTCATCCGCTGCAAATCAAAGCCGATTTCCTTCACCCCGTAATGCCCATTATCATAATCATCGACATGGTCCTGGAAGAAGTGGATCAGGTGATCATAAAGCGCCTGATAGAGCGGTTCCAGCGCGGCCTCAGACACGGCGGCTTTGCCGTCTTTGGGTAGGTCGACACTCACATTTGTGCCGTCATGCAGGCGGACAAGCATGCGGTCGCCTTCTTTGTGGCATTCCAGCCGGATCCGCATATAATCTTCATCGTCAGAGACGCGCACAGCCAGGCCAAAGCTGATCGGCTTCAGCGGTAGGTAGCCCTTGCCAGCGACAGAAAACGCCGCGGATTGATAGTTTTTAGCCGTAAAGCGACCTTCCGGCGGGACCAAGAAAACATAAGGTCCTTGGTCAGATAACCAGCGGTCAAAGCCCTCACACACGGTTTCGGCAAGGCTTCTGATCTGGGCGTAATTGTCAAAGCTCTTGCGGCCATATCGGGTCGCAATCGCGAATAAGGCTTCGGCCCGTGATTGTGACGGACTTGCTGGGCTCTCTGAGCTGGATTTCGGGGATTTAGGCATAGGCTGACCAATGTCAGGCCCCACTCACTTGTCAAGTTAGGGGCGTCGTCTCAACCCTTAGTCTTTTAGGCGAATGATGGCCCAAATACGCGCTTGGCAGGCGACTTGGCACGCCACTTGAACGGGACAAACGCACTGGATCAACTGGGGACAAACCGATGCGCCGTTCACTAACTTTGAGTGCAATCCTGATAATCGGGGCGAGCCTTTCTGGCTGCGCACAGATCAATTCTGTCACGGACTGGATTTCCAAACCCTTCAAAAGTGAGCTTCGGGACACGCCCAAACCAGACTGGGAGCGGGTGGACACAGGCCCTGTCACGCAGACAGCCACATATTCTGGGCCGACTTATTCTGGGACGACTTATTCTGGGACGACTTCAACGGGGACTGTCACCTATCCGACGTCCTATTCGTCTTCGACATATCCGGCGTCGACCTATGCAGCGTCCTCTGCACCCTATGCGTCTCGGACAGTGGCGACGGGTCAGTTTTACGGCGTGGACGAGGCCACGGATGCCATCCAGACCGCCGCGATCGCCCCGCCGGAAAGTCTGTCATATGTTCGCCTCAATGGCGAAAGCCGGATGAGCGATTGGGAAAATTGCGAGCGTCTGCATAATGGCTATTGGCGCATTGATGCGGCGGGCGGTCGGATCGACCCGGGCTTTGAGGTCTGCATGCGGAATAAGGGCTATGTCCGCGAAAGCGAATTAGCGCTATATGGCTTTGACGCGGGCGCGCGGATTGCCGGTCAATCCAATCAGACGCTAACGGGCGGATATCGGTCCGCAACGTACGCATCTGGCTCTTACAGTTCGGGCACTTACAGCGCGCAGAGCTATGGGGCGATCAACTAATCTGTGCCTTTTCAATCGCCCAGATCGCATCTAGCCCTGCGCGGTAATCTTTGAACTGCGGCGTCCAACCGAGCCGCGTTTCGGCGCGCGTAATCGCAACAGACTTACTTTCGGCGTAAAAACTGCGCGCCATATCGGATAGGCTGGGATCGTTCAGCGCGACACGGCGTGCGGCGGGTAAGCCGGCGAGGTCTGCGGCATAATCCAGCACATCCCCCGGCGCGGCAGGCGCACCGTCAGCCAAATTGAGAATGTCGCCCGGACACGGCGCGGCCATGCTCTGGCGCAAGGCCTGAATAATATCGTCAATATGGATGCGGTTGACGACATGGCCGGGGGCCTCCACAATCCGCGCGGTCCCGTCTTTTAGTTTCGCAAAGGGACTTCGGCCCGGGCCGTAAATGCCGGCCAGGCGAAAAATCTGGGTCTGAGGATAGGTTTCTAGCCAGGCCAGCTCGGCGTCCGCGCGCCGCCGTCCCCGCGCTAGGCCGGGGGTCGGGGCCTCGCCCTCAAACGCCCATCCTCCTTGGCGGTCCCCATAGACACTTGTCGCGGAGAGATAGCCGATCCACTTTGCAGCGGTCGGAACACCGTTCAGGGCTTTCAGGGCCGGATCGCCGTTTTTGCCGGGCGGGATAGAGATTAGGATATGGCTGGCGGATTGAAAGGCCGCTGTCATCTTTGGTGCGCCCAAGGCCATGGGACCTTTGCGCGAAGTGGCGTTAACCCGTAGGCCGTTCGCTTCGGCCCAAATCCGCAAAGCCCTCGCCGTATAGCCTTCCCCGATCAGCAAAAGCGTTTGACCCCGAAGTGAGCGCGCAGGGCTGTACGCCGTCGTTCTAGGTAACTGTAATGTAACGCGCGGGCGCATTGTGGCGGGGCCATCCTTTCCGATACACATCCCATATGACAGGGTTTTCTTATCAGGGTCTTGCTGCCTACGTTCGGCAGGGGTTGCAAGTCGCGAGCTTTGCTGTGCCAATGCTGTGGGCGGCAAGTGCGATTGCGCAGGACACGCAAGCCGCCGAGAACGGGCCAGCCGCTATCCCTGAGGTCATTGAAATCACCGAAACCGCCCAAGCGCGGACGGCCCGCCTTGACGCCAAACACCAAGACTGTCTGGAACGGATTGCCGAAGATCAAGAACTGGCCTTGGAAGAGGCGATGATCTGGCGTGATAAAGGCGGCGGGCGGCGCGCGCGTCATTGCGAGGCCATGGCATTATTTGCGCTGGGCTATGAAGGCGAAGCGGCCAATCGGTTGGACGCCTTAGCCGAAGGCGGTGACGGCGGCAGTGAAGATCACAGGATCAAATATCGCGCAGAAGCGGCCAATTTCTGGTTGGCAGCGGGCGATGCAAGTCGGGCCTATAGCGCGGCGACGGCGGGTCTGGACATGGCCCCGAAACATGCGGAGCTGCGTATTGCCCGCGCGCGCGCCTATGCGCTGAGCGGACGGCCCGATTATGCCGAAACGGATTTAAGCACCGTCTTGGCCTATCACCCCCGCCACGCAGAAGCCTTGCGCTATCGGGCCGATGCTCGCTTGCGACAAGATCGATTGGACGGGGCGAAGGACGATGTTGAGCGGTCCTTGCAAATCGACATAACGTCCGTTGAGACAGCGCTTTTGCGCGGACGGATTAATGAGGCGATCCGCTTGAAGGCCCTAGACGAGGCAAAAAAAACGCCAGATGATGCGGGCGCGGAAATCCTGTCGCAAGAGACATTGGACGCGGTGAAATAAGTCCGCGGTCTGACGGCGTTTCATGCAGGCCTAACACAAACCCATCCATTTTCTGCGTTTAATCGCGATAAAGCCCTGCTTTCTTGCGTATATAAACCATGGCGACGCTGGCGCTGATAACCCTGCCCCTTTCTGGGCATATCAATCCCATGGTGGCGGCAGCGCGCGCGCTGCGCCGGGCGGGTCATCGCCCTGTCTTCGTTGGACCACCCGATTTGCTGGCCCGCTTGCCAGACGATTTAGCGGTCTATGAGATCGGACAAGACGTATTTCCGCGCGGTGCGCTCGATCAGCAATGCGCCTGTCTTAGCCGGATGCGGCGTTGGTCTGACCTGTCGCAAATGCTGAAATTGATAGCGGCCTTGTCACAGCTTTATCTGGACCGTTTGCCCCGCGCGATTGACGTTTTGGGCGCAGAGGCGATTTTGCATGATCAGCTTGAACCCGCTGCGGGCATAGTCGCGCGCGGGCTTGCCCAAGCCGATGGTCTGCGTCATCTCAGCCTCGCTTGCGCCCTGCCCATGAACCGCGATCCCCTCGTGCCGCCGCCCGTCATGGGATGGCCCTATCGCCCTAGCGCCTATGGACGTTGGTTAAATGCGGGCTATTACCGCGTCACGAATTTATTGCTGCGGGACCAATCGCGCGTGCTCTCCGTTGGGGCGAAATGGTTCAATTTGAGAAAGCCAGACAAGGGGCCGGATGGCCAACCCTTAGAGGATTGGCAGCAGGTTTGGTCCGTCGATGACGGGCTTTCCGCCACGCATGATCTGGCGCAAGGCTTGGCCTCCGTTGATTATCCCCGGGCCAACCCACCCGCCTATATCGGGCCCTTAAGAGAGCCCGCATCCGCCTATCCGGGATTAGAATCGATCGATATGGAAAGAGACGGCCGCCCGCTTTGCTTCATCACGCTGGGCACGTTGATGGGTGGTCGCGCCAAGCTTTTAGAGACAATGGCGAAATCGGCCCTCAAGCGGGGGTTTCAACCCGTCATCGTTCATGGCGATCGCTTGCCAGATGCAAGCCGATTGCCAGAGGGAACAATCGCCCGGGGCTTTCTGGATCAGCGGGCCGTTTTAGAGGCGTCCAGCGCCGCCATTATCCACGGCGGCTATAATAGCACGATGGATGT
>CAZSUW010000076.1:0-9806 GCA_964610115.1 uncultured Algimonas sp.
CCGACGCGCAGCGCACGCTGGGCGGGGGTTGGATTGTGGGCACGGCGTGAGGCGCGCCACGCTTCATAAATGAGTGTCAGGCGGGCGCGCCATATTGACAGGGCGCATTAGCCCGACGACATCGAGACCAAGAAGACACAGGTATAAGAGGTCCAGACCATGACAGACCAAACTATGATAGCCCTGATCGTTGTTGGCGCGGGCGTTCTCGTGGGCTTATTTATTGCCAGTAATCGCGCCAAGCAGCGCTTTGAAGACGAACGCGCCGAACGCAAGCGCGAGCTGGAGCGCATCAAAGCTGAGGCGCGTGAGCGGGCGAAGTAGAAAGTTCAGGATCAGTAGGCTATCTACTTTGTCGGCAAGGGGTGGCGAAAGAGATGAGTGGCGATGAGTACAGGCCGATCTTCTATCTTGCGCTACTTGTTACAGGCGTCGCCTTTCTGGTCGCTTATCGTATAAGAAAATCGTTCGATTCGACACGCATCCGCAGTCGCCTCGAAATCATACAAGACGAGCTCGCTGCGCGTGAGGCTTTTAAAGAATATTACAGGGAGTATTTTTCCAATGTCAGATTACGCAATGCAGGCTTCAGACCCAGTCGTCATTGTCGGCCTCGCCCGCACCCCTATGGGCGCGTTTATGGGCAGTTTATCGACGGTCACCGCACCGGAGCTTGGCGCCGCGGCTATTACAGCGGCCATTTCCGAGGCTGGCGTCGCGCCCGATAGCGTTGAACAAACGGTTATGGGCTGCGTGCTGCCCGCGGGCCAAGGCCAAGCCCCCGCGCGGCAAGCGGCGCTCGGTGCGGGTTTGCCAATTTCGACTGAGGCCACGACCGTCAATAAAATGTGCGGCTCGGGCATGCAGGCGGCGATCATGGCGCATGATGCGATCAAAGCGGGCTCAATCAATATCGCCGTCGCAGGCGGCATGGAAAGCATGAGCGGCGCGCCTTACCTGCTCCCCAAAGCGCGGGGTGGCATGCGCATGGGCAATCAACAGGTGATCGACAGCATGATGCATGACGGCCTGACGGATGCTTATGCAGGCGGCGCGATGGGCGTTTTCGCCGATGAAATCGCCGCAGAATATCAATTCACCCGCGAACAGCAGGACGCCTACGCTATCGAGTCCGTTCGCCGCGCCAAAGCCGCGCAATCGGACGGGGCCTTTGATCGCGAAATCACGCCCGTCACTGTCAAGCATCGTAAAGGCGAAACGATTATCGACACGGATGAGGGCCCGGCCAAAGCCATGCCGGAAAAAATCCCGAACCTGCGCCCCGCCTTCACCAAAGACGGAACCGTTACGGCAGCCAATGCCAGCTCCATTAATGACGGCGCGGCGGCCATGGTGCTGATGCGGCGCAGTCAGGCGGAAAGCGGCGGGCATAAAGTCCTCGCCGAAATCGTCAGCCACGCCGCCCACGCCCATGAACCCGCCAAATTCACCACCGCCCCCGTCCACGCTATGCGCAAAGCGCTGGATAAGGCCGGGTGGGACGCGTCCGATGTCGAGCTTTGGGAAATCAACGAAGCCTTCGCCGTCGTGCCGATGATCGCCATGCAAGAGCTCGGGCTGGATCATGACAAAGTCAATGTGAATGGCGGCGGCTGTGTGCTGGGCCATCCCATCGGAGCCAGCGGCGCGCGCATCATGGCGACCCTCATCGGTGAAATGGAACGCCGCGACGCCAAAACGGGCGTGGCGAGTTTGTGCATTGGCGGCGGTGAAGCCACGGCGGTGTGTTTGCGACGAGACTGACCGCCAGGATCTAGGCGCGCCCCTTAAATCCCGGTCACCTTCGGTTATCCGTGCTTTGAAACCGCTCACCGCACGCCCTATGTAGCGGGCATGAAAGCGTTTTTTACAAGTACGGCGGTGGCTTTGGTGATGGCGGGGGCTATCGCAATCCCGGCCCACGCCCAAACCATTCGCGAAGTCCCGACCAGCCAAGCGCAGGTTCAGCTGTCTTACGCGCCTGTGGTGAAAGAAACGGCTCCGGCTGTTGTCAACATCTTCACGTCCCGCAAGGTCCAAGTCCGGCAGCGGCGGTCTATTTTTGATATGTTTGGTGGCATGGACCGCGCGCCGCGCGAACGAGTGGAAAACTCGCTCGGCTCCGGTGTGATCGTGCGGCCCAACGGCATTATCGTCACCAATGCTCACGTCATTAACGGCGCGGATGAGCTGAAGGTCGTGATGGGCGATCGCCGCGAATTTGAAGCCTCTGTCATTGCCCAAGATGATGAGATCGACATTGCGATCCTACAGATCGACGTCGGCGGTGAACGCCTGCCAACCCTGCCGCTCTATGAAGGCGATAGTGTGGAGATCGGCGATATTGTTCTCGCTATCGGTAATCCGTTTGGTGTGGGTCAAACAGTGACGAGCGGGATCGTCTCGGCGCTGGGCCGGACCAATGTGGCCAGCAGCGCCTCCTTCATTCAGACGGATGCAGCCGTGAACCCGGGCAATTCCGGTGGCGCACTGGTCAGCTTGAATGGCGAGCTAATCGGGGTGAATACGGCCATCTTCTCCCGCTCGGGGGGCTCTAACGGGATCGGCTTTGCCATCCCGGCAGAGCTCGTCGCCCGCGCTGTCGATAGCGCGGTGACGACGGGCGAGATCGTGCGACCTTGGATTGGCGCGCGCACAGATGCGGTGGATAGCGTCATGGCGGCGGCGCTGGGTCTGGACCGGGCGCGTGGCACAGTGATCAATGAAATTCTGCCCGGCGGTCCGGCGGATGAAGGCGGTCTTGAAAAAGGCGATGTGATCCTCTCGGTTGGCGGCGATGATGTGAATGATGATAGCGGCCTGCGCTTTAAGCTCGCCACGCTAAGAAGAGGCGAACGCACAGAGGTGACCTATGTGCGGGACGGGCGCGAACGGCGGACCCGCGTGACGGTGGATACGCCGAAAGAAACACCCTTGCGGGATTTGCGCAGCCTAAATGGCGCGCATCCGCTGGACGGCGCGACAGTGGCAAATCTCTCGCCCGCTCTGGCCGAAGAGTTGGGCTTTGATCCTTATGCGACGGGGATCATTGTCACTGACATAGAACGGCGATCTGCGGCGCGTTATAATGGGGCGCGGCGCGGGACGATTATTCGCGAAATTAATGGCCGGGCTGTGGCGTCGACCCGGGATTTGGACGGTGTCTTGGCCAGCGAAGCCATTCTGGCGCAAGAGGCGGGCGACAGTCCGTTCTGGGATGTCGAAGTGGAAATCAGTGGTCGCATTGGTCGTTTGCCCGTCCGCTATGTCGGAGAAACTGGCTGAACCGAAATTAAATGGCCGCGCGCGCTCTTGCGAAGGTCCTTTACAGAATAGTTACTCCTCCTTTAACGCCGCAGCGGGGCCTGATGCCGATAGCATGGGGACTCATGGGACAAAGGGACAAGGGAGAGCTGCGTGGCCCGCAAAATCGATGAGTATCAACCGCTAAAATTTTATGCGGACAAAACAAAGCCGATGAAAAACGGCTTTGCCAGTTTCGCCCATGAGGGCGAATTTTTCTTCTGCCGTTACGCTGATGATGACATCGTCATGCTCAGCCAGGCTTACACGGCCAAGGCCGGGCGCGACAATGGCATTGCGTCGGTCAAGAAAAATTCCAAGCTGGAAAAGCGCTATCGCTTTAGCGCGGTCGAAGGCGGTGGATTTGGCTTCTCGCTTGTCGCGGGCAATGGGCAGGAAATCGCGATTTCACCGACCTATAAAACCATGGGCGAGGCGGAGCGCGCCGCCCAGCGCATGAATAAAAAAGTCAGCCTTAGCGAAACCAATGGCGGTCTGGCCAAGGGCGCAGCGAAAGCGGCCAAAAAGGCAGCGCCGAAGAAGAAGACGGCCCCTAAGAAAGCTGCGCCTAAGAAGTCTGCCCCCAAGAAAGCGACGGCTGCAGCGGCAACCGGCGCGGCCTTTACGGCGGGCGATGGACGTCGCGGTAATTACAAACCGCTGGATTTCTACCAAACCCATGGCGGCAAAACGAAAGACGGTTTTGACACGTTTGAACAGGACGGAGCCTATTATTTCTCTTATCGGGAAAAAGGCGAGATCGTTCTGATCGGCGAGAGCTACACGACACAAGCGGCGCGCGATAATGGTGTGCAGTCTGTGACGAAAAACATGCCGCTTGAAAAACGCTATAAGCATCGCACCCATAGTAATGGGCAGCATTATTTCGACCTGGTTGCGGGCAATCATCAGGAAATCGCGACCTCTGTCTGGTACAATAGTGACGCGAAATCCAAAGCGGCAGCGGCATCACTGCGCGGGGCGAAGGCGACTGTGAAAACGCGCAAGCCGAATAATGAAGACGAATATCAATCGCTGGCTTTCTATACCAAGGCGACGTCTGGCAAACCCAAAACCGGGATTGAAAAATTCAAAGGCGAAGACGGCGAATATTACTTTGTCTATAATGAAAACGGCAAAGTCGCGCTCGTTTCTGAAAGCTATCCGACGACAGCCGCGCGCGATACAGGCGCGAAGTCGGTCGAGAAAAATATCTCGCTTGAGAAGCGCTATGATTATCGCCAAGGCGGGTTAGACGGCAAGCCGGGCTTCCGTTTGCGGGCGGGCAATAATAAGGAAATTGCGCGCTCTATCCCTTATGCTTCTGCAGCCGCGGCGACAGCGGGTGCGGCCTATCTGCTAGGCACGCGCAAGCGCACCGTCGCGAAAAAAGCCGCTGCGCCAAAACCGGCCCCAAAACCCGCACCTAAGCCTGCCCCTAAACCAGCCCCGAAACCAGCTTCAGCGGGTCCTCTGGCGGCTGCCGTTGGGGGCGCAGCGCTCGCTGGCGCGGGCGCGTCCGCGGCTGCAGCTGCAGCGAAGCCCAGCCCGAAACCAAGTTCAGAAAAGACGGATGATTATCTGGCGTGTGAAGCCTATCAAGGTCATGCAGTCACGGACACGGACAACCGGGTCGCTCTGTTTGAAACAGACGGTCAAAAATACTTCGTCTTTTACGATGAAGATGGTGATGTACGCTGGCGCTCTGAAGGGTTTGAAACCGACGCGGCGCGTCAGGTCGAACTCGATCTGGCGATTAAGCTCCAAAATAATCCAGACAACATAAAGCGTTTGGAACGCGGTGATCGTTACATCGACCTGCTGCATGATGATGACGGTCGTGAAATTGCGCGCTCTTGCCTCTGCACGGTCGCGCCCGTTGCGGCTGTTCCGCCGGTTGCGGCCGCCGCCCCCGTAGCCGCTGCCGCAGCCGCCCCCGTAGCCGCTGCTGCCCCTGTTGCGGCGACCAGTGGTGGCGGGATTTGGGGTTGGCTGAAATGGCTACTGCTGGCCCTGCTAGCCCTTTTGGCTTTGTTCTTCCTCTTCAAAGCCTGTTCAAACACCAGCGTCACCCCGCCCGTGCCTGCCATGGTCGCCTGTGACGATGGGTCGGAAGCGGCGAGCTTGGCTGACTGTCCAACTGTCGAGCCTGAGCCTGCAGCGGTTATCCCAACGCCCGAGCCCGAGCCCGAGCCCGTTCCTGCGCCTGCACCGCAAGTCACGTGCTGGGATGGGTCTATGGCCGATAGTCGCGCCGCCTGTCCGGTCCGCCCGACTGTGACCTGTTGGGATGGCAGCACAGCCTTTACCCGCGCAGAATGCCCCGTGCGTCCGGCCCCTGTGGCCACGCCGACATCGGGCCGTCTGGGTTTCTTCAATACAGAGGCGTGTAATGGCAATTTCAAGACGGTTCGCCGTCTGGGAACCAATCCGGAATATGGCGATAGTCACGCCCTGAGCGCCACAAGCTTCTATGACAAGCTGGCGTCTCGTCACGCTCTGGGCGGGATTGACCGCACGCATCTGGACTCGCTCTGGCGCGCTCTTGGCTATTCCGGTGGATTTGCGGACGCGTCTGCGGCGCAGTTTAGCGACACCACGCTAAGTGCCGGTCGGTCGGGTTTACTGGGCTTTGGTGCCAATCACGGCCTGCAATGCGCGACCCTGTCGCCGGATTCTAACCGGGATCTGGAAGCCTTTGCTGTCACTGGGGCAAATGGCCGGACAGTCTACTTTATGAAAACCTGCGGGAATTATTTCTTCGCGGGATAATAACGGATGTCGTTAGAATCTTTTAGAAAACCCGCGCTCAGGCGCGGGTTTTTTCTTGGCCAGTTTTGACAGTGCCGCGCTCGATAAGGTCATCCCACTGATCAACAGTCCGAGGCCCGCTGACCCGCATGGCCCAACCCCATTTCGCAAATCGCTCAATCACACGAGCGCCGGGGTCCAGCTGCCCGCTTTCCAAGCCAATGCGCGCGCTTTCGGGAAAGGCGTGGTGATTGCTGTGCCAACATTCGCCGTGTGTGATCAGACCGGTTAGGCGTCCGGGCCAATCGGCGGCTTGGACACCCGTCCCGATAACGCCATATCGTCCCGGCTGTTTTTGCCGCTCCGGGCGGTGACAGATATGGGTGACAGACCAATGCCCGATTGTGCTGATCGCAACGCGCGCGCAGACACCCCAGACAAGCCACGCCCAACCTCCAATCCCGAAAAGCAGGCTGGCTAGGGCTATTTGGTGAACGCGCCAATAGCGGTTTAGATGGGCGTAGACCGGATCGCTGATCCAGCGATCTTCGATGATAACGCGCGGCGGATGGACGAAATCAAATCTGTAAAAAAGCTGCCAGTTGACATCCCGCCAATAATGACGCCGATGGCTGAAATAATCATGGCAATGGGCTTGGCGTTGGGCCCAGTCGCGAATGTCGTGAACACGGATGATTTGTGCCGGCCCACCAATGCCAACTAACGTTCCGAGATAGATCAGGCTGCGCTCCAGCCATTTCTGCGCGTCCCAACTGCGGTGGATCATTAAGCGGTGCATGCCCACACTATGGCCCAGCAGGAGGCTGACATAGGTGCTGATCAGAAAGAACAGGACCGCGCCGGGCGTTGCGAAAAACGGCGCGGCGATTGTGCCGCCGATCATCAATCCGTTCCAGAGGGATTTGACGGGATCAATTCGAACGACCCCGTCAGAGGCCTTCGCGCCGCGCCCGTCAATCCGATGAACAGGCGCCATCATAGGCGGTCGCCCCCGCCTGTTACGAACTCTTCGCCTGTCACAATTTCCGTCAGCGCATAGTCCAGCCCGTCGCGGACGGCGGCTTTCATGGGTGGGCCAAAATACCAAGACGGGGCGAGCTTGCGGTGATAGCCAACGGTGATTGTGACTTCGGTTTGGCCGTTTTCCAAAGGCTGCAAGTCCATCGCCCAGCTGTCAAACCGCATATAGTGGGACAGATAGCTATCATCATGGACAAAGCGCGCGCGAAGGGCTGTCGGCGCACTTTCGGTAAACTCCATCACGCTGGTCCCGCGATGGACATTGATTAAGGGCACGCCCCAGCGGCGATATTCCAGATGGGCGGTATGGCGCGCGCCGACAGCAATGGATTTCGCCTCCACATGGGTTGGGCGCGGGAAAAGCGACAGCCAGCGTGTGCGGCCTTCATCCGGGTACCTATGGTCGATGATATTGGCTTGGATTTGGGCGGGCGTCAGGTCCAGCACAGCGCTGCGGCTGACCACGACGTCGCGGCTCGGGCCGATGCCGCCAATACCGTCAAGCGAGATCAGAATGACAAGCAGGGGTACGGCAGACACGCGGAACACATCGCTAATCCCTTTTTGTCGCTTGGCCTCTTCTCGCCTGATCTGGGCTTCACTCGGCGGGGTCAGGGCGACGCCGACCAAGGCAAAGACGAAATAGATGGGCAGGAACATTAGCACACATAAAAAGCCCTCAAATAAGAGCAGGGACGTGGCGATCATGATAATCAGCGCGGCCCGCATATGCCGCCATAGGCGAATGCCATAGCTATGGCCGTGTGGGTGCGGCGTGAAAAAATAGATCAATAGCCCGACGATATAGGGGATCAGAACGTAAAGTACCGCGCTGGTCCGCATCCAGTCTGTATTCAGCGCGATCCGTACCATGCCTGACGCCGCCGCGATCAGCAGCAAATAGCGCAGCCAGACGGGTCGTGGTCCGCCGCGCGTGAGGCGATGGAGGAGACTCGGTTTTGGGTCTGTCATTCAAGGCCCTCAGGGTCTGAGAAAAGAACGCTCTGGTCGAGTAGCGTCCCGAAGACGGGATGGGTCAGGCGCAGGGTAAAGCGAAACATACCCGCGCCCAGATCAATATGTTCGACGACCAAACACCCCGGGCTCAAGATTTGCGGCAAAGCCCCTTCAAGCCCGAACAGCTTGCTTCGGTAGCCCACCCCTTCAAATCGCAAACGATCTGGCCCGGCCGTAACCCTTAGGCGCATGCCGATACAGGGATGGACCCATTCTTCACAGCCTGTGGGGCCTTGAAAGCGTTTGGCGCTGGCGACGATTTGCGGAAAGCGTAAGGCGCGCCCGCGCGGCGCCCTGTCATATTGGCGGCTCCAAATCTGCCCGGCGGCATTGGGGTCATCGGTGACGCTGACAATCGCGGCCTCCCCACCCTCACTGCGAAAAAGCGGCAGCGGCGCGCCGAGGGTCCGCAGGGCTTGCGCGAGCAGCCATCCCATGCGGCTCAAGCGTGTGTACTCTATCTGTCCGGCATAAACCTTGGCCTCGCCCCGGCCAAGGCGCGCGCTAAATCGCGCCCGTAAGCGCGCGGGCAGTCGCGCCCAGGCCGCCCCGCCCACAAGCCGGGCATAGGCGGGATCAATCAGCGTCGCGGAGACGCGCGGGCGGACGCCGTGACGATCAATGTCATGGGCCGGATGCGCGCGCATATTTCTTCCTTTCGCTTACGCTTTGGCTAAACCGAGCAAGGCGACGATCCTATCGCCCAGTCGCACTAGCCGGGTGAGGGTCCGCACAGGAAGGGCCTGCATCTGGCTGTACCAGCGGTCCATATCGGCTGTGAAAGCGTGCATTTCGCGCAGGCGGCGGCGCTGTTCATCACTGACTTGGGCGTCGCCTTCCGCATCTGACAGGCAGTGGGCGAGTGTCTCTAGCGCGGGGTCAATTTCGCGCGCTTTTCGCACGGCGGCGATCCGCCGGGCGAGTTCCCAAACATCAGTTTCAGCCGTGAAATGATCGCGTCGATCCCCGCTGACGGGCATACGCCGGATGATCTTATAGCCCATGAGTTCTTTGAGGCTGTTGCTGACATTACTCCGCGCAATGCCCAGGGTTTCACTAATGACATCGGCGGGCAGGGGCTTCTCCGTGATGTAAAGCAAGGCGTGAATCTGCGCGATGGACCGGTTCACCCCCCATTGCTGCCCCATATCGCCCCAATGCAAAATAAAGCGCCGAACCGCCTCGGGCATTACGTCAATCGTTTTCGTAACTTCTGTCATAACAGAAATATATGAAAAAAGAGATGGAAGTGCAAGGGAAAAGGAGAGGGGCATGAAGATAGAGGCTGACAGAGAAATAAATGTCCTCGTCCCCGGCCTTGTGCCGGGGCCGTTGGGCGTGGGTGTAAGACAGAGAGCGGCCCCGGTATAAAACCGGGGACGTCTGTTTGACGATAGAATTCTCGCTTTGCTCGGCTGCTTCGCAGGCTAACAGACGCCACACCTTACGCGGTACGCGACTCCTTTCTCTTTGTCATCACCCGACTTGATCGGGTGATCCACCCCACCTTTGGCCCATGGATCCCCCGGATAAACCGGGGGATCCATGGAAAGGATTGCGGTTTTGATTTTCCCATCCCCCCTTTCAAAACCTGTGACACAGTCCCACCCTTCCACCCGACGACGAGGAGGCGCGTTGGCCTTTTATGGGTGGGGCGGATTGGGGCGAAGGGTGTAAGTCCTTCGCGGCGGGAG
>CAZSUW010000077.1:0-9538 GCA_964610115.1 uncultured Algimonas sp.
GCCGCCGATGGGCGGCTTTTTTTGTTGCCATAGAGCTGCCGCTTGGCAATCAGGGTCTATGCAGCATTTTCTTTCTCTGGCGGACCTGTCCGCAAAAGATATCCGCGCTATTCTGGACGAAGCCGCGCAGCGGAAAACGGCGCGACTTGGCTTGCCGAAAGGGGCCATTGATCGCGATGCGCCACTGGCCGGGCATACTTTGGCGATGATCTTTGAAAAATCGTCGACGCGTACGCGTTTTTCTTTTGAGCAGGCAATGCGGCAACTTGGCGGTAGCGCGATTGTGGCCACGTCCGATACGATGCAATTGGGTCGAGGCGAGCCCGTACGCGACACGGCGCGGGTTTTATCCCGCTATGTTGATGCGATTATGCTGCGTGTGAATGATCACGCGACGCTCAGCGGTTTTGCCACCCACGCGTCTGTGCCCATCATCAATGGGCTGTCGGATTATAATCATCCCTGTCAGATTATGGCGGATCTGATGACCATTGAAGCGCAGGGTATCGCGCTAAAGGGGGCAAAGATCGCTTGGATTGGGGATGGCAATAATGTTGCCATGAGTTTTGTGAATGTTGCGGCTCAGACGGGAATAGAGCTTGTTGTAGCCAGTCCCGAAGGCTACCGCCTGTCCGGCCAAGATGTAGAGCGGGCAAAAGCGGCCGGGGCGAAGATCACTCTAACAGATAACCCTGATGACGCGGTTGACGGCGCGGATGTCGTGGTCACGGATTGTTTCGTCTCTATGGGCGACGCAGACTATGATGCCCGTCTTGCGGCACTTAGCCCTTATCAGGTCAATGAGGACCGGATGGCGAAAGCAAAGCCTGAAGCAATCGTCTTGCACTGCCTTCCTGCCTATCGGGGGCAGGAAATCACAGATACCTTAATGGAAAACCCTGACAGTGCCATCTGGGATGAAGCCGAGAACCGCCTTCACGCGCAGAAAGCGGTCCTGCTCTGGGCGCTCGGAAAACTCACGCATTAGGTGCAGACCCGCGCAAGGGAGAGAGGGAAGACCCTACGCAAGCCTGCAATTCTATGTCGGAAGTCCTTTTTCAGACGCAAGGGGACCTCAGTCGAAAGAGCATGAAATATCCGTAGGGTTTGCGCTGTGCGCCCGTTCCTGTTATCGCTAACACAAATAAGATAATGGGGAGTGGAGCGAGACATGCCTCCAAAGTGTTTTCAATTGGGTCGACTCGCGGGATTTCTGATGGTCAGTGCAGCCGTGATAACGGGGTGCGGCTCAACAGGTTCATCTCAACCCATTTCGCCGCCTGCCGCCGTGACGCCACCACCACCACCTGCGCCGGATCCACAAGCGGCGAAAGGGACGACGCCCGATATGGCGGAGGCCGATCTAACATTGATTTTCGAAGATGATTTTCAGGACGGTACGGCCCCGGACTCCCGGAAATGGGCGTTTGATATGCACCGCAACCGCGATGGCTGGTATAATGAAGAGTTGCAATATTACGGGCCGGATAATGCGGAAATAGCGCAAGGGTCGTTGCGGATCATTGCCCGACAAGGGGCGCCAACGGAGGCAGCGGATTATGGCGGTCAGGATTGGTCTTCGGCGCGCCTACACACAAAAGGATTGTTCGGCTTTCAATATGGCCGGGCGGAAGCGCGGATTAAAGTGCCGTGTGGACGGGGGCTTTGGCCGGCGTTTTGGATGCTACCCGAAGGCGATCATGGCTGGCCGGATGGGGGCGAAATCGACATTATGGAATATGTCGGATTTCAACCGACGACCTTCCACGCCACTATCCATACGCGTGATTTCAATCATAGGGATGGTACACAGAGAGGGGAGACTGTCGACACAGATCCCGCTTGCGGCACGTGGCATGTTCATCGTTTGGATTGGAACGCTGAAAACCTGACGGTCAGCCTGAACGACACGCCTTATTTCACCTTCACAAATACGGGCGCGGGTGAAGGCGCGTGGCCCTTTGATAAGGACTTTCATTTGCTTCTGAACGTCGCCATTGGCGGCACATGGGGCGGGCAAGAGGGTATTGACGAAGCCGCTTTTCCGGCTGTCATGGAAGTGGACTATGTTCGGGTTTGGCAAGCCAAGGACTGACAGCGAATTGGCGGCTATGGGTTGTCTTTTAACCTTCTTTCGCTAATCGCGGCGAGATTAGGATCGGAGCCCCATCATGTCGTCACCCAAAAAGGTCGTCCTCGCCTATTCCGGCGGTTTAGACACGTCGATCATTCTAAAATGGTTACAGGAAGAAAAAGGCTGCGAGGTCGTGACCTTCACAGCCGATTTGGGCCAGGGTGAGGAATTAGAACCGGCCCGCGCCAAAGCGCTCGCGGCGGGGGTAAACCCTGAGAACATTTATATCGACGATTTGCGCGAAGAATTTGTGCGCGACTTTGTTTTTCCCATGTTCCGCGCCAATACAGTTTATGAAGGGCTTTACCTACTTGGCACCTCTATAGCGCGCCCCCTGATTTCAAAACGCCAGATCGAGATCGCCCACGAAGTCGGCGCTGACGCCGTGTGTCATGGCGCGACGGGTAAAGGGAATGATCAGGTCCGGTTTGAACTCGGCTATTACGCGCTCGATCCGGACATCAAAGTCATTGCGCCGTGGCGGGAGTGGGATTTGAATTCCCGGACGAAGCTGATCGAATATGCCGAAAAACACGGCATTGAGATTGCAAAAGACAAGCGCGGCGAAGCGCCCTTTTCTGTTGATGCGAACCTGCTGCATACCTCGTCCGAAGGCAAAGTCCTCGAAGACCCAAATGATGAAGCGCCCGCTTTTGTCTATCAGCGCACGATTAGCCCGGAAGACGCACCAGACACACCGACCTATATCGAAGTGGGCTTTGAGCGTGGTGATGCGGTCAGTCTTGACGGCGTTGAAATGAGCCCGGCAACCCTCCTGACCAAGTTGAACGAACTCGGCGGTGCTAACGGCATTGGTCGCTTGGATCTGTTGGAAAACCGCTTTGTCGGCATGAAATCGCGCGGCATTTACGAAACGCCAGGCGGGACGATTTTGCTCATGGCGCATCGCGGGATTGAGCAGATCACGATGGATAAAGGCGCCATGCACTTAAAAGATGAGCTGATGCCGAAATATGCAGAGCTGATCTATAATGGATTTTGGTACTCGCCAGAGCGCGAAATGTTGCAAGCCGCGATCGATAAAAGCCAAGAGCTTGTCACAGGCACGGTCCGGCTCAAGCTCTATAAGGGCAGTGTCGATGTTGTCGGGCGTCGCTCGCCCTATTCTCTCTACAGCCAGGAACACGTCACGTTTGAAGAAGACGATGTTTATGATCAGGCCGATGCGGGCGGGTTCATTAAAATCAACGCGCTGCGTTTACGCCTCCTCAAAGCCCGCGACCGGAAAGCCGGCAAGAATAACTAACCCTGGTCGGATGCCCGTCGCGCCAGATCGCGCGGAACGGCCTATGGCGTAGCGGCTTCGCCGGTTACGCTGTCCATAAATGTGCCTGTTGCTGGCGCGGCCTCTGCAAACGGTTCTGGAGCGAAAGAAGCGGGTTCGGGATCTCCGCCACCCAGCAGGGTGGACCCTAAAAACATTAAAGCCATGCCCGTAAGAAGCCCGGCCAGAAAGGGTGTGCGGGACCCGGCAGATTTTTCTGCGGTCACGGCCCCTACCGGCATGGACGCAGCCGAAGAAGCAGGGTCCGGTTTCGGCGTACGCTTCAATAAGCGCTTAACAAGGCTTTTCGACGGAGCTGGGGCTTCGGCCACCGGTGAGGGGGGCGGCGCATATCCAACAGGCTGGGCCATGGGCGGCGTTGCGTAGGGCGCGGCAGGCAGCATCGGCGCGCCGTAAGGTTGGGCCGCCGAATTAGGGGTCGCCGAATTACGGGCCGGATAAGGATGAGGCTGCATCGGTGTATGCGGCGGCAGGGCTTGGAGGGGCGTCTGTGACGGCATCGGCGTGTTAGCATATTGCGGCCCAGTTTGCATCGGCAGGCCTTGTTGGGGCTGTGATGGCTGAGACTGCGCTGGATGAGGTTGCGCAGGGTGAGGCGTAGACGGATGCGGCATGGCATATGGCGCATAACCTTGCGGCTGCGGCGGTAAGGCTTGAGGGCGCGCCATAGGATGTGGCTGTGCGGCCTGCTGGGGGCTGGCCTGCTGCGGGCTGGCCGGCTGCGGAACAGGCTGCTGCTGGATAGATTGCTGCTGAACGGCCTGTCTCGGATTAAAGGGCGTACCGCCAACAGCCCCTGGCGCTGATCCGGCCGGAGGTTGCCAAGGTTGAGGCCCGGACGGGGGTGGGGCAGAGGCAGGGTCTAATACGGGATCTATCGGTGCGGTCATCACAAAGGCTCTTTTTCCTATTGGATTTGGCGTTAGACGAACTTGGCTAAGGCCCGGTTAAGGCAAAGTTTTGGCTCTTTGCCTCACTTTTAGAACGACAGTGGCGTCCAAGGCTTGTATCGGTGCAAGAAATGTTGCGGCAGAGGCCAAAGCGAATCGGCCAAGCACAGGAGATGGATATGTCCTCCAACGCCAATATGGGGTCATCATCAAAAGAGCTCGGCTTTCGCGAGTCAGTCGAACTTATGTTCAACCGTGCTGCCAGTTTCATGGATTTACCGCAGAGCTTGATCGACAAAATCCGGGTTTGCAACGCGACCTATATTGTGCGCTTTGGCGTGAAATTGCGGGGCGAGATCAAGACCTTTGTGGGTTATCGCTCGGTGCATTCCGAACATCGTGAGCCGGTAAAAGGCGGTATCCGCTACAGCTCTCACGTCAATCAGGACGAAGTCGAGGCGCTTGCCGCGCTGATGACTTATAAATGCGCGCTGGTCGAAGTCCCGTTTGGGGGCTCCAAAGGCGGACTCTGCATTAATCCAAAGGATTGGAATGAAGAAGAGCTGGAACGCATTACGCGCCGCTTTACATTCGAGTTGTCCCGCCGTGATTTGATCCATCCCTCACTGAACGTGCCGGCCCCGGATATGGGCACAGGTGAGCGTGAAATGAGCTGGATGATGGATGAATATCGCCGTCTGCATAACGATAATATCGACAATATTGCCTGCGTCACCGGTAAGCCTGTTCATCTCGGCGGTATTGAAGGCCGCGTCGAAGCCACAGGCCGCGGTGTTCAATATGCCCTACGCGAATTCTTTCGCCATGAAGACGATGTGGAGGCGGCAGGCCTTCGCGGAGACCTCGAAGATAAAAACATTGTCGTCCAAGGCTTGGGGAATGTGGGCTATCACGCGGCGAAATTTCTATCTGAAGAAGACGGCGCGCGCATTACGGCGGTTGTCGAACGTGAAGGCGTAATTCGCAATAAAGACGGCCTCGATATTGAAGCCTTGAAACAACATCTCATCGCTGGAAAGCCGCTCAAGGATTTTGACGGCGGCGAATTTGATGAAGACGGCGTCGCCGCGCTTTGTGACAAATGCGACATACTGATCCCTGCCGCGTTGGAAGGGCAGATCAATCTCGATAATGCCTATTCCATTCGCGCTAATCTGATCATTGAAGCGGCGAATGGTCCTGTAACCGGTAAGGCCGATAAGATCCTACGCGATCGCGGTATTACCGTCATTCCGGATATGTATGCCAATGCAGGTGGTGTGACTGTGTCTTACTTTGAATGGGTCAAAAATATCAGCCATATCCGCTTTGGCCGAATGCAACGCCGTAATGAAGAAGCGCGCAACCTGCACCTGATTCAGGCCTTGGAAGAATCCGGCGTGAAACTCTCGGACGACTTTAAGTCCGAATTTATGGACGGCGCTGACGAGCTGGATCTGGTCCGCGCGGGCCTCGATGATACGATGCGCCTTGCTTATCAGAACATTCGCAAAGCCTTGAAGGAAAAGCCGGAGTTAGAGGACTTGCGCACCGCAGCCTTCTACGTCGCGATCAGCGACATTGCGCTGCATTATCGGAGCATTGGGCTGTAAGGCCCGCGTCCGCTGCGCGGCGTATAATCAAAGTGTTTCACGTGAAACACTTTGAACATTTTTAAAATGTTTCACGTGAAACATTTCATGGTCTTGGCGAGAGTCTAGGCGTTCTGCTCCAGCCAAGCCTTATAGCGTTTCGTCTGTCCGGCTTGGCGCATTTGTTGTGCGGCGCTCTGGAGGATGGGGTTGAGTTTTGTCTTAGGCGCGTCGCCTTCACTCATCCGGCGCAGGTTGCCTTTGGCGAGCGCCATATTGGCAAGGCTCCGAAGAGCTGGGTTTTTCCAACTGACGGTTTGCACAGGACCGACAATATCTTCGCCCGCTTTCCAGCGATTGGGCAGGTCCGGCGTGATGATCAGGGCGCGCGCAATCCCGGCGAGGGCGACGCCCTCTGTCGCAATGACGCGCTCTACGGTTTCGCGGCGGGTGATGCCGCCCGTCACCATAAGCGGCATTTTGGCAACTCCCGCGATCTCTTTGGCGAAGTCGAGAAAGAAGGCTTCGCGCGCGACAGTGCTTTGGGAAATACGGCCGTCCTGGCTTTCCCCCATCATGGCAGCGGATTCATAGGTACCACCGCTGATCTCGACAAAGTCGACGGCTTCTGCGCCCAGCCAGTCGACGACTTGCGTTGCGTCGCCGACATCAAAGCCACCTTTCTGGAAGTCGGCGCTGTTCAGTTTGACCCCGACAGTAAAATCCTCCCGAACGCGGTCCCGAACGGCGCGAATGATTTCCAGCAAAAGCCGCGCCCGGTTTTCGAGCGGGCCACCCCACTCATCTTCGCGTAGGTTGGTCAGCGGTGACAGGAATTGTGCAAGGAGATAGCCATGCGCGGCGTGAATTTGCACGCCATCAAATCCGGCCGCTTCCGCTGCGAGGGCCGTCTCTGCGAAACGGCGGATCATTCCCCGAATTTCATCGCCCGTAAGCGCGCGGGCTTGGGCGAAGAGCTTATTGATCGCTCCGCTGCCCATATCCAGCCGCGTGGCCGAGGCGCTGACGGTTTCCGTTCCTTGCGCAGCATAGACCTGTCGTCCGGGGTGGCTAATCTGCATGACCAAATGCGCGCCGCCGCTCTTGCCGGCTTGCGCCCAGCATTCAAAGCGGTTGCGTATATCTGCGTGGTCAAGCGTTCCGTGCTGTAGGACAATTCCGCCTGGTCCGGTCATGGCTGTCGGGTCCACCATAACATTGCCGGTGATGATCATACCGACACCACCATCGGCCCAACGCTGGTAAAGATTGACGAGGCGGTCTCCCGGGACTTGGCCTAAGCCGGACGCTTGATCTGCCATATTCTCTTCCATGGCCGCCTTGGCCAGGCGGTTGGAAAGGGTCGCGCCATTGGGCAGTGTAAGGGGCGTGAAAGCTGTGTTTGTCATCCGGGCGCACTAACGCGGGTTTGCCAAAGGGGGAAGGGTCTGTTGCGCCTTGCTGGATCGCAATTCATTCTTACCTGCAAATAAAGCCCGCGCTGCAACATTGACCCGTTTTCATCAGCGGCATAGAGGCTGTGGGGTTTCCAGTGCTGGGCAAGTTCCAGTGCGCGCCGAGGGAGTTTCATCATCATGTCATCCGAATGGACCGATCCGCGACCGATGTCGCCCCACTTGCAAGTGTGGCGCTGGCACGGCGCGATGATGAGCTCGATCCTGCACCGCGCTTCCGCCATTATTTGTTATGTAGCGCTGGCGATTGTGGGTGTCGGCCTGTTGGTGATCGGTTTGACCGGCGAACTGCCTTTGGCGGGTCTGGTCTTTAGTCCGCTCGGCGCGATCGGTCTGTTTATCTTTCTGTTTGCTTTTATCTTTATGGCGCTGGCGCAGTTGCGTCATGCGATCTGGAACCGGGGGGACTTGTTCGACCCGCAGCTGAATAATCGCCTGTCTTACGTCATGATCGCGGCAGCCGTCATTTTGGCAGCGGGCCTGACCTTAGGCGGGATCGCCGGAATCGGAGCGGTCTAATGAGTGCGAATTCACGCGCCCACGGCACGAAACATTTTAAGAAGCACAGCCTTGCGGGCTGGGGCGTTATTATTGGCTTACCCTTCGCAATTTGGAGTGCGCTGAAAGCAATCCAAAGCGGCCCTGATGGCGTCATGGCGTGGCTGTCCAGCCCGATGGGAGCGCTCGGCATGCTGGCTTTCCTGACCGCTGCGATTTTATACGCTAAGCTGGAAATGGACGAAGTTATCATGGATTACTTTAGCGGGGGTCTGCGTCGTTTCGGCCTGTTGAAGAATACGTCTGTGGCGCTCATTTTATGGCTGTGTTGCGCGGTGGGCCTTATCCTGCCGACCTTTTTCTAATCCAGGCGCCAACGGGCAGTAGGACAAAAATATGACCGAATGGGTAGATCACGAATATGACGTCGTCGTCGTCGGCGCGGGCGGCTCCGGATTGCGCGCAGCACTCGGCGCGGCACAGCAAGGCCTCAAGACGGCCTGTGTTTCCAAAGTGTTCCCGACCCGGTCCCACACAGTCGCCGCCCAAGGCGGCATCGCGGCCAGCCTCGGTAATATGTCCCCTGATGATTGGCGCTGGCACATGTATGACACGGTCAAAGGCTCTGATTGGCTCGGTGACCAAGACTCCATCGAATATCTCTGCCGCAACGCGCCGGATGCTGTGTATGAGCTGGAACATTGGGGCATGCCCTTTTCGCGCACAGACGAAGGCAAGATCTATCAGCGTCCCTTTGGCGGGATGATGCAGAATATGGGTCAAGGCCCCGAAGCGCAGCGCACCTGCGCCGCCGCAGACCGGACCGGCCATGCCATGCTGCATACGCTCTATGGCCAGTCGCTGCGCCACCAGACGGAATTCTTCATCGAATATTTCGCGCTCGACCTGATTATGGAAGACGGCAAGTGCCGCGGCATTACGGCGTGGAAACTGGATGATGGCACGCTGCATCGTTTCAAGGCGCAGACCGTGATCCTCGCCACCGGCGGCTATGGTCGTGTGTTCTTCTCTGCCACATCAGCCCACACGTGCACGGGTGACGGCAATGCCATGGTCCTGCGCGCAGGCCTGCCTCTGCAAGACATGGAATTCATCCAATTCCACCCGACCGGCATTTACGGCGCGGGCTGCTTGATTACCGAAGGGTCCCGCGGTGAGGGCGGCTACCTCACTAACTCCGAAGGCGAACGCTTTATGGAGCGCTATGCCCCATCCGCGAAAGACCTCGCGTCCCGTGATGTGGTCTCCCGCGCCATGACGATTGAAATCCGCGAAGGCCGCGGTGTCGGCCCGAATAAGGACCACATCTTCCTGCACCTCGATCACCTCGATCCAGCGGTGCTGGCCGAGCGTCTTCCCGGGATTTCAGAGACCGCGAAGATCTTCGCGGGCGTGGACGTGACGAAAGAGCCGATCCCGGTTCTGCCGACCTGTCACTATAATATGGGTGGTATCCCAACCAATTATCACGGCGAAGTCGTGACGCTGAAAGACGGCGATCCGGACAGTGTTGTGCCGGGTCTGATGGCCGTGGGTGAAGCGGCCTGCGTGTCCGTTCACGGCGCGAACCGCCTCGGCTCGAACAGCTTGATCGATCTGGTCGTGTTTGGCCGGGCGGCGGG